>JAEOUL010000152.1 GCA_016839345.1 Candidatus Thorarchaeota archaeon | reverse complement strand
CTCGATTCCAAATCTACTGGACACGATTGTAAAGAATCGTTCAAGACCAAAGATAACCGCATCAAGCTCACTTTTGAAGTTCTCAAGATTTGTTTGTTGAGGTATGTCATTCTCAGAGTAAAGATTACCTTTTTCATCCATGGAGTATGTCACGTCATCGAGCATCCAATTCTCACGAAGCAAAAAGCCATACAGTTCTTCCTTGCTCTCCTGTGGAATTTCCTCCGGTCTGAGAAGAAGTACTGCGACATGGATCCATTTGTCAGCACGAATTGCAACCCGAATCTCGAAGGTGGAATCTTCAACATCCCATGCCAGCTTGAATGTATTGATATCTTCCATCAGTTCAAAAGATATTTCGAGCGAGTCCAACCATTTCTTAACCTGTTCAACTGACATTAATGTAAACTCTCCAATTCTGATTTAGGATTACTTCCCTGTATTGAGTATTATGGATACCAAGATATTAATAGATAATTTCTCCCACCCCATATTTTCAGTAATCCTCATTATCCCGTTAGTGCCTACTCATGTGGGGTTTATCATGAAATACATGTTCTTAGCAACAGATGATAACAAGATGCAGCTGTACCACCTACTTCTGAATGCGATCAATTTTCACGAGAATGGACATGAGGTCGCAACTGTTCTTGAGTGTGCCTCGCCGAAGCTATTGATTGGAATTGCAGAAGGTACAATCAAACTCCCTGTCTTCGACAAAGCAATGGAGCTTGGAATCATCGACCATGCTTGTAAAGCCTGCACCTCTGCATTTGAAGCAACCGAGGCTGCAGAGAAGCTTGGAATACCATTGAAAGGCGAGCTAAAGGGGCATAGTGATCTATTGAAGTTCATTGGTGCTGGATATTCAATTCTCACGTTCTGATTACAGACAATTAACGTTATATCTTAACAAAGACTGAATCAGATTCAGCCGGGGTCTCCTAGTAGCTATGGAGGCGGGATAGTGGAAGAGTACACTACACTAACACAAGATATCCAAAGAGAACGGATTACAATTAGGGATATAATCATATGTTGTTTCCTCTGAGTGGTGACCGTGCCTTTTGAAGTCCTTTCTAAACTTCAGTCTTCTCTTGGAAATGCCAACACTCCTAATAGAAGGACAACGATAATCTTGTCTATTATTCCTAGATTCGTCGACCTTGGAAGGCTAATCCAAATCTCTAATCAAGACTTATCTTGGAGTTGTGTTCTAGAAGAGGAGTCATGGAGAATGAGGTATGAGTGTCACTTTTCGTGTTATTGACAAAAGCGGTAAAGAGCATCATCTCGAATTAGACTACGAAATAGGTCCCGGAGAACGTCAAATCTATATTCAAGCTTATATCATAAGTGAGATTGACCTTTCTCCTCTCTCCTCTTTCCCTAATTTGCGTGAACTCGGACTATCCGGAAATCATCTTGAACGTATAGATCTTGAGCCACTGACATACTGTCCTCATCTTCAGAAATTAATTTTGTCAAGTAATTGGCTCCGTGAAATCGATCTTAGTCCTCTCTTGAACTGTAAAGACTTGATAAGACTTGATCTCCACAACAACCAGCTTCAGAGTATTGATCTCTCTCCCTTATCTTCATGCACGGAATTGCAATACCTCTTTCTATCACACAATAGTTTTCGGGAGTTGAATCTTACACCATTAGCCTCATGCATTAATTTGCAGAAACTCACTTTAGCGAGTCTAAAGTGGCTCGAAAGAATTGACCTGTCACCGCTTCCAAATGGGGTGGATGTAAAACTCGATTGGGAGGTTAACGTTAACGAGAATGGGGTATGGTATAAATGGGGTAAGAATCAGAGCAGACAATAACTGTCCATGAACCTCACTCATCACATCCAGTTACCTCGATGCGCTCTCAGATCCTCTGGGAAATGATTCGATATTATTTGAAAAAGCATTCGAAAATCATGAACGTTTGGTCGACGCTTTCAAAGTATCTCTTCGAATAGATGATGAGAATCCTGAAATTCTTGAGGAAATGTTTCTTGATTTCAAATCTCAATTGAGAGATAATGATGAGAGTTATCCTCCACGACCAGAATGGGACTAAAGGAGTTAGAATATGGCGCCGAGGATGAGATTCGAATTCGTGCCTCGTGTCAGTATCTACACGTGGTCTCACGAGCCTCGAGGGCAACGGTTGCCCCGCCAACTGGCTTCGAGACCGTCTCCGTAGCCACTTGGATACCTCGGCCTAATGCTCCAATTGATTAGTTCGAATAAAACATTACTGTTGGTTAGCATTAAGCCAGCAAAAGTGGTTTTCACCTCAGCTATCATTGATGGATGAGAAAACTTAGTTCAAGTTTCATCCCCGGCGCCACTTCATAATTAATTCTCCCTAGGAACTAAGCTAATCGCGCCTTCAGGACAAGTCGAAACACATAATCCACAACCAAAGCACATTAAGTCATCGTAAACTAGGATATCATCTTTCACATCTCTTGAACCAAATACGCACCTTTCTACGCATTTTCCACATTGAACACACAATTGGTCATCATTCACTGCAATATATTTTGAAGTTAACATCATTGGATGTGTTCCATTTCTAATCAAGCTTCCAAGAGTATGGCAACAACACGGACAGCAGCTACAGATTAAACCAGGTTTCTCATCATCTTTCATTGTATAAGAGATATGTACAAGTCCTGCTTCGTGGCTTTTCTGAAGCAACTCAAGTGCCTCTTCGACACTGATCTCGTGCTCTGTTGTGGGTTCATCTTCTAGAAAATCATCCGCCCACGCGTCCAAACTGATACAGCCATCTTTAGGAGCGTCACAATTTTCATACTTTCTCTTACATCCACATAGTCCGGATGCTATTTTATTAGCGCTTTCCAATATCTCTTTCATTTCCGCAAAGCTGTAGACCCGGTTTTCGCCCTCGAATGTCCTATTGACTGGAATGACAATGACCTCTTTGAATTCCCCGGTAATTTCTTGAACTCGTTCTTTGGAAAAGAATTCCATGTCATTGTATTTGGAAGACTTCACGTTTAGAGTCTGTACAGACTGTGTATTTAACTTTACAGAAATTTAGACTTAGTTTAGTTCTCATATCCAGCGCCATTTCTCACTTTAATTCGTCCAATACTTGTTCCATTACTTTCTTTGCAATCCCAGCTAGAGTATCCACAGTCTGCTGTGTTTTCGCACCTACATACACCCTAGCTTTTGGTTCGGTTCCTGATACTCTTACAAGTACATAGGAACCATCTTTGTTCTCTATCCGAACTCCATCCACCTCAAGAACCCGCTCCACACCACTAATCTCAGGGACAAGCAGCTCCTTCACACGAGGTAGGAATTGCTGCTTAACACTGTCTGGACAGGGGACAAAATCCCTCAGCATTGGGTACTTGGGAATTGTCTTCATCAACTTCATACAACTACCATCACCGAGCTCATCAACCAACTGAGCAAAACGCCCTGCTCCCGTGATGCCATCCATCCACCAACCCAACTCGGTAAATATTGGTTTCCAAGGCTCTGAGGCCAGTATCACATCTTTGCCATTATCCCCCGCCAGAAACTCCTGAAGAGACCCTAAAGGCATTCGAACAACAGTTCCTCCTGCAGAGTTTACAATCTCATCAATAACGCTAGAGGTATCAATCGAAGTAAGAACTATCCCGCCTCCTTTCCTCTCAACTTCATCTCTAGCAAATAATGCAATTACACGGTTCTGATCAATGAATTCTCCCTTCTCATCTATCACAGCTAGTCTGTCGCCATCACCGTCATGGCACATAGTAACCCCAAAATCAGACTCTGCAGCCATCTTCATTGCATCCCCCAAATTTCCAGGGGATGGTTCTGGAGGTCTCCCCGGGAAATGACCATCTTGATGAGAGTTCATCGTTGTTACCGAAAATCCAAGGTTTTTGAGAAGTTCAGGAGTATAGTCTGTAGCGGCACCGTTCGCCAGATCAATCAGAACTTTTGTACCCTTACTTACTTCACCCCTTTTCAAGAGAAACTTCTTGACCGTGTTTAGAAAATCAACCCTGATGTTTTGTTTTGACAATTGTCCGATTTTATCCCATGGTGCAATCAAATATTCATTATTAAAAACAGAGTTCTCCAGAAATTTCTCCTCCGATCTGATAAACTCTCGTCCATTACTGAAGAATTTGAATCCATTATCTGTAGGAGGATTATGACTTGCCGTAATGATGACTGAAGCTGAAATCTCTTTGAATGCGCTAAAGAATGCTGCAGCTGGCATTGGGGCTATTCCCAAATCTACAACATGAACACCTGTCGAGAGAGCACCACCAATAAAGACACTTCCCAATATTTCACGTGATGTCCGCGCGTCAGTACTAACGCCCACAATCCCTTCTCCATCCAGAAAAGAACCCAATGCTCTTCCCAAGCCAAGGGCGAGGTCTGGAGTTGATTGCTCAATGATTGATCCCCTGATACCAGATGTACCAAACAGTTTCTGTGTCATAATCTATTCCTCTATTCGTAATGAGGTAATGCTAAGTCTACGATATCTTTTGCAGCCTCGCCCATTCTCAATAGGCTGTCGACTACTTGGACTTGGGTTTGTGGCTGTCCATTAGGAGAAGCAACGATATGTTGTCTAAGCTTTGCGGTTTTGGATATCAATCTGTTTTCTGCTTTGATAACAGAGGTCACTTTTTTCGGATTGAATTTGAAGAGATTATTGACAGCATCTGACAGCATCACACATACCTCCTCAACAATGGGCTCAATCTTTTTGATTAAAGATTCATCAATTGGTTCATCAACCCATCTTGCAATATCAACTGCCAAGTCTGCTATTCTCTCAATATATTGTACTGCCAGTCGAAAATCAAGCGCTTCTACAGGCGTAAGTTTCATCATCTCACTCATTCTAGGATACTGAATCGCAGATCTAAGTTCCCGAACAATCAAAAAGAATAGACGGTCGACCTCCTCGTCTCGTTTCACTATTTCATCTGCAGATTCCATGTTTCCCTCAAAATATGCTCTCATTGAGTCATTTATCATTCTGGAAGTTATCAAATGCATTCTACGCATTGCAGTACTTACAGGAAGAGTTGAAGGATCAACAAGACATCGTAACACAATCTGATAGTCATCTTCATCAGTGACTTCAAGAGCAACAAACCGTTTGATTATTCCTTTTAACTCGTCTCTCTGATCATTAGTTATTGGCTCTTTACTAACAACACGAATCTCATCAAAACCAAGCAAATATCGGCTTGTTATCTCCCAACGAAGATTCTGTACAATCATCGCTGTGGTTATTTTTCTCTCTCCGGTTTTTACGAGTCGTGGATCAATAATCAAACATCCATCTTCACGTTCAGCTACGACTACAGAGTCTCCTTTACTTAATTTCTGTCTATTTATCCAGTCCTTTGGTAGAATTATCAAAAACGAACTACCAGTTTTTCCACCTGTTTGCTGCAAGGTTCTTGTGATTACCATAATCTCTTCACCCGAAGAAGGAAGTCGACCATGACTTTGGATGGATGCTTATTACATTTCCCGCGTATCGATATTTGAGAAGGTACCAGATGGCAGACGTTTAAAACGAGAAGCTCGTATCACATCATCCGGTGACCCATTGACATCTACAGTTCGTCGTGATGTGCTCAGATTATTAATAGAGTCTGGATTACAAATCACGCCAGCAGCTCTAGACTACATTGTAGACCAAGAGTCACCTATTGATACAGTAAAGTCAGTTCTCTCTGCTGAAACCCCTGAAGACCACCCCCCCATTTTGTCAAGAGAATATATTGAATCCATTATCAAAGGTCCAACATGGAATTACCGTGTTGAAAAGAATCCTAGACAGGATCTTGTTGGATCCGAAGGTACCGTTGAAGATTTTCTAGAACTATTCCGAGACCGCTTCACTCGTATCAAACGCATCTATATGAGCAGAATTGACACACAAAATGCTGTTTCTCCATATGCTGCAAAATTGCGAAAAGAATCTGCTAGAGCAAGGAAAGCAATGAGCAGGGAAGGGCTTCGCACCTCGGCTCGTCCATCACAAATAGTACTTGGTGCTGTAAAGAACCGAAGGCTATCATTATCCAAGAATGTAATAGTTGAGCTCGAGCATATCGAAAAGGTAAGTGTAGAAGGTCGTTTTGAAGAACGTTATTCTACAATCGTCTGCATAGTTCCTGCAACACAGGAAGGCTTCAAGGGACAAAAACTCGCTAAAAAGGCAAACTCCCTAATGCTAGATGAGGTTGTTTGTCTTTCAGGATATATAGATGAAGATGCCAGAATGATTGTCGACGATGTGATTTTTCCGGGTATTCCTACAGCCCGGCCAGTAGGAAGAGCAAAACGTGATGTGAATGCAGTTTTTATCTCAGATATCCACTGTGGAAGTAAGGAGTTTCTAGAAGACGAATTTGATCAATTCATTGATTGGATGAATGGTCGTGGTGTGGAAGAGTCGGATAAACGTCTTGTCAAAGATATCCGGTACTTATTCGTTGGAGGGGATATGGTTGATGGGATTAGCGTATACCCCTCCCAAAGATTAGACTTGAGTATCACAAGTATCTATGATCAGTACGCTCTTTTTGCAACCAAAATTCGAAAACTACCAAAACATGTCAAAATATTTTGCATCCCTGGAAACCACGATGCATGTAGACAGGCATTACCAAAACCTTCTATTTCTGAGGAATTTGCAGAACCTCTCTATAAACTTAGAAACCGTATCACTATGCTGGGAGATCCAAGCCAGCTTATAGTTGAGGGTGTGAATATCTTGATGACTCATGGTGATAGTATGGATGACTTAGTGACAAGCATTCCAGGAGCATCATATGCTGACCCAGCAACACCAATGAAAGAGCTACTCAAAAAGCGCCATTTAGCACCTCTTTATGGAGGCAAAACCGAACTTGCTCCACTTCATCGAGACTGGATGGTGATTGATACACCTCCTGATGTTGTTCACTTTGGACATGCTCATCACAATGCTGTTGACAACTATCGTGGAATACAGATAATCAACTCTGGAACGTTTCAATCACAAACAGATTTTATGAGGAAACAGGGAGTGGTTCCAACACCTGGAATCGTTACAATCCTGAACCTCAGAACAGGAGCTCCAGAAATCAGGTTCTTCCATGACATGTCAGTTTGAATCGATATCCTGTGCCAGTTTATTGAGACGAACATCATCATCGAGAATGGCGCCAATTTGCTTCTTACTGACTGCTAATTTGATTTTCTTTGTCCTACCATATCTTCCTTTTGAGATCACGGTCGTATTAATCAGTCCAAGCATATCGAGCTCAGAGATCAGGTCCGATACACGCCGCTGAGTCAGTGTGTCTATGGAAAGCGACTTTGCGATTTCCGAATAGATATTATAGCACTCTCCAGTGAAGATGTCTCGTTGACCTTTGTTTGCTAGAACATAGACAGCAAACAGAACTGCTTTAGATTGCATCGGTAGTGTTTTCACAGTTTCAGTAATCGTATCACGCTCTATCACCTTTTGTGCTTCTCGTACATGATTCTGAGTTACTTTTTCATCTCCACTTCTCTCTGCAAGTTCACCAGCAGTTCTTAGTAAATCAAGCGCTCTACGAGCATCTCCATGCTCTTGTGCTGCTAAGGCTCCAACTAGGTTAATCACTCCCTCATCACTTATCGCGTTAGTATTAAAGGCCAGAGCAACTCTCTGTTTCAAAATGCCTCTCAATTCTACAGCGTTATAGGGTGAGAAAATCACTTCTTCTTCTCCTAGCGTAGACAGGACACGCGGATCAAGCATTTCCTTGAACTTGAGGTCATTACTAATCCCTATTATTGAAATCCTGCTGTTTTCAAGCTCCCCATTCATTCTTGTCAATCCATATAGGATATCATTACCCTGACCCACATCACGTTTCAATAGACTATCAACCTCATCAAGCACAACTGTGAGAATGTTGGCATCTGAGTCAAGTTTATTCTTCAACACCTCACGAATCTCATCAGTAGGAAGGCCGGTGAATGGGACCTCCGACCCATCAGACATTGTTGCATCAATCTGGTCACATAACCGTTTCAAGACTCTATAGTTGGTCCCAACAATTCTACAATTGACAAAAGCAGTTAGTGGAGGATTGACTCCACTCTCTTCAGCCTTGTTCACGAGCATATCCAGTACATACCGAGCCACAACCGTTTTTCCAGTCCCGGTCTTACCATAGCAGAGAATATTAGATGGTGGAGCACCTCTGAGGGCAGGACCCAAAATTGAGCCGATTCTATTCATCTGATCATCTCTATATGGAAGATTTTCTGGAACATATGTAGGTCTTAATGCAGTCCTATCTCTGAAAATTGCCTGGCCTTGCAGAAACTTATCAAACAGTTTGTCGAGAGGTTTTTCCAGTATTAGCACCCCAATTATTGTGTGTAAATCACTTTTTGAGTAGCTGAACTTCCATAAGAAGTTAAGGTAAGTTCCACTGGAGTTCATATGGAACTCATGGAACTGATAAGAGTAGGTATTATCTGAAACAATACAATAGAATTCAGGTACCTACAACATGATTCATCAATATTAGGTATACTCCTCTCAGTGGTTTTGACAATTGGATAGTGAACTGATTGCGCCTTAGGGATTTAGAAATGGCTCTTGAGTCGATTGAACGGCTCGATAATCATGATGTTTCATTAGAACAATATCCGACTCCTGCCCCAATTGCGGCTTCTGTGCTCTATGCAGCTCAGATGGAACACAATGATATCACCAACAAAGTCGTGTGTGACCTCGGATGTGGGGATGGCATATTTGCTATTGGTGCTGCTTTGTTAGGTGCCAATCGTGCCATCGGAATTGATGTACAAAGCAAAGCCTTAAAGGCGTCTCAAATGAACTCACGTTCACTCGGAACAGAAGACACTGTAGACTGGGTGTTGGGGGACGTTCCCTCATTGCAGTTACGTTGTCTTGTTGATACCGTGGTGAGTAATCCCCCGTTCGGAGTGAAAAAAAGAGGTGCAGACTTGAGATTCCTGAAAAAGGCAATCTCTATTGCTGATGTTACATACAGCATGCATCTCGCAGGTGAAAAGAATAGGGTCTTCCTGAAGAATGAGATTGAGAAGCTAGGTGCAAGAATAGCACAGCTTGAAACGTTTCAGTTTCCAATTGGCCGACTGTTCGATTATCACAAGAAACAGAAACACATGGTGGATGTGGATTTGTATCGCATATGCACCAACGAGTGTGAATAGAATGGCAGATGTAAAGAGTGGCGATATTGTAGTACCTGGAGACCAGCTATGTGTCATCGAGGAATTGATGCCTAGCTATGGTACCTACGAGAAAGAAGGCATTGTTTATGCAGCTGCTCCTGGAACAGTTACCATGAATCTTAAGGATCGTAGCATCAGTGTTGTAAGTCCAGATGGTAAGATGAAATTAGCACTCCCAATTGCTGGTGACATTCTCATGGGAAAGGTCATTCATGCATTTGAACAACGGGCAGAAGTTGAAATCGTTAGAAGAAATGACAAAGATATCCATAGTGGACTTGTTGGTGAACTACACATTAGTAATGTGACTCGGAGATATGTCAAAAGCATGTTAGATGTGCTCAAGCAGAATGACATAATTCGTGCAGTGGCTCTTAACACACATCAATTACCAGTAAAATTATCCCTAGTTGGACATGAGCTGGGAGTTGTTATTGCGAGTTGTTCTAGATGCGGCAACTCACTGACACTCACTACTCACAATAACATGTTTTGTCTTAGATGTGAAAATCGAGAAACCCGAGAAGTCGCGAATGACTATGGACAAAACTTTGGTTTAGAAGCAAGACCTGATTTTGCTCCCCGCCGGAGGTCATATGAGAGAAGACGTTATGATCGCGAAGACCGTGGAGGTCGTAGCGGAAGACGCTTCAATGGACCACAAGGAAGAGGTAGAGATAGACACGGTGACAGAGGAAGCGATGATCGCCACAGAGGCAATAGGAGGCGTTAGATTTGAAGCCAAAAACTATTGAACATACAAAATACGAACTCAAAGTTGAGATTGGTGGAGAGGGACACTCATTCCCAAACCTGCTACGTAAGACACTATTAGAGGAATCAGCAGTAGAATTTGCTGGGTATAATATTGAACATCCACTACTAGCCAGCCCAGTTTTAACTCTAAAGACAAAAAGACGACAAGCCAATGTTGTACTTAGAGAAGCCTTGGAGAAGATGCTTGCCCGGACTGAGGAATTCCGCAAGAAATTCAAACAGGCTGTGTCTGATCACAGTATCGATTAACCTCAAAAGAAACACTGAGAGGGTCCTTCAAATGTGGGAATCCTTTGTTCGTCATGAATCTCTAGAATCTATTATGAATGACAAGGGTCTCGCAAAGGTGGGTGACAATTTAGTCAATTTTGTCTATTCTCTAGCAAAGTCCGTTGTTCTCGGACAAACGACAGGTGAGAAAGTAAGAGACAGTGTACTTGCAAGAGCTATCCGTGCAACAAATGTCTACAATCATATTTCTCGCAGAACAGATGCAGGAAGAGCGGCAGACGCTTATGAAGCCATCATGGCATATCTGTGGATGAGTGGAAAGTTCACAATCCAGGAAGCGGTGAAATCTCTTACGGAAACACTGCATATTGATACCAAAACCAGTAGAAAGAGAGAGGGAGAATTGGCAGTGCAATCATTCCAGCACCTATTAGAACTGCATATTGATTCATTGCCTTAGATTGAGAACTTGGTTTTTGTCATAACGCTTAATTGAAAACAGCATAAACCGACGGAGAAGTTGATATCCAATGGAATTCTGTGACAAATGCGGTGCAATGATGGTGCCAATAACCCAAGATGATGATACACGAGTTTTGAAATGCCGTAGTTGTGATCATACCAAGGAAATCAAAGGAAGACTTACTGTTTCACAAAATCTCGAGAAAACCCCCCGCGACAAAATAATCGTTGTTGAGGATGATTCTATTCCTATGCCAATCACAAAAGCATCTTGTCCCAAATGTGACAACAATGATGCTTATTATTGGACTCTCCAAACAAGACGAGGGGATGAAGGTGCCACAGAATTCTATAGATGTACACAATGTAAACACACTTGGCGGAACTATGGTGGCTAGTTCAACGATATTAATCTGAACTGACAGATTTATAGCCCCAGACTCGTAGCACCTATTGAGACCTATGGTCACCTCACCAAACATAGATGGTGTACATATCTTGGCTGAAGAGAAAAGTTTCCCCCGCCGCAAACCATCAAAACTCACGAGAATAAGAGATCTATCCGCGACGACTACCGACCCAGTCAGAATACTGGGAATAGTTGTAGATTCAGGTCCAGGTTTTGCAGTCATTCAAGACATATTTGAAAATTCCAAGAAAGCAGAGAAAATTCAGGTTAGTATCGAAGGAAAACTAGAGATTCAACACAAATACTTGCTAATCGGAGAGGTAACCGAAAAGAAGGACAAAAATGGAAAAGAACTGAGATTGAATGCATCAATTGCACACAATATCGATACATTTGATATCACACTTTTCAAAGAAGTACTTGAAATGGAGGAAAAAGTAACTCGTGCAATAAGGAGCTGAGGAGGAAAAAAAATGTTTCATGCAACTCTTGATAGCAGCAAGACCTGGAAACAGATTGTTGATGCATTAGCCACACTACTCACAGAAGTTCACTTCCATTTCACAAAGGACAGTATTTCGTTAGTCCAATATGACTCATCAAGAGCCGCAATGGTCGACTTTTCCCTACCCTCAAAAGCTTTCCAAGAATACAACTGCAAAGGTGACCATTACGTAAGTCTAGGGATGGATGAACTCTCAAAGATTAGTAAACGAATGGCTGGTGATGATAGACTCGAATTTGATCTTGATGAATCACAAAACCGTTTTGAAATCAAAATGATTGGTCAAGCAGAACGAAGTTTCAAGATTCAACTTCTCACACCACCTGAAGAAAGAACTCAGAAACTCACACCATCATTTGAGGTCCGAGCAGAGATGTATTCAGATGCGTTCAAACAAGCTGTGAAAGACATTGGTGTTGTATCCAATCATATGAAGGTCACTGCAAAAAAGAAATCCCTTGGGTTTGCTGGTGTTGGAGATACTGGTGAAGCAGAAGTACTACTGAGTCTGGGCGAAGATTCACTTCTTCATGATCTTGATGTGAAAGAGGAATCTGTGTCCATGTATGCACTCAGCTACCTTTCTGAGATTGCAAAAGCAATATCAAGCGATAGTTTGACTCTTCGAATGACGAATCAAAAGCCAATCCAGATAGAGTTCGCTATTGCTGAAAGCGGTAGAATAAGCTTCCTTCTCGCACCACGAATTGAGAGAAGGTAGATAATAAACAGATTAACCAATTTTCCGAGAAGTACTTTTTAAAAAGGAAAATCATTTTGAGAATCTAGTTCAAAGACAAAGAGCGATACTGATCTACTGCGTTTACAACGTCAAAGGTCAGCTCGTGAATCAATAACTGGAGATAATGATATCATGTTTCACGCGACACTAGATAGCACTAAGACTTGGAAACAAATTATAGACTCATTAGCGACTCTTCTCACAGAAGCTCATTTTCGTGTATCTAGCTCAGGAATCTCACTGCGCCAACTAGACTCCTCAAAAGCAGCCATGATTGATTTGACGCTTCCTTCTGATATATTCCAAGAGTACTCCTGCAAGGGAGAGCATGATATCTGCTTGGGTATTGATGAACTGACGAAAATCAGCAAACGTATGACCGGTGACGAACATCTCGAGTTCAATCTAGATGAAGAAGAGAATCGCTTTGAGATTAAGATGGTCGGACAAGCAAACAGGGTGTTTAAATTACAGCTTTTGCGACCCCCTGATGACCAGACGAAGAAACCTGGAATTCAATTCGATGTTAAAGCAGAGATGCTAGCTGATACCTTCAAGCAGGCAATCAAGGATATTGCAGTTGTTTCAAGTCATGTCAAAATCAGCGCTGAACAAGACAAACTCGCTTTTGCAGGTGAAGGGGATACTGGTGAAGCAAATGTTGCTCTGACAACAAAGGGAGATGCACCAGCACTCTTTCAATTAGAAGTATCCGGTAAATCAGTTGCAATGTATGCATTGAACTATCTGGCGGAGATTTCAAAAGCGATTGCTAGTGACAGTTTGATGCTTCAATTCACATCTAACAAACCAATGCTGTTGGAGTATTCTATTGCTGAAGCAGGAAGCATAAGCTTCGTTCTGGCACCACGTGTGGAACGTAGGTAGAGACTATGTCGCAACAGAATCAGGGTTTCACAAGTACAATTTTGAAACTACGATTCATGTTTCATGAGTATTACAAATCAAATCCTGATTCTATCGATATTCCCGAAAAGATACACAACAGAGAGTTTGGCATTCAGAGCTGGGAGTACAACTGGTTTTGTCCTAAAAAACGAGGTCGTGAGATAACTATAGGCTGTGGACAGTCGGGACAGTCATTCTCACAGGTCAATAAATGTCCCAAATGTGGATCGACCGAAATCCAGACAACGACATGGAGAAGGCATGCTGGTTATCTTAGTCGTGATGAGCTTGTAAAGGACCTAATCGCTGTGGCTCCTCATAGTATCTACCACTCAGCAGCATTTTACAAAATTCCTGTAGCTCGTCACATGAATGAAAAAGAATGGTTTGGGGCAGAACTTGTTTTCGATATAGATGCAGATCACTTGGACACCCCCTGTGCCAAAGACCATGACACATGGCGATGTAAAACAGACAATTGTGAGGAAACAGGAACAGGTCCGCCCCCAGATAGCTGTCCAACTTGTGGTAAGAAAAGTTTTGACACGCGAAAATGGGTATGTGAGAAATGCCTTGAGGATGCAAAAAGACACACAGTGAAGCTGTATGATGATTTCATTATAGATGACTTCGGATTTAATCCCGATAAAATCCAATTAAACTACAGTGGTCATAGAGGATATCATATCCGCGTTCGTGATCCCCTGATATACTCACTTGACTCTAACAGCAGAATTCAGATTGTGCATTATATCATGGGTCTTGGACTCAACACACAGAAAGTTGTCATGTCACTCCGGAATGTAAACCAAATCACCAATCGTGATTACCCGGGTTGGGCAGGAAAGATTGCAGATGCGCTAGTTGAGTTCATCAGGAACATTGATTCATATCCTGGAAATGAACGTTGGGTCAAATCGCTTAGAGAGAAAGAAGTTAAGGTTGCAGTATTGGATGGGCTTCGTAGGAATCCTCCAGTCCTCACTAAATCCACAAAATCAATTGGGCTTAAGTCTTGGCAGGAGATTGCAGAAAAAGCAGCTGAATTTTATGGTGGCGAGATTGATCGTCCAGTCACACATGATATCCACAGGGTCATTCGATTGATTGGCAGTCTAAATGGGAAAACTGGATTCACCGTAAATGAATTGACACGTGACGAGTTGAATGATTTTAATCCCTTTCAAGATGCCATTGCATTCAATGATGGTCATATGAAGGTCAAGTTTCCGTACAGTCATCCAGAGGTTCCACGTTTCAAGATTGGGAATCAAAGCTATGGACCATACAAAAGCGAATCTGTTGAGTTGCCCTCTGCAGTTGCAGCGTTTGTCCTGTGCAAAGGAGTTGCTACCATTGAGTGATTTAGGTTATAATGACATACTTGCCACTTGGACAAGAGAAATTGAGAATGAAGGTCTGCAAGATTTAGGTGACCTGCGGCTCAGCAAAATGGTATCATATCTTTCAGCTGTACGCCTATCATTAGCCTCTATCAATGCAGAAGAACGTCTTCAGGCGGATATTCTAACTCAAGAAGCATTGAATATCGAGTTCATGCTTGAGGATCTCCTAGAGCTCAGAAAACAGAAGATATTGAAAGCTGCTATATCAGGACATAGTCCAAGGAGTGATATGACTCTATCTGAGGAGGAATTCTATAATAGATGTCAGAGAGCCCTTGATGGACATACTGAGTTCATTAGGGAGTCCTTAGCTGGTTCTCCTTCACCTATTAAGAAAAAGAAGAAGAAGAAAAAAGTAGACAACAAAAAAGATCCTGAACCCACAACTGATTCGGACATTATTGATTACGTTACAGTCAGATTTCTGCGCTCAATTGAGGAACCAGTCATGGGGCTTGATGAGAAGACGTATGGTCCTTTCAAGAAAGAAGATATTGTTATGATTCCAGCTGCCAATGCAAGTCTTTGGCTTCGAGATGGTACCGTGGTTCGCTTCATCCCTGAGGAGGACTAGGAATGAAGAACGAAGCCCTCATCAAAGAGATTACATGGATAATTGATTTTATCGAAGAAGCAAAAAACCGAATAGGTCCGGACTATGACAAATTCCAAGTGACTCTCACCAACACACTCCGACTCTTAGATGACCCCAGTTCTACTCTCACTAAAATGAAAGGCGATACAGATGGTCTCAAAGGGTATCTGATAAGAACGAGTTCAGAAATTAAGCAGATTACACTACAGTCGTATGAGCAGTTGAAATTTAGAATTGAGAAGATACTCAATATGGTTCAAAATGCCTAGTACAGAAAGTCCTAAGTGTCCATAGGAGATTGCAGCAGTTATGTCAGTTCCTCGCTCATGGTCCTTCATCATTACTGGTGCCTTGTGCATTGTATTAGCCGCATCAGGAGTACTAATGAACCTCCCCTCCTCTTGGGGGCTGTTTGAGATTGTTCTGTACATGAGCCTCATCACACTTGGGGTGGCTGGCATCCTAAGATTGATCTATCTAAGAGGACTCCCGGATTAGCATTTTGCGACTGCTTTTCAAAACACGTCACGTCTGCAAACTTTTAATATGGGCTACAAAATCGCTCAGCCATTCGCCGAAAGCTAACAATGCATGTGGTGCGCACCATGGCTGAAACTGATGAACCGACTGGACCCCCAATCACATTGGTGGATCCGATTGATATGTCGAAACTTGATGCAAAGTTCCGTGACGAAATTCATAGCATGCCAAATGGCGAGGAACTCTCTGCCTGTTTTGCTTGCTCGACCTGCACAGCTGCATGTCCAATCGCGAACATCTGGGAGTATAAACCTCATCAATTGATTCGAATGATATTGTTGGGCATGCGTGAAGAGGTGCTCTCTTCTGACGAAATTTGGCTCTGCTTAACGTGTTTTCAGTGTCAAGAAAGATGTCCACAAAAAGTACGTGTCACTGACATCTTTTTTGACTGCAAGAACTTGGCAGCTGAAGAAGGTAGAGTACCACCCAATATTGTTGGTCTTGGTAAAGAACTACTCGAGAAAGGTCAGCTTTACACAGTCACCGCTGATTGGGAACGAGAAGATATGGGTCTAGAACCAGAAGTACCTGGTCTATCTGTTGATCCGGTGAAGGAAATACTAACAACAACCCGAACGAAAAAACTTGTGGAGGATGGTGAGTAAGGTGCCGATATACAACCTGTACGTAGGTTGCAGTGTACCTGCAAACTATCCCAACTACGAGGCTGCCACAATCAAGGTTGCTGAAGCTTTCGATATGCAGTTAGAATACATGGAAGGAGTTGCGTGTTGTGGAAGTCCCAACCTTCGTGCCATTGATTACCTTGGCTGGGTGACAGTAAATGCACGAACCTTAGCCATCGCAGAGAAGAATGGACATGATATCGTTACACCCTGCAATGGATGCTTTGCCTCTCTCAAGGACGTATATCATTTTCTAAAACATGATGATGACTATCGACAGAGGGTCAATACTGTTCTGAAGAAAGAAGGTCTTGAGTTTAAGGGTACTGTAACCCCACGTCATTTTGTAGAAGCCCTATACACGGATATTGGTGTTGAAGAGATAAGAAAGAAGATTGTGAAGCCTCTCGACGGTGTAGGAATCGCAATTCACTACGGCTGTCATCTTCTCCGTCCTGTTGATGTGACTGAATTCAAACCTGAATATTTGAATGAGCTAGTAGAGGCTACTGGTGCATCAGTAGTAGAGTATCCACTATGGAAACAGTGTTGTGGGGCTACAGTCTTGCCAGTAAACGAACCTCTGGCAATACGTTTAGCACGAGACAAACTGAAATCTATGAAAGAATTTGGTGCGGTGTTTATCACGGTAGTCTGTCCTGCCTGTGGAAATCAGCTCGACCTACAACAGCTGGGACTGAAAGAGTCCTACGGCGAGGAATATGGCTTGCCCGTAATTTTGTATCCTCAGATTCTTGGACTGGCCTTAGGACTAGATGAGGAAGAGGTTGGACTCAGCATGAACAGGGTCCCTGCAGACCCAATTCTTGATCATTTGACTGGTTGAGGTGAAAAGATAGTGTCTAATCCGGTCCTCATCATTGGAGCCGGCGTTGCAGGGATGACTGCTGCCGTTGAGCTAGCAGACTCCGGAGTCAAAACAGTTCTAGTAGAGCGCTTATCCACAATAGGTGGCAATGCACTTGATCTCTACAAAGCATTTCCAACTGACGACTGTTTCTACTGTTTTGAAGGAAATCGTTGGCGCCCTGGAATACGCAAGTGTTTCTACAGAAGTGCACTGACTGATCAACCTAATATCAGTCTGAAAATGAATAGTGAGATAGAAGAAATTTCGGGTAGTCCTGGTAAGTTTTCAGTAAGACTCAGAGTCGGAGCTCGATATGTAAATCCGAACAAATGCACGATGTGTGGTCTATGTCTAAAGAAATCAGATGCTTTTCGGCTAATATCTCCACAATGCCAACCCCAAGCTGTAGTTTATGACCCTGCAAAAGAGAATGGCGGGGCAAAAGAAGCTGCAGAAGAATGTCCAACAAAGGCTATTGACCTAAGTGCTCAACCCACTGAAGAAACAATCGATGTGTCAGACATTATCATAGCTACTGGATATCATGAGATGCAGCCAACAAATGTTGATGAGTACAGTTATGGAAAGCATCCTAATATTGTGACCCAGCTTGAACTGGCGCAGATACTTGACCCTCTCGGAGAATCCGGCGGCGCACTTGTGAGACCGTCTGATGGAAAGCCCGCAAAACGCATTTTGATGGTTCAATGTGTGGGGAGTAGGGATGAGAATTACTACCCCTACTGCTCCAAGATATGCTGCATCTTTGCACTCAAGCATGCAAACATTATCGTACAAGAAAGGGATAACGCCCACGTCAGTGTTGTATACATGGATATTCGAACGTATGACAGGTATGAAAGGTACTACCGTGAGGCCCGAGAATCTGGTGTAGAATTCGTACGCGGACGGGTATCTCTCATCACACCCAACAAAGACGACACATTAGACATTGTTGTCTATGATTCATTGCTGAACAAGTACCTCAAATTCTCAGTAGACATCTTTGTGTTATCATCAGCTCTAGAACCCCCCATTGATGGAAACAAGATTATCGAAACACTGGGACTGAAGTCTGCAAGCGGCTTTATTGGCGCTGCTGATCCAGCCTCAGAGAATGAAGTCGTAGTTGGTGACCACGTTTACGCATGTGGAACAGCTTTAGGTCCTGCAGAGGTTCCTGAAAGTGTGACTCAAGCACGTGCCGTAGTTTCCAAGATACTCCAGAGCAGGAAGTGAAACTGACAGATGGTTGACAATAAATCAGCAGTACTCATCTGCACCTGTGGTAAACAACTCCAGCTAAAGTTTGACTTCCTAGAAACCGAAGCTGGAAAAATGAATTTAGCATCATCTGTGACTGTTCATGACTTAGTCTGCCAAGAGGATGGACTTGCAGAGATAGCTAAACTTCTCAAGACAAACAATGGACGTCTTGTAATTGCTGCATGTACTAATCAGAAGATACAACCTCGAATCAATCAGTATCTAGACTCTAAAGGAATTGATGCTTCGCAGATTCAATATGTGAATATCCGTGAACACTCTGCTTGGGTCCATAAGGAAACAGATGAGGCAAGTCAGAAATCCACAGACATGATTCGCGGCGCATTAGCAAGATCCGCTAGATCAAATCCTATTGTATTAGAAAAGAAAGAGATACCCAATCATATCACAATCATCGGGGGAGGAATTGCTGGTATTGAGTCCGCCCTTAGCCTTTCGAATCTGGGTTACAATATTGCTCTACTAGAAACTACAGAAGAACTTGGAGGTCATGTAAAAGACCTTCCAGTGGTGGCTCCAACAGGAAAATCAGGGAAGGAGATACTCAGCGGTCGTTTAGAAGCAATCCAGAATGACAAAAACATATCAATCATGCCCAAAATCAAAGTCAAGTTTGTCACTGGAGAA
The DNA here is from genome assembly GCA_016839345.1 of Candidatus Thorarchaeota archaeon. The sequence continues at coordinate 3,289 of JAEOUL010000152.1, read as the reverse complement.
ATGGGTAATTTTACCATTCATTACACTTCAGAGGATGAGGAAAATCTCACTCTACTGACCTCCGGAATTGTTTTGGCAACAGGATTTCAAGAATTCAAACCCATAGGCCTAGAAGAATATCGTTATGGCAAAAACCCTGATGTCCTTACACAGTTCGAACTCTCATGCATGTTGTCTGAAGGAAAACTAGTCCGACCATCAAACGGAGAATCAGTGAAAGAAGTTGTTATGATTCAGTGTGTTGGAAGTCGATCCGAGGATTACAAAAAAGACTGTAGTAAACTCTGTTGTACCTTCGCCATTGATAACTCACTTGAGATACTGGAAAAGGTTCCAAATGCCAATGTTCGAATAGTGTACATGGATATACGTGTACCATTCGAGAATGAGATGATCTACAAGGAGTCCAGAGAGAAGGGTGTTGACTATATCCGAGGTCGTGTGAGTATGACCTGGGAACATGAGGGCCAGACTTACATCAGAATCTACGACTCTCTGCTGGATAAGTATCTAGAGATACCTGTAGACCTACTTGTACTCTCATCAGCAATCTTGCCACCTGCTGGAGTTTCTGAGCTCTCCGAAACCCTAGGATATTCGATTGAAGAAGATGGACATGTGAAAGAGCTCTATGGAAAACTCCGACGAAACGAAACCCGTCGAAGGGGAGTAGTTGCAGTTGGAGGAGTCACAAGACCACAGTTTGTCTTTGAGGCAGTCACAGACGCACAGGCTGGAGCACTCATCTTACACAACGAATTACAGGGTGGAATTATTGAGTCCAAAGCACGTGGGGCAGTATTAATTGAGGATGATTGTGTTGGATGCAGTCTGTGTGCTCAACAATGTCCTCGTGGAGTTCCTCTTATGATTGAGCAGACCGAGGCTGAGGAAGTCGATGAAGCCCAGAAGATTCTCTTCAAGGCTGCTATCGACATACTGAACTGTCACTCCTGTGGAGTCTGTCAAAGCCTTTGTCCCTCTGGAGCAATCAATCTTAGTTTTCTGTCAAATGATCAACTCTGGTCCGAGATAGAAGCAATACTTGAAGGTGCAGGCTCAGAATATCCAATCACACTTTGTTTCTATTGTGAGGAATGCGCCGTTTCGACAATTGACATTGTTGGCACTCAAAAGATGGAATATCCTGCAAACACCCGTTTTATTCCAGTTCCCTGTGCAGGTCGAGTGAGTATCATAGATATCCTCAAGGGATTTGAAAATGGAGCTAGCGCTGTCATGATTGCAGCCTGTGAGAAAGATCGTTGCCATATTGGAGGAACCGGTAATGAGATTGCACAAGTGCAAGTGGACGTCTCTCGAGACATCCTCAATGCCATTGGTTGGAAGGGTCAACGAGTAGACATGTTCAGGATGTTCAGTGCAGAACCCGAACGTTTCACGAATGCTATCAAAGAGATGGTAAAACGTGCTAAGAAGCTAGGACCCACACCAGTTCACAAAGGAACTGCTGGCAAGTGGATGGAGGTGAGCGAGTGAGTAATTCCGTATCTGAGAAGACGATTGCTCCCAAGAGACAGCGCATGTTAGATATGGTCCTCGCACTTGGTGGCCTTAAAGAAGAATCTGCAATTCCACTCAGCAAAGTCAAGGAAGAACTGGAAAATCTAAAGACTGAGCTGGCACCACTCACTAATTCAATTCTGGCATTTCCTGACTCTTACTTTAGAGAGTTCCTAGATGCATTTGAGAAAGCAAATCTAACAAAGGAAATCAGTGACAAAGGTATACTCCAAGAGGCTATATCCAATCTAGAACAATCTCAGTCAATCGCTGCATCTGAATCATTGAAGGGATTACTCGAACTACTATCAGACACTCTTTCAAGAATGACGATAGTTGAGAAAACCGAAGCCAGTTTAGAAATTGACATGGGCGCTATTGCCACTACAATGATGAATCTGTCATCTGAGATAGAATCAATTACTTCCCAATTTGAGGAGCATGCAAAAGCCGAAGCCGAATCTGCCAGATCTGAACTAGTCACTCTAATCAAAGATCTTGAAGAAGCCACAGAGAAAATGGAAATCGATTCTGACCTTGCCATAGATGAACTTCAGAAATTAGTGACAAAGACCCGATATGGCCCAGGTCTGAGATCAACAGCACAAGTGAAAAGAGGGAAACGAGAGGGAAGAATAGACGATACACGTTTTTCAAAGCTGATTAAAGAAAACATCCTCACCGAAGTACATCGTGGAATAATCATGTTCATTCTTGGAAAAATGGGTTCAAAGACCGTTATCCAAGTTGGAGAACTCATGAATGTTTCATCACAGATTGTACAGAATGCAATTGTTTCAATGATTCAGAGAGGAGAAGTAGAGATGATTAGCCTTGAAGGGGATGCCCCGGTCTTTTCTAAAGTTCTGACTGAAACGCCAAATTCGACTCTAATCCTAAAGAGGATTGTACAACAAATTCGTGGAATGGTCAAGTCTCTGGAAGGCAATGAAAAAAGTACTGCAAGTTCATCGCTCGAAAAACTACAAACAATACTTGAACGCCTACAAATTCTTGGAACCTATGATGAAACAGCTCTCTCTGAATCCCTAAACAAGCTGAGAGAAACGGTTGACAGTGTTACCGAAGCTCTACTTACAATACATACATCTGATGATGCAGAGAATCTCCGACTTCTTGTATCTGCAGGGCTTGAGGCTTTTGCGAGGTTCAGACTGAAAATCACTCTAGAAAAGGGTCCAAACCTTGTATCGGGTACAAACGTCTACGGCGAGAAGTTAGACCCTGAAGTATATCAGACTATGATGGACACCTACCTCGAGAACGAACTCGAAAGGGGTACCATTTTAATTTTAATCCGAGAACTTGGTGCAATGGCTGTCAATGACCTTGCTGAGAGAACCAGCATCCCTCCTGACAGAATTCTCAGACATCTTCTCAGAATGAAGCGCGATGAATTACTTACTATGGCTGGGGAGAACCATGGATACATTCTCTATGATGTACCTAGAACTCTCTCTGAAGCAGAAATCACTGTCCAGACTGCTTGCAGTCTTGCTCTTCAGCTCTCTGAGGCAAAGGCCGAGCTTGTACGAATTCTTGATGACTTCAATGCACAAGACATTGGAAAGCTTGCTGCCTCATTTGAAACCTTTGCCAGAGCCCGTGACAAATTGGTGACAATCAAAGTAAGTGGGATCATTGTTGATGAGTCTGCACTCATAGAAGTGGAGGACAAGATTCGATCTGCAGTTTTACTTACATATCGAACTCGTGCCAAAATCCCAAGCACGAGACCAAAAGT
>JAEOUL010000151.1 GCA_016839345.1 Candidatus Thorarchaeota archaeon | reverse complement strand
CCCAGCAGCCACCCATCCACCAACTGTGCTAGACGGCGCAGAAGAAGGATATGCTGCTACTGAGAGTCCTTCATCCTCAAGATCTTCGAGCAATTTACCCCAAATGATTCCAGCACCAACTTCGATGGTCATTTTCTCTTTGTCGATATTGTAGATTTCATTCATCCGGGTCATCTCAATGACTAGTCCTCCTCTAGTTGGGAGAGCCCCGCCATACCCCGAAGTTCCATGTCCCCTAGGAACCACTGGAATGTTTTCTTCCTTACAGAATTTTAGAAGGTTTGATACAACCTTGGTGGTTGTCGGTTGAGCGACTGCCTCAGCGTTTGGGTTAAGGACATCGTTAACAATTCCTGGAAGAGCCGCAATGTCATGGGAGTACAGGTGAGTCATGTATTCCTCTGCAGAGAAGAAGTCTTCACCCACTATATCCGCCAATTGTTGGAAGTGTTTCTTTCTTATCATCTCTACACCACCTATAGTCCTAATGCCTCCACTACAATCTGTGACAAATCCTTGAACTTCATCTCAGAGTTTCTGGCTTCAATTCCGTCATTAAATGACATTGTACATGATGGACATTCACTAGCAAGGATTTCAGCTCCAGTCTTCTCAGCTTCTTCAACACGGCGACCTGAGATTCTTACTGATGCTAATGGATAGGTTCCCTTGAGAAGTCCACCTCCGCCACAACATCTTGCTTTGTTTCGAGTATGTTTCATCTCGCGAATCTGTATTCCTGGAATTGAGTTCAAAACTTCACGAGCTGGATTGTAGATGTTCTGATGGCGGCCTAATTCACATGGATCATGCCAAGCAACAACGTGTGGATAATTCTTGGTGAACTTGATTTTGCCTTCATTGAGAAGTTTCATGACAAATTCTGAGAAGGTTAGAAACTCAAGTCCTTCAGTATATTCTTTGCCAAGTAAGTGGGGGTATTCTTCTGCAAACGCTCTATGGCAACCTGGACAGTTGAATACTACTGTTTTGACTCCCAGCTCTTTCAGCTTTCGCAGATTATGCATTGCGAGTTCTTTCCCTTTATCAAAACCGCCTGCAACGAAATAGGGATTGCCGCAGCAAAACTCGTCTTCGCCAAGTATAGTGAAATCAACACCTGCTGCAACCATTATCTTGATGGTGTTCTCACCCATGTGGGCAAGCGTTCCCTTGAAGGAAATGTTGCACCCTGCAAAGTATGCAACTTCCGCTTTAATTCCTATCCTGTCCTCTACAAGGTCGTCAACCATGTCGGTCCACAGATTTCTGTCATCCTGGTCCATCTCCATGATATTCTGTGTTTCTTGAAGTGCGCCATCGATGTAGTTCACAATCTCAGGCCATTTCTCAAGATTACCAATTTCTTGTCGAGTAAGCTGCCAAAACCTAAGCAAAGGAATATTGGTCTGACATATTTCTTGGCACGCCCCACACAATGTACAGTTGAAGATTCTAGCTGCGAGGTCTGTTGGAATTGGTTTCTTCTTCTTGATGAGGTCTCTCAATTGGTACAACTTGCCTCTAGGTGACTGAGAGTCCCATAATGTATCAAGATACGCTGGGCACACGAATGTGCAGAAACCACATCTCGCGCATACTGTGGGCTCTATGTCAAGCCCTTCGAGTTTGAGAGGGTCGTATACTTTTGTCATGGTAGATTCTCCTCACTACGGCCAGGGGATACCAATCCAATCGAGTATAGGTTCGAGTATGGATGTGTTGTAGACTGCTATTCCCCCGAGAGCTCCCATTATCATCATCAGAACTCCTCCTATGATGACAAGAATTCCATATGGAAGGTAACTGGAGGGTCTTATCCAAATCCGGTCCCCTACTTTGGCACGTACTATCATCAAGAAGAGGTAAATCTCTGTGCATACAATCGACCAGAGTATCTTGAATCGCATAATTGGTAGAGCTACAAGAACGCTCATTGGGTAATCCGGTTCCATAAATCCGGTGACCATTCCTGCGATAAGACCTAGGAAACCGATTATACTTCCAATGTATATGAAAATATCAAACTGATGGAATACTCTTGCCATCCTTGTTCCCGGGGTGTTGATATTATCCTTGAAACCAATACGGAGTATTAGGTTTACCAAGGCTACAGCAGCTGTAGCTGTCAGAATTCCTGTGTGGAAGTGTACAAAAACTGGATGTATTGCCATTATCCATTCCTCCTGATTACAATGTATCCAAGGACTACCAGAATAAGTCCTGTAGCTATGGGTACTAGTATCATCATCTGGACCCAAATATTGTAGAGTTCAACTGACGGGTCTGGAGGTGGTGTACCTGTTGTTATGGTCTGACCAGTCACAGTGACATCTACATCTATAGACGATGCGAGATCATCAGCAGCTGCAGTCCAAATCCGAATGGTCAAATCACCGGGTGATAGAGGTATAAACGTCACCTCTACAGTTATTTCTCCTGTAGCGGCATTTGTGTCATTAGTTGAACCATCTCCGATTAATCTCTCAGAAACTGTGAACTCAGAGTTATCTTCCCATCCTGTCTTAATAGCAATCCACTCTGCTCCATTTCCTGCGTCAATCTGCAAAACAAAAGGAGTCCCTGTTGTAGCATCCACACTTGTTGAGTTTGAAGCCAGGGTCAACACTCCTGGAGTTTCGTGGCATTCTGTGATGCCGCATTCATTAGCCTGAGTTTCAAATGCTGTTATTGAGCCAACAGCAGCAAGACTCAGAACAAGGAAGCTCATTATGATTAGAAGCTTCATGGTATGTTTACGTTTCATATCGATGTCACCTATATTTGGTTCCATATTGTATGTTTCAGCAAGTTGAACATCATGGTCAAGTTTCGATTCGGAACATATGTACTGTATTTTAGCATATTGGTTAACCCATACTCAGTCAAATGTGAATGAAATCCATCAACATACAATTTACATTGAATTGACTAATCCTCTATTACTTCAATGTTTGGTTGCAAAAATCAATGTTTTTTGGAAAGAGAGAATCATCTTCTAAGTATTTTACTAAGTATGCGTAGCAAAGGGATACCAACAGCAAGAGCTTGGTTTAGTGTCATGAGTTTGATTATGAGTGATCCAAGAACACCTCCAAACAAAGACAACAAGATGAAATTTGGAACATTAATGGACGGAATGATGTTTGTGTGCATGAGTTGAATTATCCAGCTAATCCCCAATAGATTCGACCCTATTAATGAGGCTGCGAGGGTGATAGCGAATCCGGCAAAGAAACCAGCCAGCAATGACGCTCGTCCAGGGGTTACACGTCCTCCAAATACTTTGACAGGATTCATGATATTGAGAGGATCCAGCTTTTTCTTCATTATCTTGAGATTTTCGAATGATTGTTCTCCATAGTACTTCTTTGCATGGCGTCCATTCCAAAGACCCACTGCATACGGAAGCCCTCCAAACCTTTCAGCAAGAGATGCTATTTGGAATGATCTATACCATCCAATAGTGAATGAAATCTTCTTCCGTTCATCATCTAGAATCCATACCATGAACGATGTATTGCCATCATTGTTGAGAGTACCTTCAATTGCTACTTTGGACTTTCGAAGTTCATTCTTCGTCTTTTCAAAAATTTCCGGAAGCATATGGAGTGGAGCAAGCATTTCTGCTGGGACTAGACTGGGTCCATGACGTTTTATTCGTAAGGGATACAAACGCTCGGACCAATAGAACCACGCTCTATCATCCTTCAACATTGTTCCCCGTCCTTTCTTCGTTTGAGTTTTGATAATCTCAATATTATCCTCATTTTGATAGATTGTATCGAGGAGAGCTCCAGTCAGAATGTACTTACCATTCTCCAGATCCTGCGTCTTCAGAGCCGCAAGTTTTGATGTATAATTGTCGGCAAGAAACCTAAGGAAATAGGGCTTCACATCTTCGAGGATTTTACTCGCAGCATTCACCAAGTCATCTAGTGTGTCAAACGCACAAGCGAATGGAATTAACTGGAGGTTTGGTATTGTCTTGAGAGTTACCTTGGTTATGATTCCAAGAGTTCCATAAGTCCCAGCTATGAGTTTTGACTCCTGTTCTGGCGTTCCTAATCCAGCTTCTGATAAGACTTGGCTCAACCATTGCGTTCCTTTTTCTGTTTTTTCTCGCAAAGTGTCTTCTTCTGGATTTATCAGAACTTTTCCAAGTCTTACGACTTTGCCATTTGGCAAAACTGCTTCAATACCAATTACTTGCTCCAAGATATCTCCATTACGAGTTGAGCCTATGCCAAGACCACCACTTGCTACGAAACCTCCAACTGTTGCCGCAGTAGCACTAGAAGGATAGACTGGCAAAGTGAATCCAAGGCGTTCGAGAAATGAAAGAAGATCTCTCCAAGTTATTCCTGATTCAACAGTTACTGCAGATTCAAATTCATTGAAGTAAAGAATCTTGTTGATTTCAGAAACGTCAACACATATTCCAGCGCGAGTTGGAATGGCTCCACCCCATCCAGAAGTTCCATTCCCTCTTGGAACCATTGGTACTTTGTTGTCAATTGCATACCAAACCAAATTTTGTAGAGACGGGACATCGACTGGTTGTGTAACAACATCGAATTTCTGACTTATTATTTGATAGGCCAGATCTGGAAGACTTGTGACGTCTTTGGAATACATCATGCAGGTTTCATGCGTTGTTGAAACATTATCTGCTCCGACGATGTCTCCGATGCGCATCTCGTCAACCTTCATTAATTTGTGTCACCTCCCTCCTTAGGTAACAAAGATTCCGCAACAAGTTGTGAGATATCTTGTACCCTCAACTCATATCCTGTTGTAAATTTGGCAAGATCAAATCCTAGTATACATCTTGGACACTCTGTAACGACTCGTGTAGCAGGAGTCACTGTTACATCTCTTAGTCGCATTTCCGCAATCTGAGATGAAAGAACAGGATCAATGACATCAAGTAATCCGTGAGACCCACAACACCTTGTGTGTTCCTTAGATGGTGTCATTTCGACATTGTATACTCCGGGAATCTCTTCAATGATCTCCCGTGGTTCCTCAGTTACCTTCAAAACCCTAGCTGAGATGCATGGATCATGAAACGTGACAGTGACCATTGGTTGCTCTTCGAACTGGAGCTGCTTATCACGAATTAGCCTCTTGATGAATTGTGACGCTGTTAGTAACTCGATATTGTTTTCTTCCTTCAGGTAAGTACTATAATCTCTCCAAGTCTGAATACAAGAAGGACAACTGAATACTACGGTTTCAACTCCTAGATTCTGCATTAACTCTATGTTCTTCTTTGCCATCTCGTTGATGTCTTCTAAATTACCAGCCCATCCTAATGGTGCACCACAACAAACTTCCTTGTCCGCCAACAATGTATAGTCAACATTTGCATACTCCATTATGTTGACCATTGATTTAGCCACTTCATGCAATTGGGACTTGAGGGCAACATTACATCCGAGAAAATATGCGACCTTAGCTGGTTTCAGTATTTTCTTTCTAACTGTATCATCTATATCTTCCATCCAAAGAAGCCTGTCTGCGGATCCCATCCACATGATATCTCCACGAGACTTTACAGAATCTAGAATAAATTGTGCTGGCCGCGGCATTAGTCCACGCTGTCTGGCTTCAGCGCGAGCCACTTCCCAAAATCGATCTAGGCTTATTCCGGTCGTGCAGACGTATGTGCAGTGTTCACAAAGATTGCATAGGAAGATTTTTCGAGCAAATTCTTCGCCAAACTCACTCTCACCTTCCAAGATTGATTTTACAATGTGGAGTTTGCCTCTTGGACCGTAGGACTCCCATTTGAGGTTTCGAAAGACCGGACATACCAGAGTACAATTACCGCATGAAGCACACACATACGGTTCATCCTCTTGTCCATACCTTTCAAGGAAATCCAGTTTGGTCATACAAAGGTCACCAAATCGAGATGCCTATTTCTGCATATCCCGTGTTCAGTATATAGTTATGCCAAGGGTCGTCACCCTTGGCAAATGTATCTTGTTACTTGTGTCATTTGAGATCTTCAATCATCTCGCCAGCACAAGCAATCCCCGATCTTGAGGCAGCTTCCATGGATGCATAATACATACCACAGTTCGCATGAGGACCTGCGACATAGAGACCCTTCACACCTGTTCTATTGGTTGTTAAGCGATCATCCATAATACCTGGTGGTTGCCTGAGAACAGATTTCCAGATCTTCCAGCTCTTCTGCCAAGTGACTTTATCTTTCACTCCAGGTATCAAAATCTCTAGTTCATCAAGAATTGCCTGAGTTGCTTCTTCATCACTCATCTTTAGAAGCTCTTTATCGATACCAGTCACTGTCAATAGAGATTCTCCAATGGGAGCTAGTACACCCGAAACCCGCTTCGCTTCGGCGACAATGTTGATTTTTCTTCCAGGTACAAATGCACCTACATTGAAATCAAGAACTCGCGATTTCAGACCAAAGTACGCAACTGTGGATGGATTATACTCGAACTTGGATATTTTAGCATTGAACTCCTTTGGTAAATCGCTTTTCTTGACAAAGTTGTGGATGAGGTCGATAGGAGTTGTCAATACCACTGCATCTGTATCTAGATGTTTGCTATCTCCATTTTGTTGATAGTCTACACCCACGACTTTTCCGTTCTCAATGATTACTTGATTTACTGCACAATTGACTTGGGGTTCAACACCGAAATTCCGAGCCTGAAGCATTAATGTGTATGCAACACTACCTAGTCCTCCACGTTCCGGATACATTGCACTGAATCCATCCTCATATGCGAACCTCAAGTGTTCAGAGTAGAGGTATTGTCCTGCTGAAACCTCACCTGGTTCCATGAATGTTACCGTTCGTATAAGTGGATCATAGAAATCATTTTGAATTGACTCTGGAATCTTCTTTTCATCTGCATATTCAGAGAAAGTCATACTGTCAAGCTCTTTGAATTCCTCTTCTTTCCTGTTGATGTTTTCCTGGACAAGTAATCCAAGTCTCGCTCTATCCGCTGCTGGAAGCAAACCAAATTTAGCCAGTTCCACTGCTGATTTTCGAATGATGTGTCTCTCACCATCCTTTAACCAGACTGCTCCCTCACCAACAGTTGTCATTCTCACTCCGCTTCTTTCGAGTATCGGAATCAGAGATTTGAAACCACCTACGAAAAAGTGTAGACCCTGATCGAATACATAACCAGACTCGGTGTATGATCTTGCTCGACCGCCTACAGTTTTCTCCTTCTCTAGAATTGTACATCGCGCCTTGAGACCCTTCAATTCAAGGGCACAGCTGAATCCTGAGATTCCACCGCCAACGATAACAACTCGTGTGCCTTTTTCTTTGCTCATAGTTGATATCTCCATTTATCCTTGTTAATTCTTACTACTCCTCCACTTGTGAGGCTTGAGCCTTATCTAGTATTAATTCATCAAGTTGAATTACTTCCAGATTCGTGTCTCTTGCATTGTAGCTGAGATTCTTGTAGCATGAAACGCAGGTTGTGATTATACCATCAACACCTAGTTCTTCTGCTTCAGCAACTCTTCTCCTTCCTACAGACTCTGCTAAATCAGGGTCCAAAACTGATAGAAATCCTCCGCAGCAATTACTCTTGTCACGGTTATTCTTCAATTCCACGAACTTAAGTTCTGGAATTGCCTGGATTATTTCACGAGGAGCATCATAGATTCCAAGAGCCCTTCCGAGATGGCAACTGTCATGGAATGTATAGGTTCCTTCCAATCCATCAAAGGTGAGCACTCCATTTCGTACCATGTCTGCTAAGACTTCAACAGTATGGAGTATTGTAATGTCGAAATCTGGAACTATATGCGGATAGTGTTCGGCAAGAGTCCCATAACATCCGCCACATCCGGTCACGATGTGATCCACACCTGCTTTTTTGAACATTGCATAGTTCTTCTTCACTACCTCTGCAAATCCCTCGTCATCACCAGCCCAATAGTTGAAAAGTCCACAACAGACTTCGCTAGGAACATATCCAGCATTGACCTTTAACTTGTGTAGCATGTCAACTACAGTTTCAGGCTGATCTGGGTACCAGAATGATCCCATGCATCCAGAGAAGATTGCAGTATTGGATTCTGGTGGAAGTTCAAGGTCTTCAGCCCATATTGTTCGGTCTTCCTGTTCATAACCCACAAAGGGAGTACCTTCTTTGTCAATCCATTCAAGAACTTTCTGAAGTGATTCTGACATGGGAGCTCCTGTCTTCAAGAGCTGAGTCTTCGCATCATGCCAAATATCAGTAACAGGTACACCTGCTGGACATATTGCCTCGCACCTTCGACAGTCTGCACAATATAATCTCTCCAAAAGTTCTACAGGAGGGTTTCTCATTTTTGTGGCATATGCTCTGAGTGCACGAAGTTTACCTCCGGGACTATCGAGTTCGGACTGGAGCTCAATATACATTGGGCAGGTGTCTCGGCAGTAGTTGCAAGAACCACAGTTTCTTAGTATTTCTGATAGATTATCGATATTCATTGTAACACCTCACTTCCCCACATACCTCGACAGCCTTCGAAATGCTGCCGCTAAGATGAATAAAACATCTATTCTCCTGAATGAAGTCAAACAATCTGTAACTCTATCTGGATTCATGATTCCTTCAGGATCCCATTTCTCTTTAGCCTCTTGCATCTGTACCAATCGGTCTGGATATGCACGTGCCATATAGATTGAGTTTTGAAGTCCAATTGTATATGGTACACCACCTATCTTGATGGCTTTCTTCATCATCTTATGCAAGATACCTTTGCTTGCAATAAACTTGAGGTAGTTGTCTGCGTTAATCATCGTCATTAACTCAAGTCGCATTGCTTCCGGAGTTCCAAGCATTCCAAACCATAGTGCAGAGATTTTGTGTGACCTTCGATATGATTCGTAGGTTGTAAGCATCTCAAACACCTGCTTTAATGGTACCCAAACTTCTTGGAACATCAAGGTTTCCGTGTGCTCCTTCGGATTGAACTCAGCATCATATCTTAGCTCCCATTCTTTTTCTGAGAATTCATCTCCAAGATACACTCCACCATGTCGCACGGTGATTGAGCGGAGTTCATCTGATGGAATATTGTATGGCGCATCAATGTAGGTTGCAGAAAGGACATACTTTCCACTACCAATCGGATTGCTGTATTTCTGTAACTCTTCGTCTGCAATCTTAAGATAGAGCGGCTTCTTCTCAAGACTTGAAACCTCAACCAATGCATTGCATAAACCTTCCAAGTTTCCAAATCCATAGCTGAGTGTCTTGTACGCATCTGGTAGGTCATGGACCATTAGCTTGACTTCGAAAATTACTCCTAGTATTCCATAGGAATGCAGAAACAGGTCAATATCTTCATCTTCAACAACCTGCACTGCTCCATCACCGCTAATCACAGAGAGTGAAAGAGTGTGTTCATGTAATGATCCATAGTAAGGTGTTCCGATACCACCGCGACCACCACAAGCTATCCATCCACCAATTACTGCAGACTTTGCACTTGAGGGATAGATACCAAGTGTCAGACCATGCTTACTGAGCTCATCTTCAAGTTTCTCAAATGTGACTCCAGGTTCAACACGGATGAATTTTGACTCCTTGTTGATCTCTAGAATCTTGTTCATTGGTTTTATATCGAGAGATATCCCGCCACGACTTGGACTTGAGGAACCCATGCAACTTGACGCACCTCCTCGTGGAATCACAGGAAGTTTATACTCTCGGGCAATTTTGAGAACGCCTTCAATCTCATTGACACTCTTTACTCTAACTACGTAATCCGAGAGGTACTTTCCCTTCCATCTATAGTGATACTGTGGAAGTGATGACGGATCCCCACTGTAAACAACTCTTTCAAGCTCAGAGTCCGAGACTCTCTCTTCAGTCACGACTTCTGCAAGCTTGTCTAGGACTGACATCTCTTTGGGTGTTGTTTCTTCCACTTGAGTTGGTTCTGGAACTTTGTCAATTTCAGTTTCTGTCACATTGATCACCTCACATTACGAAGACTTCTCCTAGATAGATTCCCATCAATCCAAGTATTGTCCAAAGAATTACTGCTGGTAATCCAAGATTACATGTTTTCCATCCGCCAATATGCGTAAGGAATGCAAGAGTACCCAGTATCATGCTTATGATACCAAGCCAGATATGCCATGAGTGCATAAACAGTAGCATATTGCTCAAATTG
>JAEOUL010000017.1 GCA_016839345.1 Candidatus Thorarchaeota archaeon | reverse complement strand
GTCCAAATGAGCTAAAAATACGTGAGTCAATAATGTCGCCAGTGTTTCGTGAGAGAATTACTGCATCCACGTATTCAGGCTCAAAGTCGACTTGGAGTATTGCCTGTCCGTGATCTATAGAAATGTTTTCAGAACCAATTGAATAAGATTCGCCTCTGACGAACATCTTGGCAATTACTTGATCTTCAGGAAGTGACTCGCATGTGACATCAAGGGAAATATATTCAGATCCAAGATGAAGATCATCTATCTTCGCCCTATAGTCTGGGATAATGATGTCAACTCCTTCAAGCCTATCTATTCGTGGTCTGGTTTTTAGCAACGATCCTAAGGCATCTTGAAGAGTTGGGTAATAAGGTCGATCCAACAATACAGGTAGTTTCTCTGGCAATGGTTTTCGGATATGTCTGACATGCATCTTGAACAAATGGAGCGGCCAATTATTGGGTAAGTATGACATTATGGAGGTCCAGTAATGAGGACTCAAATTTAGCTGCAATTCAACATGAATCTCACCAATCCCTTCAATTGTCAACTTGTTTTCCATTATCATTTCATTAATGATTCTCAAGGCGTCAGGTGGTGAAGTAGTTCGTTTTTCGATGATTAGTGGGCCCCAATCATGTGATTCTTGATGCAAATCATGTGATGAGTCATTAGTGAATTGGAGTTCTAGAAAAAGTAGTTGTGGAATATCTTCATTTTCATCACGAAAAGCAGCAAGATTCATATCTACAACCTTTAGCGATGGACCTTGCTTTTCAACAAGTTGGGTCACGTTTTGAAGCAGCTCTTTCCTATGTTCCATCAACTTTTGCTCTTTCTTTTCATCCATTTGAGATCCCCCACACGAAATCTTGCATTTCGAAACTTCGATATATCATGTCTATAGGCTTATGAACATCTCGTCCACTTAGCGACTCGATATATTTCCTTAAAGCCAATCAAAGTTTTTCCATGAAAGGGAGATACTCGGGATAGTAGACTCTCTATGTCACGAGAGGGGGAGCGATAGGTTGAGTTTGATGCAATAGTTTGCCTGTTCTCTGTAGGTTAGTCGCTGAATGGAAATGATAAGCCAGTCTTCCGATAATCTAGCACGTCAGTAAAACGTTTAGTAGAGTTTATATAGATAGATATCCATGTATATCTATGTCACTCCGTAGATTTCCCACTGAAAAAGTGCTAGTAACCTTACCAAAGGAGCAGATTGATGTCATAGATGGTCTAGTCAATCAAGGAGCAGCTCAATCAAGAAGCGCACTTCTTCAGCAGATTATCGGAGCATTTGTTGCTGAAACAAACAAAATGAGGAAAGTTCCACAAGTATACAACGAACCCCAAACAATAGAGAATGCATTTGAAGCACTCATTTCGTATTTTCTTTATTCGCTGGGAAAAGCGGCTATTGATGCGCTTTTTGAGGGGGCCAAGAAATGAGAACTAGTAAAATAAAACCAGGGGAAAAAGTGTGGATCCCAAAATCACAGATGCGGAATGCACCGCCAGGATTTCGAGAAACAATCATGGGAGAATTAAGAGGAGCAAATAGACAATATAGAGGACCAGATAATCTCCACCTCCGAGAATACAGTGAGGGATGGGAGTTGCACCAGGATTATGGAGATCCTCGTACACTAGGTGGGTTCATAATTCACATTTTCATAGATGCTCCTGAAATTGGATTGGCGCTTCTAATTGCTGCAGGAGTTTATGAAGAAAAATACAACAAAACAAAATCGATTGGTGCAGCAATTAGTGAAGCCATTGGAACAGGTGTCCTCTCCTATATAGGTCTTAGAATTTTGAAAGAATTAATCGACCATCTCATTCACCGACCATTTAATCAAATGGCCCAGAGTCTTTATTATTGATTAATGACGAAATTCATTTTCATCACTCGTTGGCGTCCGCAAGGTCTTCTAGTTCCTTGTAAACCTCTGTTTCATACTTTAGAAAATCCTCACACTCACCAATATACACACCCCTTGGACAATGATTTATGCATGCCTTCGATTCTCCCATGTTGTCAAAACTATGAGCAATCCATCTCTCAAGTATCTTCTTCCCCCCACATACAAAAAAATACTCAACATCTCGCTCGATGAGTTTGGTGATGAGTTTGGAAACCTCTGATTTCGTCAGTTCCATATATGAGGACTTTCCTGTGCTTCTGAGGATCTCTTGGTCATCAGACCACTCGGAATCAACGAGCAGTTTATTTTTCATCTTCAACATGGAAAGAAATGTGGAGTTCGTGGATTGAGATGTCAAAAGACAAAGGAAGTACGCTGCTCCTTATCCAAATTGTGCTATGTGCGTCGTTGTTGGTCGGCTATATTCATCTGACTTCACCGAATTTAACTCCTTTTGGAGAACAGAAGCTGGCAGTAGTTCTTACATGTTTTCCAGATGCGCACCCAGTTCACAATAGAAGCTATATTTACAAGCTGGTATTCGAGAATGTTAGTGACATTATACAATCACTCTCATATGGTCGGACTTGGCTGAGTGGCGATGTTTCCCCCTGGGTTCAGCTTGATCAGAACATACGAGCCTATGGTAAGGACAAAGTGGATGGAGAAATCAGACTCATCAAGGAGGCTGTGGCAAAGGCTGACCCGTACTTTGATTTCTCCAAATGCAGCAGGGTACTTGTTATCCATTCTGGGCCATCATGGCAGATGACAAACGAGTCTATGCCTTCAACTTCATGGCATCCAAACCTCATACCAACCATTGATGGACGAACATTCAAAGAGGGGTGTACAGTTTCGGAACTGGAAGAGATTGACTCAATAGTGCACGAACTATGCCATTCTTTTGGCGCTGTGGACCTCTATCACAAACCTGTTTCTGAAGGGATGATTGAGTCAAATGAAACTTACATTGGCCGTTGGTGTGTCATGGGCAGCGGAT
>JAEOUL010000150.1 GCA_016839345.1 Candidatus Thorarchaeota archaeon | reverse complement strand
GGAGACTGATTTCGTGCAAATGCAAGAAAGAGGATCAATAAAATTGAATATTCAGAAATTACTCCCACTTAATACTCGACGTCCCATATCTCGTGCTCTTCTGCATAATCGTGAGCTTGCTGTATGCTATCGAAACACTGCAGCACATCATATGTGAAGTATTGCTGGTCTTCTCTGTCAAGTTCAATGACTGGTCTGGGTTCCTCACTAGCCTCTTTGTAGATGCGTATCAAACAGAGTTTGTTCTGGATTCCTGCATCTACACACTTCTTGCATCCCTTGGGACCCTTGGCGCAATGGACCCCTTTGATGACCCTAATGATATCCTCAGACTCTCCTGAATCACTGGTCATGTTAGAAATATCGTATTTTCTTATCTAATAATGTTCGTTGGATGTTTATTGTGTCAATTTTCGAAAATTTTACGATAGAATTACAGTCACAGTGATAATAGCAATCAGTAAGACAATGAGACCTATTGCTCTTCTTCTCTTTTTATTCAACATTCTTCCTCTCCGTCATCGCTAATGTGGCTTGTTCTGTTGTTCAAATGATTATATTAAAACATCATCTTGGCGCAATGGATGTCTATGGATAAATGAAGATTGATTATTCATCCTTTTCAAGAGCTTGAATTAATAGTTCTACAATTGCCGCATGACCTTCACGTCGAGCATATAATAATGCCGTCATTCCGTCTTCATCGTCTGACCCATCGATCTCAATGTTGGGGTCTGCTCCTGCTGATAACAGTAATTTGACAATCTCAATATGCCCTCTTCCTGCAGCGAAGATAAGCGCAGTTCCTGAAACATATGTTCTTGCATTGACCTCCACTCCTTTACCAAGAAGTAGTTTAACAATCTCAAGATGTCCCTCAAAACTCGCATGCATAACTGGAGTCCACTCTGCAGTATTCGTACTATTCATGTCAGCATTGTTTTCGAGCAGGATGTTCACTATCTGAGTATGTCCTCTTAGTGCAGCCCAGTGGATAGGCATCATACCCCTTCCATCAACCACGTTAACATTCGCACCTTCTTTCAATGCTTGCTTCACTAGATCTTGGTCTCCATTCTCTGAAGCCTCAAGAAGGATAGAATCAGCTTTCTGTCTTCCAGTAGTGCTGGGTCTTGCTTGTTCAGTTCTGAAATCATCCAACATCTGTACAATCTCAGGTCTGCCATAGACAGACATTGATGCCACATGTATGATATCATTGAGAATTCTCTCTGGGATTTTGTCAACTCTCTCAAGAATGAATTTCACAATGTGTGTCTGTCCATCCCGCGCAGCGAGATGGAGTGGTGTCATGTCAGTTCCATTGGTCAGAAGCATATCCGCATCGCTATCCAAAAGATACTCTACAATGTCGATATGACCCTTGCTGGCTGCTAGGTGGAGCGCAGAATCTCTCATGAGTTCGTTTTGCGCATTGATGTCTGCACCTGATTCGAGAGCTTTTATCACAGCATCAAGATTTCCGGCTTCGGCTGCGTCGAGGAGGTTATCATTTTTTGTTGGCATAACTTAAATCCCCGAGGTATTTCAAGCGTTGATTAATCTGGCAGTCAAAAATAATGCGTGTCTGTATACTGCATTTGCGATTTGGGGACTTGATTAGCGACTCTCTATTGACGAGGGCATTAACTCAAAGCTTTGAAATTATATTTATATATCCGAAAACAGGCTCGAAACTTGCTTTTTCGGCCCTTCTATTGCATTTTATTCCAATTCATTCTAGGTTTACGCTTTCAAAGAGTTGCTAATATGCAAAATGAAGACAGTGCTCTTACTACTAATAACTAAAGGTACGACTTAATTCATGGAAGGAGTGATAAATTTGAAGAGATCTACTTTAGTACTGTGTAGTATTATTGCGCTGATACTAATTCTACCAGTAACGCACGCAACGATCACAAATAATGCAAAAAACAACTTCTTTGATTCAGGTGTTGTAATAGGTGATATCGAGGTTTCAGTAGACATTAGACCGAATACACTAAGTTACAATAGCAGTGGTAAGTATGTGACCTGTTATATTACACCTACAGAGGATTATACCGCTCATGACATAGATACAACGTCTATTTGTCTTGAAAACATCCCCTCAATTCCTGACTTTGTTGGAATAGTAGACAGAGATCTTGATGGTATCGATGATCTGATGGTTAAGTTTGAGCGCCCGGCAGTGCTTGAACTGGTTTCAGGAGCACAAGGATATGTTGAACTGACAATAATTGGAAGCTTTGAAGATGGTGTCACTTTCTTCGGAGTTGATACTGTTCAGATCTATTGTCTAAATGATTGTCAATGTAATCCAAGACTCTTACTTGATCCGACTACAGCTATTGATTCTGGAGATGCAATAGACCTTTCTTTACAATATCAGACCCATGGTGAGAAACCACAACATTACGCTGTGATTGTTGGCATCAGCGACTACAAAGCAATTGGTGACCTAAGGTTCTGCGATGACGATGCTAATGATTGGTATAATTATCTTACAGGTCTGGGATATGACGAAATCATAGTTCTGGGAGATAACACAAACTCGTATCTAAAATACGACGGAGTCGCCACAGAATACAATACAAAACAGGCCCTTCTTAAAATGGTCAGCCAAGCCGGTCCACGAGATACAATAGCATTCATTTCATCAGGACACGGTGCCGGTGATAGCAGGGGTGCAAGTTTATTGTGTATGTGGGACATAACGGTTGGAGAAAATGGAGAAGATGGATACTTCTGGGATTATGAGCTCGCAGCTATACTTGAGCTTGCTGTCAGTGACAATGTGTTTGTCTTCCTTGACCACTGCTTTGCTGGTGGTTTTGGTGAAGACTTCATGAACATGGCCAACTATATGAATGTCTACTTCGCATCAACATGCACTGAACGTGGCATGGGTTGGGACGCGGGAGAATATAGCAATGGACTCTGGACATACTTCTTCTTGGAGTATACTCTCATAGATGCATTTGATTCAGATCCGCGAACTGAGATGGAAGTCGCATTTATCTACGCAGAACTTGCATATCCATTTCAGATGGGCGCTCATCATCCTGAAGCCTATGATGGAGACCCAGACAAACCGTTTCTCTTATGGTGAGCTTTGTCTCACCATCCTTTTTTTCTTTGATACGCTAAGATATGTGAATTTACAAACTAGATCAAAGAATTTCCAATAAGACTGTTTTAGAATAACAGCTCAATAGTTATGAAGCTCCTAGTATCTCAATGATATGTCAATAATTGTGTTTCAAGACTTCATTAAGACTTAATCATGAAGTCACTTTTCATCCTGATGACACCAGTCGCCCTTGATAGCACTGAGATGCCCGTTGTGGTGATTCAGATGTGCAAACATATCTGCAATCGCATCTATGACACGCATTCCTTGAAAATATTGGGGCGTGTTGGGTCCTTCGAGTCTGCGGCTCAGTTCATCATCTGACGCCTTTTCAAACCAAGAGAGTAAATCATTTTCAACTGAGTCGAAATAGTCATTGATTTCGTGAAGGGGCGTTTCTCTCCAATCACCTGGGTCTGTGCTATCACCCCTATATGCATAGAAGAGATCTGGATTCTTGGGCGGCTTGCCTTTAATCAGCATGTTCAAAGTATAATCATACGCCGCACCCTGATGTGCGAGAAGCCATCCGGTGGATGACATACCAGATCTGGGTCGATAGGCTAGATCGTTGCAACCCTCTTCATACAAGGTCTGAAGAGCTCTTTCACGCCAAGCCCGAGTGGATGCAGCCAGACTTTTGACCACCTCTAAGACATTCATTTCCATCGACATCTTCCAACTGTTGGTTCATATTATACCTTGACAACAACGCATATCCAAAACACTGATGTGGAAGGTCAGCTGAATATTTCCGATTTCACTGGTCGTCCATGTATGGTGCACCTCGAGAGCCACACTCGAAATAAGGACTACCTTGGGATTCAGATGCAAGTAGCCCTGCTGTGGATGGAGTTCCTTGTTAAGCATGGTAGAAAGGCAAAGACGCAGGATGTCCTACATGCCAATTGTAAACTTATTTCTTACCTCCTTCGAAGCTATTAAGTATTAGACCGCTGGAAGTGGATATATTCTGACCTCTGATTGTGCGGAGATGAATAAAGAGTGAGAGACCTATTGAGATCACTAATTGAGAATAGTCCGAATGGTGTTCACCTAGAAGTTCGATATCATCAAAGAAAGAACTCCAATATACGTGTGGATAAAGGCGTACTTAGAACGGCTGATTCAGATGATTTTGCAGGTGTAGGAATAAGGGCTCTCGTGGATGGAGCCTGGGGGTTTGCTAGTACTAGCAAACTTGACAAGAAGACTTTGAACGAAACAGCGGATGATGCAATATCAGCTGCCAAGAACCTGTCTTCAAGTATTAGTGAAAAAAATGTTCTTGCTCCCATCAAACCTGTTACTGGTACTTTCTCCAATCTTGGTAAGGATCAAATTTCGAATCATAGTTTTGAGGAACGCGTTGAGCTTGCCTTAGAGATTGATAAGCTGATGCAGGAATCCGATGAAAGAATCAAGGGAACAGCGACTTTGTTGTCCGTTCCTTCTAATCATCGATTCATTCTAAACTCTGATGGAACAGATGTTGAACTCAAAGACACTCGCCCCCAATTTATGATTAGACCTGTTGCTTCAGAGGGTGGAAAAATGATGCCCCATCTTCTTGCTCGTGGGATAACTGGGGGTTGGGAAGTTTTCAACAGGGACTCCCTAGCAGATACTGCATTACGCGCGGTTGATATAGCAATCAAACTACTCGCTGCTCCGCTGGCAAAAGGTGGGAAACACACTGTTCTCATGGAACCTTCAGTTGCTGGGATTATATGTCATGAAGCAATTGGTCATACTGTTGAAGCTGATTTAGTAGCAGCTGGTAGTGCGGCAAAAGGTAAGATTGGAGAAAGGGTGGCGAGTGAACATGTCACCATGATTGACTCTGGTGAAGAAACAGAAGGTGCTGGTTGGCTCGCTGTTGATGATGCCGGTGTTAAAACAAGAAAAACTATAATCATTGAGAAAGGAGTCATGAGATCGTTCCTTCACAGCCGGTCCTCTGCAAGCAAATTTGGTTCTGAACCTACAGGAAATGAACGAGCCTTTGAATATAATGTTGAACCTTTGATTCGTATGAGAAACACATACCTTGCTGCAGGTGAGTTCTCTCGTGACGAACTTATTGAGGATGTGAAATTTGGCTATCTCCTCGCATTCCCCGGAGGAGGCCAAGCAGATAGTACCGCAGAGTTCATGTTCACAGTACCAGAAGCATACGAGATAGTTAATGGGTCAGTTGCACAATTGGTCAAGAATGTCACAATAACTGGCAATGCATACGATGTGTTATCCTCAGTAGATGGTGTGGCTAAAGATTGGAAATTAGATATGGGCGCTGGGGCGTGTGGTAAAACACAAGCTGCAAAGGTAGATGGTGGTGGTGGTCTTACGAGAACCATTGCTTTAGTAGCTGGTGAGGTTGGAGGTGC
Organism: Candidatus Thorarchaeota archaeon; assembly: GCA_016839345.1. The sequence goes on along the minus strand of JAEOUL010000150.1, from coordinate 9,199 downwards.
ATGAATTGACAGAAGACGTTCTTTCAGTCATTCAGCCTCTTGTTCCAATTGCTGAAAAAAAGGGTGCAGACGAAGTTGAATTGTATGCGTTAAGTCGCAGTGAAAAAACAGTCAACCTAGAAACCAGCTCACTAAAGTCTGCAACTGCAAGTAGAATACAAGGAGTTGGTATGCGAGTTCTTGTGAACAAATCAGTGGGATTCTCATCAGCCAACTCATTTGATAGGGGTAGAATCTTAGAGGCTCTTCAGGATGCAATATCAATAGCAAAAACAACTCCATCGATGGATCACTACTACCTATCTGAACCTCAGAAAATTAAAAGCACAAAGGATCTCTATAGCGAAGACACTGCGAATCTATCTATGAGTGAAACGATTGAATACAGTAAAGATCTGCTGAAACATATTTTAGATATTGACTCAAGACTATCAGTAGAATCGGGTCACATCTTGTCAAGAGTGGATGAATACGCAATCTGCACTTCTACTGGTATAGAGTCTTCTGAGAGGAAGACAGCACTCTCTTGGCAAGTCCTAGGATGGGCTGTAGAGGGTTCTGATATTGGATCTTTTGACTTTGAATTTGATTCAGTTGTATCTACTAATGATTTGAATCTTGAAAATGGAGCCAAGATGTTTGCAGAAAAAGCACTCCAAAACTTAGGTGCAAAAAAAACTGATGCATTCAAAGGTACAGCAATCTTCTCACCGTTGGCTACCCATTACTTGTTTGATATGCTTATTACTTCTGCAAAGTCAACAGCAATTCACTCAGGATCAAGTTTTCTTCAAGATAAGCTTGGAGAGAGTATAGCGATTCCAGAATTATCAGTTACTGACAATGGGTCTGCTCCAAGAACTACCTCAAGTAGCTCCTTTGATAGAGAGGGAGTTCCACGAAAGTCTTTGGATATTCTTGACTCTGGTGTCTTCAAGGGCGTGATGTACAACTCATTCACAGCAAACAAGGATGGTCTTTTGTCCACTGGACATGCAAGTGGTGGTTTTAGATCTGCACCTGATGTCGGAGCTACCAACATTGAGATTCACAAAGGTAGGATGAGATATGATGAGATGCTCTCTGAGGTTGATCGAGGAATCTACATTCAAAGAGCCAGTATGGATCCTGATTTCATATCTGGTGATTTTTCCGCTGTGGTGAAAGGTGGGCAGTTGATTGAGAATGGTGAGTTCAAGATGACGCTGAAAGAAATGACGGTCACAGGCAATCTTTTTGATGTGTTGCAAAATATATCAGGAATCAGTAAAGAGCAGAAACCTCTACGTGGTTCTACAGAATCCTGGCTGGTTCCACATATTCGCGTCGAGAATCTTGATTTTGCATCTTAGACCGAAATGAAGTTGAAGAGATTGTTCGGGAGAATGCAAAGTTTGTATGAATTCGGTTATGGTTATACCCAAGTATGCTTTTCCCGAAAGAGCTCACATGTTTCGGAATCTCTTCTTCTTCTCAGTGATTTGTCATATACAGAGAAACACTGATTTTTTTTTGAGAGGCAACATGAGATGTCTTTGTAAGTTGGTTAATTGATTTTGAGTGTAATCACACTGAATGCCAAATGGGATCCAGATGCATGCCGCCCTTCTACGAGCTGAGTTCCTTGTCAAGCAGAGTCGGAAGGAGGAAGCACGGGAGGTCTTGCAGGATGCACTTGACATTCTCGACTCACCTACTGTGAAGACCCTCCGTACCAGGATTCAGAAGATGCTAGATGACCTCATCGTTACGTGATTATTCTCAATCAGACAAGCCGAAGCTGTTAAGTACCCGACAAAAATTGGGTTGACTCAGTATCGACACTATAATTTGGTGTTAGAAAAAGGATTCAGTGATGTAACATGAGTCGAAAAGTGTGTCTCGCAGGTGGTGCCGCAACACCCTTCGACTATCCCATGTATATAACACCGGAAGCTATGGCTGCTAATTGTATTGTGGAGACCCAGAAAGACATTCCTGACTTCACTCTGAGAGATATCCAGTTTATGGTTTATTCTCACTTCTCAGTACACTTTGGCAAACAGCTCACACCGGAGTGGATTATCCACGACCATCTTGGGTTAGTCGGGTTGCCCCACGTGCGAATTGAAAACGGAGGAAACACTGGAGGATCAGCACTCTATGGTGCTTTCATGGCTGTCAAGTCAGGCATGTTCGATGTGGTTGGTGTTTATGGCTGGGAAACCATGGACAACGTCACACAGAGCCAGGGGAGCGAGTTTATTGCTCTTGCGTCTGATACACGGTACGAGGCACTTGCCGGTGGTATCTATCCAATTTACTACGCCGCGATGGCTTACAAGTTCATGAAAGAGAATGGGCTCAATGAGGAGGACTTTGCAATGGCGGCTCTGAAGAACAGGAACTATGCGGCTGACAATGAGAAGACCCAGTGGTATCGGAGCGACTACAACAATCCAAAGTCGCCCTATTATAAGAAGGAACTCACTGTGGACGATGTTATGGAGAGTCGACTGATCAGCTATCCGCTGAAACGTTTGGACTGCTGCCTCATGAGTCGTGGTGGTGCTTTTGCACTTGTTACCTCCGAGGAGTGGGCAAAGAAGCACGCTCCTCACAACTATGTCGAGATTGATGGCGCAGGTCTCAGTAGCTGCACAATCCGTGCTGGTGACCGTATTGATTTTCCAGGTTGGAATGAACAATATGGAAAGGGCTACCCTGACATGACAGAGTTTGCCGCTTGTCGTAAATCAGGAGAGATGGCCTATGATATGGCTGGCATTGAATACAAGAAGGCCGCCAAGGAGATTGATGTGGCTGAACTTCACGATGCCTTCAGCTCATCTGAGGTTCAGATCTACAAGGCTCTTCACTGGTGTGACAAGGACACAGTCAAGGATTTCATTCGTGACAAGCAGACCTTCCTTGACGGTGAGGTACCTTCCAATGTAGGTGGTGGTCTGATGGGCTACGGTCATCCTGTGGGTGCTACGGGACTCATGTCCGCCATCGAGTGTGCTTACCACCTCAATGACCAAGCTCCGAAGAAACACTTGAGCTCCAAGACCTATGTCAAAGATGCAAACACAGGTCTTGTCAACAGCCATGCAGGTACTGGAACCAGTATCTCGAACTTCATTCTAAGGAGGCCATAAAGATGACTAAGGACAAACGCATGCATAAGATTCCTGGCCACAGTGATGTAGAGTGGGATGACAAGCACTCGGATGAGTTCCGTGGCGATGTCAAAGAAACCGGTATCGGGTTTATGGGCTATGATTGGGATTCCAAAGAAGAACAGTTCAAGGTCTATCTGCATTATGATCAGCTATACTACTGGAAGTATGCAGAGGTTTCGAAGCTCGGTAAAGGCTTTGTTGATGGAGAGTTCTGGGGTACCAAGTGTCCAAAGTGTGGAGATAAGTTCTTCCCACCGAGGGTGAATTGTTGGAATCTTGACTGCAATCTTGAGAAATCGGATTGGATCAAACTTAAAGAAGAAGGAATTGTGCATACTTGGACCATTGCTGGGTGGAGCGGAAAGAGCTATTTGAAGCGACTCCCCTTCGTTCTTGCCTATGTCATTGTTGATGGCTGCAAGACTGCAATCGCAAACGAGCTCAGAGGTATCGACCCATGGGACACAGAGTTTGGGATGCCAGTGAAGGTTGTCTGGAAGCCAAAGAATCAACGGCAGGGTACTGTCACTGACTTCTGGTTTGAGCCAGCTGACGGCTGGAAACCCGGACCAATGAACCCAGAGAAGGAGCGTATGAAGGAACTCTGTGCTCCGGTCTATGAATGGGTCAAGACAATGAAGTAGAAACATAACATAATGAGCTGGTTAAGACCAGCTCACTCCTAATTTTTTTCTATACATCACCATGAAAACGATAACTACTGCGATAGCGCCAATCCCAGTTCCCATTAGAAGTGTCAGTATAGGGTCGACACCGCTGGGGGTTGGGGTTATTGTAGGTGATGTTGTTGGCAATGTTGTAGTAGCCGAGGTGTCGAGAACTGTAAAGTAGAAACTAACGGAGCTGTAGTTGTCATATGGGTCATATACTGTCAAGTTAAGACCGTAAGATCCTGGTTCCAGAAGTGAGATGTTTATGATACGGGCTGTACTACCACCGGGATAATGCGTATAGCTAATGGTGAAATGAGTAGTATCATTCATGACCCAATGGTCTATGCCTGACAAGTCCCAGGCTGTTATTTGAAAGTCCAACTCGGCACCATGAAGAATTGACTGGTTCGTAGGTTCCATGGCCCAGGCAGGCGATGTTGTATCTCTAACACTCACAGTGAAGACACCTTCCAATATGTTACCATAACCATCACTGAATTCAATCTTTACTCCATACTCACCTACAGGTAATGGACACACTGATACAAAACTGCCATCCTCAAGTAGCTCAAAGTTAAACGTGTCATTGAGCCATAAGGGGTATGTCAAGAGAGAGTAGACCCTCCAATGCAATGTGTAATTCAGTCTAGAGCCATACTCGACAAGTTGGTCAGTTGGGGTTTCTAACCACTCAAACGCAAGCCCGTTTGGTAAAAGCATTAGAGGATGGTTGTCAGTGAGATTAACCCAGCTATAATAGGGTGTGTCCCCAATCTTGTCAAGGTCAACATCTGTGCCAGTATAGTCTGACCAGTAGTTACTGTCGAAAATATTAGTGCTGTTGGATTCGATGCCACTTTCAACATTGTTCCAAAATACGTTCCACCGAATCTCATTATGATTGCTATTTTCATCAATAATGTTGATTCCTTGGTCATTCAATGAAATGGTGTTATTTGTAATGATGTTGTAATCACTCTCATAGAGAGTTATGCCCCGAAAACTGTTGGTGAATGTGTTGTTGACCACTGTGTTATAGTCTGAACTGAGCAGAAGCTGGATCCCTCTGGAATTTTGTGAAACATTATTGTCGATAATGATGTTGTCGGACGAAGAGAGCATCTGGATGCTATAACGACAGTCTGTGATGGTGTTGCTCTTCATTAGAATAAAGCTGGAATGATTGAAATAGAAGGCTTGTTGTGAGTGCGAAAGCGTGTTTCCTATCAGATTGCCATTGGTGACATTCTTCAAGTTGACCCCTGCACCTGCTGTTGTATTTGCACCTATAAGAACGCAGTTACTGATTGTGAAGTTGACCCGTGTGTTGATGATGTTGATACAGTCACCTTCACCACCATCAACATCGATTTCAAGACCATCGATAATATACGGATTTTCTGCTGAACCATCACCAAGCCATCCTTCATTTGCGGCTGTAACAGAGAAATTTGTGTCTCCATCAATTACTATGGGGACATGAGGTATAAACGTGATTTTCGATTGTTTCTCTTCCATGTCAGAAACAAAATTTCTTTCATTTTCACCAATTACAAACACACTACTAATTATTAGAATGAACATCAAAGAAATTGCAAAACATTGGTAATCCTTCCATCTTCTCATCAAACATCTCTCCTTCACGCGTTTGCATAATTGGGATGGAGTGGTATTAAGCGCTATGGGTTCAATGAGCCCCGAGAAAGAGCGCATGAAGGAACTCTGCGCACCTGTCTATGAATGGGTCAAATCCATGAAGTAACTCTTGGTAAAGTGAGCTGGTTTATACCAGCTCTCTATTGTTTCCATTTTCAGAGCTTCTCAAGAAACCAATCCATTATCAAAGGAAGTTCTCTTTCAATCAATGTGTCAGAACACATGTGATCCCCTTGCGGGACTATATTGAGATCAACAGGACCTCCAAAAAACTTCACAATTTGACGGACACCTTCAACAGGTGCGAGGCTGTCCTCTTCCCCATGCACGATTAACGAGGGGACCTTTATTTTTGGTAGCATTGATTCAAAATCATATGCCTTCAATCTTTTGAAAATTTCATTTTGGTCCACGATTCCAGTGTGCTTAGTGATTTGCCTTCTCTGAATGGCAGGCATTCGTTTTACAACCTTATCCAATTTGACTAATGCAGCTCCCACCATGGCAATTGACACAATTCGCGCATCAAAAGAAGCCATCACAGCAGACATTAATGCCCCGCCGCTAAATCCGAGTGCTCCCACTTGTCTAAAGGAATGATTAGGATGGTTCAATAAGAAATCTACGCATTTGTTTGTGAATGTACCGAGCTCTTCAAAATTCTTGTTCAGTACTCCATGATATCGCGATTCACCCCATCCGGGTTGGTCGATGTTCAAAATTGCAATTCCTTTGTTCAAGGCTGCTTCTTCTATAAAGCGAAGGGTTTCCTTTACAGTATCATTGCCTTGTGTTAGAAGAATAGCAGGATATCCATCGTTGGATGTTGTCATCTCCGGAACCCGTAGTCTACCATAAAGATAATCATCATTCCATAGGATCTTGACATGTTCTACAGGTGGATCTGACAGTGAATTGATTTTTTCAGAAATTTCCAGCAAATCGTCGTAGTTTTCGAGAATCAGGTCTTCTTCATAGGTTACCCAATCTGCAAGGAAGTAACTGACTACGGCATGTTGATATTCAATGATTGCTTGTTTATAATCGCCCTTCTTTTCTGCTTCAGAACCTGCCTCTTTTCGCTCTTTGGCAACTTGGCGGGCGTGTTCACGAAAGTCTATGCCCAGATCCTTCGATTCTGAGAATATTTTCACTATATCAGACTTGTTTCCACCCATCAGTTCCATAGACTGGAATAACATCTGAAAAGTAGGGGCACCTTTCCATTTCCCACTCGAAATTACTTTGGCCATTAGTTTGTCTTGCCATTTATCAGGTAGTCTGGTCATCAAGCCTCTTAATAATGAAGACATTTTGTTCACCTATTTCTACTGAAGATTATAGTATTTTAGTGACGCCTCGTCACTAAGAGAAAGAGAAACCGACTACATTTAACGCTTTTTAATGACGCATCGTCACTAACGTGTTCAACCAAGATTGCCTGACACCGAAGCTAAGTAGTTCCCTCTTTGTATTCTTGAATATGAATTAAGGGATTCCAAAGCTCAGAAGCGTCAAAATGTAATTTTGATTTCGATTATTTTTGAAAACTTATTCAGGTTTCCAGAGTCTTTTATAAGATATCCCTCTCTCATCAAAAAACATGGCTGGTAGACGTCGTACGAGAAATAAACAACAGAAGATAATGCAAATTAAGAGGACCTTTATGTCTCTGGTAGAATCCTATGGATATTTGGAAACGACCAATAAATTGATCGCGCAACGCGCAAATGTCAGTGTTGGACTAGTCTACAAGTATTTCCCGCGCGGCAAAGTTGATATTTTACGTCAACTAATCCTTGACAGTCAGGTTGCTTTTATGGCTGCTGAGGAGCAGCAAAGCCTGTCCATACCCCTAACCTCAAAGGATCAACCACCATCTTCTCAATCCTTGCGAGAATTCATCTATCAAATGATTGAGTTTGTTGTGGATGGACATATGAAGAATTCAAAATTCATCCGCGCATTAGAAATTGCTATGCTAGCAGATCCTTCGGTTTTTGAAGATTTGATAAATTGGTCACAGCAAGTGTTGAATCTGAATCCAATTATTGCCGAGCTTAGGAAGTATGAAATAATTAAAGAACCTCTCAGTGAAAAAGAAATGATTATCAAAACAAACATTATTGACTTGCTTGTCCATCGCTACATTTTCTATGCTGGTAACCCATTTTCCAGTCATAAGGATTTTCTAAACTACCTAGTAGAACTTTTCATCCGGCTGTTTAGGATTGAATTGCCAATATAAAACTCCAGTCTACGAATGGGTCAGGTCCATGAAATAAACCCCAATTCAATGAGCAGGCTCCTGCCAGCTCTTCTACTGGATTAATGTTTCATATCGCAAACCCTATAACAGAAGAATATTCACGATAGTTAATATTTTGTGGGGTTTTCCTTTGGCTACTGACCATGTCTTTGAAACATATCAACCCAAGTCACTAGATCTTATCCTAGCAATTACAGCAGCACTTGTCCTCCCCCTAGTTGCTGGATATCTCTTCGACTTCACTGGTGCTCTTCTACCGATGCTCATTTACTATGGCCTCTTTGCGATTCTAATTGTGAGATGGCGTCGTGGAAGTCTTGACTATAAGATCCAATGGGGAAAGATACGAGAACAGTTCAGGAGCTATGCTATTCCACTGTTTGGAGTTCTTCTCATCCTTCAGACTATCCTAGTCATAACATCCTGGTTCACTTTGATTAGATTTGAGGTTCTCAATCCCATTGGTTGGATTCTGACACTGATTGTCTGGGCACCAATCAATGCTTTCTCTGAGCAGTTGATTTGGCTCTATACCTTTGACTCATTTGCAGAATACTACAAGGAAGGACGGAAACGCACAGTGATGGTGTTCATAGGTGGAGCTCTCTATATCGTGCTGATAGGGATGATTCATGTTCTATTCTGGGCTAAGTTCTTGCTAGAGAGTAATTACTTGTTCATTTTCACTGAACTGTTCTTCATCATCCAATTCATCATTCCTATAGGTTACATTTTCCTATACCGCAGAACTGGTAGTATGTGGCCTCTTGGTATCATCCATGTCTACCTCAATATTGCCGGAGTACTCTTCAGTGGATATTCGATTCTACCATTCTTACTTGTCTTTGGATGATGTGTGGAAAACCAGCCCAATGATTGCGAAGAAAAAGCGTAGGAAGGAGCTCTGCGCACCAGTCTATCAATGTGTCAAGAGTATGAGATAGCATCTGAATAGATGAGTTGGCGGTCTGGCGACCTCCAGCTCTACTTGTTTTCCATTTAGATGAAGGGGAATCGACTCGATGTGATTGATAGTGTACCATCTAAATTCATGCTGGTCGGAAAAGATGTATCTGCTCGGATTTGAATGAAAACACCACTGGGTGCAAACAACCAAGCAGTAGCAAAGGTTCCAGTATCCGAACTAAAGAGCGTGGTCAGAGGTGTACCTCCAAGGTCCATGATATCCACATTCCAAGTATGTGATGTTGCGGTAACACCGAATGTTATACGAACGCCCGTGTGGAACGGACCGTAGGTTACTGTTGTACTAAATTGCAAACCTAAGGTCAAAGCTCCTGACAAATTGATTGGTATGGAAAAAGTCCGGGGAGTTGCTAATCCCATATAGAAGGAAACTCCCATTAGAATCGCTACGACAACAATGAGTTTTGCGTTCTCTCTGATTCTTTTCGATATTTGTTTCGGCTTCTTCT
>JAEOUL010000095.1 GCA_016839345.1 Candidatus Thorarchaeota archaeon | reverse complement strand
CTCATAATCTTCTTGGAGTCATCCAAGACAAGATCGGGGTCATTGAGATCGCGTCTCTCAGATGAGGCATCTCGAAGTCGCGGGCTCGAATCCCGTCTGCGGCACCATTTATTATTACTTGTAATACAATTTTGACTAAATTTCTGCACCACAGTTCGTACAGGATGTGATACCCTGTTCATTCTTGGCTCCACAATAGGGACAGATCACAAGAATTGTTTCATGCTCGACGATTTTCACCTGTTCTCCATCACTGCTCATTTCATCCTCATCATTATCCACAAGTTTTGTGATGAAACCTATTGCAACAAAGAATACCACTCCTATAACAACAATCGGTAATGCTAATGAAAGAGTGGAACCAAGACTGATAGTAATCATAGGTGCAAGGTAAATCAGCCAAATTATTGCAAAAATTATGAATGCCGTAAAACACCCACCAGAACTCATAGGTCTTGCTCGATACCTTCGAGGATAGGTATAACCATATGGCCTTCGGTAACGTGGACGACGGATTGGCCGAAATGGTTGTGAAGTACCCCCACCAAATCTTCCTATAGATCGAGACCGTGAGCCAGCTCTAGAACCTAATCCACCAACATGACTTCGTGATGATGCTTTCGAACCTAGTCTGCCAACATGACCTCGTGATGTTGCCTTTGAACCTGGTCCACCAACATGACTTGATGGGCTTCTTTTTCTACGACCTCTTCTTACTCTAGGCACATTTAATCACTGAGAATCAATATCTAATATTGAACTTTTATTTCATTCTGCTTTCACATTGAATTTCTAATCAATTACGACATTATTAGGAAGTATCTATACCAAATTCCATGACAGAAAAGAAATGGAAGATAGTAGGAGGAAGCATATACAGACTCAGCGAGGTCTTTGACCAGATGCTCGAGGCAGTAACACATGCAAGAGAGTTGAAAGAGAAGCACCTTGTCTTCCTGTCCAAAACAAAAACTGGTCGTTGGGCTGTTTATTGGAGATCCAAGGAACCTGTTATTGAATACGAATCAAAACATTACAATGTGTAATACCTCTCGGTGTTTAATAGGAATGGACAATACCTAGCTCTATGATTCCAGATTCATATCACCCAGAAATTGAAGATGACAATGGCAAAATCCGAATAGAGTCGTTAGGTCGGGTTGTAAATGAACTGAATCGTGACCAATTTGAACGAATTTTACGTGAAAGAACTTGGTCTGGTGCGATAGATATCACCGGATGGACACTTGATGCAGTAACTGCACTTGTAGTGGTCTGTGCAGACAAGAAATTATCAATCACAATAAAACATGGTTCTCGTTATTTCATGCCAATAAGCTTTCCAAAAAGGCGAATGCTTGAATCTTTTGCTGAGGCTATAATCGAAGGTAAGTTTTGAGAATAGACAAATCTCTTTATGGAGGACTGGTACATTCCAGAACCTGGTGAATAGAATTGAAATTAACCTTCAAGACACTTGATGATGTTGATTACAATGGGAAGCGAGTTTTAGTTCGGGTTGATATCAACTGCTCTGTTGATCCCGATACAAAGACAATCACAGATAGCTCTCGAATCGATGGGATACTTGAAACACTGAAAGAACTCTCTGAGAGCAAAGTGGTCTTAATGGCTCATCAAGGGCGTCCTGGAAGTGATGATTTCATTTCACTCGAACAACATACAGAGATTCTGAAGAAGCAGGGATTCAATGCTACATTTGTTGACGATATCTTTGGTGAGAAAGCGAAAGAAGCAATTGGCAAGGTCCAGATTGGAGAGATTCTTGTTCTCCAAAATGTGCGTTATTTTGATGGTGAACTTAAGAACGAACCTCCAGAAGAAGTTGCAAAGGAACCTTTAGTCCAAGAACTCTATCCACTCTTTGATCTATTTGTCAATGATGCATTTGGTGCGGCACATCGTTCTCAGGCATCACTAGTTGGATTCACTACTGTGCTTCCTTCAGTTGCGGGTCGATTAGTCGAGAAGGAAATCCGTACCCTGACTGAAGCAACTGATACCGAAAGACATCCTTGGACATTAGTTCTTGGAGGGAGCAAAGTTGAAGATAAGGTAAAAATCCTAGATAAGCTTCTAGCAACAGGTCGGGTTGACCACGCACTTTTGGGTGGACTTATCGGAACACTGTTTCTTATTGCATCTGGCAAAGTATCGGAGAAATATTCCGCGCCAATCAAGGGATATGATAACGCAGTTGACACGGCTCGTGAGTTACTTGCAAACTATGGTGACACCATATTACTCCCAGAAGATGCTTCAGTTGAGATTGATGATAAACGAGTCGATTGTGAATTCACTGAAATGAATGGCAATCCGTTTCTTGACATCGGTCCTCGAACAGCATCAAAATATATTGATATCATTACAAACTCTGCTGTTGTATTTGCTAATGGTCCAATGGGATACTTTGAGAAGGAAGTATTTGCTACAGGGACCGAATCAGTACTCAAAGCCATCGCAGATTGTCCTGGTGTCACAGTTGTAGGGGGAGGACATATGGGTGCAATGGCAAATAAGATGCATCTCGACTCCAAAATTACCCATATTAGTACAGGTGGAGGTGCGACAATCAACTTCCTTACTGGAAAGAAATTAGATCTTGTACTTGCACTCGAAACAGCTGCAAATAGGATGTGATACACTATGCAACTTGGCGAATTTCTCTATTATTTCCCTCTACTCTACATTCTTCTCATCAACTTAGTCGCATTTTCTGCAATGTGGTGGGATAAGAGAAAGGCATCACAACATGAATGGCGTGTTGCTGAAGCCACCTTTCACATCCTTGGTATACTTGGTGGTGCTTTAGGAATTTTTGCAGGTATGTACAGATTCCGACACAAGACCCAGAAAAAATCTTTCCAAGCTATAGCAATCATTGGATTGATTGTATCATTCATTATCTACTGGATAGTTTTCATACAATATATCTAGAAAAAGTGGAGCCCCAGGCGCGAATTGAACGCGCGACCTGCTGATTACAAGTCAGCCGCTATAGCCTCTAAGCCACTGGGGCATGATGAATCCCGAATTATTGTATCGTTTTAAAAGCTACTCTTCGGGATACTATTTTTTGATTACTTATCATGATAGACATTATCGATGATTATTGCATAAGCAAGCAACATCATACGTGGTGCATTTGGATCAACAATGTGAATCACATAACGATCCTTGAAGTTGAAAGCAGGAGCAAATACATCACGCCACTTGTCTCCTTTTTTGATTTCAGCATAGACTCTGTTCTTGTCTTTGGGATCGGTTATTGTAAAGTTCCACTTGGTCACTCCACCCTGTGCCTTGTAAATCATATTTTCATCGGGATCATACATGTCAATAGATCCTCGAAGGGCAACCATAGGTCTCTTGCCACGACCAATCAATTCCCCTGATGGAGTCTTTACGTCATAGATTGGACGAGCACTCATCAACTTCTTATTGATGATACAAAGAATCGACTCATCCGGATTCATAAGTTGAATCTCTTCTCGCATTGAGATGAGTTTTCTTTTCATTATTCCAATCTTCTCACCCTGCGGGTTGTAAATATCACCGCCACCAAATTTCCATGATTTTTCATGTAGTACATAATGTTCAATTGAAGGATCTAGAAGGTTCATAGTAATTTCACCTTGAAATGACCCTCATTCAATTTAGTTGCATTTAAGGAAAATTAGTACTGAATGT
>JAEOUL010000149.1 GCA_016839345.1 Candidatus Thorarchaeota archaeon | reverse complement strand
TGTTCTACACTTGTCACTCCTGAGAAGGTGCGTGAAACCAAGTTTTTCAAACAAGAGGACAAAGTAGACCTACTCAGGAAATACGATGAACAAGTTGCTTCTCTTCAGAGAGAGATGCATACCAGACAGAACAATGGTGAACGCTATGACAATCTTGCTCGTAAACTCAAGTCAATCAGAATGAAACGAGAGAATCTGGCAAAGGAATATGATAGAGTCCTTGTCAGACAAATTCTCGATTACATCACTAGCATCTCCGAAAAATACACTCTCTATGTTGCAATCGGCAGGTTACACAATATTCGAAATGTTGCTCGAAAAGGCAACCGGAAAGGTTCTAGATTTAGAGGGATGGTTCATTCATGGGCATTCTCTAGAGTATCAGAGAGTCTTAGATATCAGCTAACTCAAGCAGGTTGGTCCACTGATGGAAAGGATGCAAGATATCAAGCCATACCTGAAGCTTGGACTTCTGTTACCTGTTGGAAATGCGGAAGAAGAGGAACAAGGCCTAGGCAGAACCTCTTTGTGTGTACCACTTGTGGACACAAATGCAACGCTGACCAGAACGGAGCTACAAACATCGCCGAACGTCTTATCACGCTCACAAAGTCATTACACTCTGTGAGAGGACTAGGTTTCTGGGCTCGCGCTGTAAACCATGCAGTAGGTTCAGGACCAAAAGCCCGAGGGACAAAATCTCGAGGGAAGTCTTTACTCTCGATAAAGAATGAATCACATTCTAGGGAGTCCGCAGCTATTCACACTGTCCAGATGGACCTTCTCAGTTTCGGTGACAAGACTGGGTTGAGTGATGACGATCAAGCTGTGGAAAGAACTGTGGAAATCCTCTCTGTAGTTGAGGGTGATACCTCAACATCAGCACAGGAGAAAGAAACCAGGTCTGAAGGAGGGATTCCTTCCCGATGAAAGCAGACAATGTCGAAGCTCATGCAAATGTCCATTGGGCTTTTGTAATGATGGCGACATCGAGCTTTGGAAAGGTGGAACACAGGAGTTTCAGTCAGGTTTCACTCACATCTGAAACGGTCGAAGCCAAGCGGTCAACGGTACTACTCCAACAAACCTTTATCAAAGAAATGATATAGAAAATTGTTTGCTGGGACAGTTGACGACGCGGAACAAGAAGAAGGTGTATGTGAATGGGATTCCATATGACATTGGAATCGAAAAGTAGAGCAGCTCCAAATGACAGGAGACTATCAACATATGCCCATGGATTTCGTGTATTAAAAGCAATAACGAGACGAAATTTGATTGATGACATTCAACTTAAAGAGATACATTTTCGAGCACTAGCAACACTTGGAGGAGAGATGTTCATCAATAACAAAGGTGATTGGCTTGGCTTAGAGCTGCACTCTGAACTAGAAGAGATTCTTGAAAAGATTGAGAGCATAATTAAGGACCGGGATATCAAGTTTCCCTACTTCACACCAGATACTTTGGAAACTACTGTTTTGTGGAAAGGAGTTATTGATAAAAAATCATGTTCTGGATATATCCATTTTAGGGAACCGAGAGCAGAAGGTGCTTATGATTTTGGACATATAGAAATCGATTTGTTTGAAATAGATAATTCAGACGATGTTGTGCTTGCCCAATATCTCATTGAAAGAGTGAAATCTGGACATATGGAAATGAGTGTTTTAGAAGATTTAGCTTCGTTTGCTATTCATGCACCAGACGCGCCTCAAGTCTTTCGTTATCGAAAACCATCGCAAGTTGTATTATCAATCAGTGAAAAGCCAATCCCTTTATTTTATGAGGCCTATGTATTTGGTGTAATAAGTGGAAAGAGCTTTCCAAGATTCTTTAGAGAAACTCTAAGTGATATTCCTCGTCTCTGGGAGGCAATAGCAGAGAAAAAACAATACAAAGAATATAGTCCACCAGTAGATCACTTGAAACAAGTCTTTGAAACAATTAAGCCTTCATTACTGGACAATGTGCTTGGCAAGCAAACTGTATATCATCAGCTTTTGGAAAACAGTCAAAAAGCCGAGGTTTCTTTGACAACAAGTAGTCTGATTGTATCAAGTGAAAATGCTCTTTGGGGATTTCTAGAAGCGATGATTAAAACATATGATATGGTTTTGACGCCTGTTTATGAAATAATAGTCCAGCTACGAAGCGAACTTGGTGTTCGGGTCATACGAATTTAATTTGATCTGTCAATTCAGCTCTTAAGTTTTGAACAACGATAATATAGGGACCTCGTTCAGGGACAACTCTTCCGGCCATGTGCCTTGGGTGATTATTAACTAGTAGATTATGAAAGAGTTTTTCCCTGATGTTTTGATCTATACGATCAATATGAAGCAATGCCAAACCTTTGAATTTGGGAAAGTCTTTGTCATCGAAAGACTTGGCATTCTTTGATAACAGGGTCGCATTTTGATCAAGCCATTGTTGAGCTAGATTTTTTTCATGAAGTTCTGCATATATTTGATAAAGGGATCTGAGTTGTATCAAACCTTTGTTCGTTGTCCTTGGTCTTATTCTCTCGAGTCTTTTCCTTTCAATTATTATTATGGGACAGCCATGATTATGTCCGAGTAAATCAGGTGATTGAACTCCACAAGCAGTATGGCCAAGGAGAGTACAAGCTGCTTCAACCGCTCTTCGGACCGCATTACCTCCATCCAATTCGTCAATAATATAGTCTAGTGTACCAGGAGGGCTATGATTGAATGATCTTGCCATTATATCATAACTGCGCAAAGCATCTCTGTCAGTTTTGTGGAGATTCCATTCTTTAGACTGAATTTCTGCAAAGAGATCTGTTATTGATCCGCTAATCGTTGCCATATAGTACCGATGCAAAGTTTGAGTTGATGGATTCATATGGACCCCCTCATATTTCGGTGCTAAATAAAAGGTTAGTTGATTTTTATTATATTAATGTTGTATCAATGTTTGAAACAGTCATTTGAGCGGCGACGGACTCAAGATCAATCAATTGTCGCCAGACTATGATGAGGCATCCGTTCTTGTAGGAGTTCGTGGGTTCGAATCCCATCCTCGGCACCATTCCTTATCTATTTTGAATCTTACCTGAATT
>JAEOUL010000148.1 GCA_016839345.1 Candidatus Thorarchaeota archaeon | reverse complement strand
TCCAGCAAATGGTGAGTTCTTTCGGTATATCTCTAAAGCCTCATCATATTTTTCTTCTTTCAGAAGTGTCACAAAAGCTTGAACATTCACATGAGCAGGACATGCAATCCTGCATGGTGAGGTGCCCTTCTTTTCTATTGTGTATTTGTTTGGCACTGCTTGTGGGAATGGTCGGTATACAGCTTTTCTTTCTGCAATGCCAAATTCATACTCACTAGTGACTTTTACTGGACAGACTGCTTCACAATCTCCACATCCATTGCATTTCTCATAGTTTATGTACGGTGATTTCTTTCTAACTTTTAATCTAAAATTACCAACATAACCTTCTACTTCATCAATCTCACTATATGTCATGAGATTGATCTTTGGATGTTGTCCCACCTTAGACATTATAGGACCTAAGATACATATGGCGCAATCATTCTGGGGGAAGACCTTGTCTAATAGTGCCATTTGGCCTCCTATAGTTGGACGACTTTCGATAAGATGGGTTTCAAAACCAGCATTAGCTAAATCCAATGCAGCGGATATTCCAGCTACACCTCCTCCGACAACAGCTGCACTTTGGATAACATCAACTGATTTTCGTTCCAGTGGTTCCAGAAATTTGGCTCTTTCAACAGCCATGGCAACAAGTTCCTGAGCTTTCATTGTAGCTAGATCATGGTCATCCATGTGAACCCAGCTTACATGTTCACGTAGGTTGACTTGATCATACAGATACCGATTCAAGCCAGCTTCTTCAACACATGCTCTGAAAACAGGTTCATGGGTTCGAGGAGTACACGAGGCCACAATCACTCGATTGAGACTGTGATCTTTGATTGCTTGCTTGATATTTTCTTGACCATCATCAGAACATGCGAAAAGGAGGTCGACTGAATGTGTGACATCTGGGAGAGTGGCTGCATACTTTGCTACAGCCTCGCAATCGACAGTACCAGCAATATTCAATCCACAATTGCAAACAAACACACCAATTCGTAGGTTTAAATTAGTCATCTACGACCTCCTCCCATAATCTTTGCAACTAATTTGTCTGTCTTCATCGTATGCAAGTCTAGTCCCAGTTCCTCCGGATTATATCCAAAACCTAGTGCCAAAATCTGAGGATAATGAAGAACTGGAAGTTCAAGTTCATCCATTCCGAACTTTCGTTTGATACTACGTTGACCCATGTCATGTTGAAGATGGCATAGTGAACAGACAGTAACTATTCCATCAACTCCTGCATTATTTACATCGATGAGCCGTTCGTGCATAATCATATCTGCAAGATCATCTTGTACTCCACGTAAAAGGCCACCACAGCATCGATGACGTCCACTATACTGGACACTGTTAACACCAAACAGCTCAAGTAACTCGTCTGCGAAGATAGGTCTCTCAGAGTACTCGATATTCAGAAGCTCATGAGGTTTGAGCATATGACATCCATAACGAAGACCGATTGAAATACTACTAAGATCCCTTGTGGATTTTTGCTGCAACTTGTCAGGACCAATATCCTTGTGGAGAAATTCTATAAGGTGGCGAGCCTCAACGCTTCCTTCGTAATGCAAACCCACGCTCTGAAGAATATCATCAATACGTTCGCGCATATCGGGATAGGTTTTCAGAACATGATTCACTCGTTTGTAGGAATGGAAACAACCACTACAAGGAGTCAAGAGATCTAATCCCATTTCTTCAGCTTTTGCCAAATTTCTCGCAGCCATGGCAATCGATGTCGTTAGATCAAGCGATTGCATCCAGAATGGTGCACAACAGGTTTCATTCGGAATATCTGTTGTTTCTATTTCAAGATGTTCTAAGACTTTGCGTGTAGAAGCCTCATATCCTAGAAGTGACCGTCGCATAGGAACTAAACAGCCCCAAGCAATCGCCTTTCTCATTCTGATTCCTCCTCTTTCTTGTTAGCTGCAATCACCTCATCCATACCTGCAGCACGCATGATTTTTTGAAGCTGTTTAATATCGGGATCCTGTATAGGTGGTAACCCAAGCTTCTCACGCATTTTGTCTACGAGCCCTGTTCTCGAACTCACCCGTCCATTCTCCATGACCATCTCAGCCATTTTGATGTATCCTGGTGCAGCATTGCCTTCCTTACTCGCAATGTTTCTGAGAACAGTGACCACATCTGTAAAGTTCACTTGCTGAACGCAACGTTCCTCGCAAGTGAAACATGCGGCACAAAGCCAAATCTGGTCACTTGAGAGTACCTCCTCCTTGAGGCCTAGTAGAACATTACCGAGAACTTTTCTCGGTCTATAATCTATCACTGAACCAACTGGACATCCACCCGAGCATGCACCACATTTCAAACACCGCAGGAGACCCTCTCCACCAACAAGACTCGCAACTTCATTCTTGAAGGAAGCATCTACATCTTCATCCCTTACTGGGAAGTCGCCGCGGTATCCTCTCTTATCTGTCTGTTCCATTCTTACTTCACCCCTGTCAATGAGTCAAGTATTCGATAATGATTTGTACGATTCTTACGCAAACATAATTCATTATCACTGACCACAAGAAAATACAAGATTGCCACTACACTCGTGAGCGGCTTCTGAGTTAAGCTCGATAGATCGAGTCTAGTTCGAGCCATCTTTGTACATCCTCTGAATCGTTTTGGTTCCTGAGTGGATAAATCAAAGATTCGAAGATTTTTGTTCTAATTCTGGCATGTCCACTGTTTGATGTTTCGAATTTTTCAGGACACCATCCTAGTCAGTGTGTGTTTTTCTCTGCAAGATTTCTCTATATGTTTCAGTGTTTCAGAATAGACATGATTTCAAGGAGTTATGTGCGTTTTAGGACAACTACGTTTAATCGAGTATGTTTTTCTGACCAAGTTACATCAGTGAGTAAAAAGGAAAATAATTTTCCCTCTAAATGTACGAAATCGTACATTGATTCTTGGCATGACCTAGCGTAGAGATTTTGAATCCTAGTTCGCTTGAGAGTACTTAATCCAGCGTCTTTTGTATTGCAGCTTGAATCATTGGCAGTATCTGACTTCGTCGATAGTGCCTCATGTCAATAGCGTGTTGAGGACATCCACCTGAGCATGTTCC
This sequence comes from Candidatus Thorarchaeota archaeon, assembly GCA_016839345.1. Next base: position 3,634 of record JAEOUL010000148.1, on the reverse strand, counting down.
ACAACCCTGACAGAGTTCCTTCATTATGACGATTGAACCGTCTTGAAGTTTGGGAGCTGAATATGGACACAAATCAACACAAAGTTCACACTTGTTGCACAGTTCATCATCAATCTCAGCATATATGGGTTCAATATCAAAACGACCAGCTGAGATTAGAGACTGAGCCATTGCCGCAGCTCCTCTTCCTTGAGAAACTGCATTCCGAATATCAGCTGGTCCAATACAAGCACCAGCAAAGAATACTCCATCCTTGAATGATTCAACAGGTCGAAGTTTAGGATGAGCACAGAGGAAGAAACCATGTTTGTCTGTATTCACACCAATTGTCCGTGCAAGTTTTAATGAGTCATACTGTGGGCGCTGAGGAGTTGCAAGTACAACCATATCATAAGTCAATGATGTGTTACGGCCTGTATAGAGATCTTCTGCAAAGACTCGTACTCCACTACCAATTGAATCAGCTTCCACTTCAGAAGCCTTGCCTTTAATGACGATTATTCCCATATTTAATGCGCGCTGATAGAGTTCTTCATATCCTGGTCCGTGAGTTCGAACATCGATTGCGTAGATGTTGACTTCTGTATCCGGATACTTTTCTTTGATTTGTGTAGCTTGCTTCAGAGAGTTCTCACAACCAAAGTAGCAGCAATAGTCTGAATGCGCTCTAGGGTCTCTTGCACCAACACATTGAATGAATGCAATGCTCTTTGGTGTTTTTCCATCTGAGGGTCGTTTGATTTTACCTTGTGTCGGTCCTGCAGCGTTGGTCAGTCTCTCAAACTGAGCCTTTGTAACAACATCCGGGAGAAAGCCAAATCCATATTCTCTTGATTCTACTGGTTTGTACGACTCTCCTCCAGTCGCCACTATGATTGCCCCCACGTTAAGTTCAACTAATTCATCAATCATGTCATGCTCAATTGCATCTGGCTCGCACTTCTCCAAACAAATCTTGCATTCACTACAGATAGCACAACTAATACAGCGTTCAGCTTCTTGTTTTGCAGCCTTCTGCAGAAATCCAATCTCAACTTCATGAAAACTGTTCCTTCTTTCTTTGAGACTTAATGTCCGTGTCTTTGTTCTGTGCATCCGTGAAACCTCTCTAAAATCAACCTCTTCAGATTCGACAACATGCACATCACTTGATCGACCTTTTGCAAGGTCAACTCCATTCAAGTAACGGTCAATTGACTCAGCTGCTTCTTTCCCATGAGCGATTGCCTCAATCACACTAGATGGTCCAATGACTACATCTCCTCCAGCGAATATGCCAGGGATACTGGTTTCAAGCGTAATTGCATCTACTGCTATGGTTCCCCCAGGTGTTGTGCCTAACTTCTCCAGTCCAGAAAGATCTGTACGTTGTCCAATCGAGATGATGACCGTGTCACATTTGATTGTAGGTCCTGCATCTTTGGAGAAGGTTGGCGAGAACTTTCCATCTGATGTATACACAGAAGTACATACTTTTGATTCGAGTCCAGTGATCTTCCCCTTTTCACTCAGGATTTTTGTCGGGCCTAGAGAGCCAAGGATCTTTACTCCTTCTGCCTCAGCGTCTTCGATCTCCCAATCGTGTGCAGGCATTCTGTCTCGTGAAGTAAGGTCTCTTGTTTCCAAACACACCATGGTGACCTTCTTTGCTCCAAGCCTTATAGCAGTCCTAGCACAGTCTATACCTGCGTTTCCACCTCCAATAACGACTACATTCTCTCCTAACGCCGAGGGTGGGTTTCCTTTCTTTACAGCTTTTAGAAATGAAAGACCATACAATACACCCCTATTTCTCATCCCTTCAAGCTTCAGCTCAGCAGGTTTCTGTGCACCTATTGCCAAGTAGACTGCGTTGAAGTCCTTTCTAAGTTGGTTCAATGTGATGTCTTTCCCGACCTTGGTGTTCATCTGGAGGTTGATACCATTACCAAGTACCCACTCAATATCTTGGTCAACTACTTCGTTCGATACAGAATATTCTGGAATACAGCTTAACATACCTCCAGGTTTGTTTGATGATTCAATGATTGTGACTGGATATCCTCTGATTTGGAGATTGAGAGCACATGCCAGTCCTGAAGGACCAGCCCCAACAACAACAACCTTCTCTTTTCGTGATGGTTCTATTCGTTCTGGGACATCCTGTTCATTCTCAAATACATAGTCAGCAACATACCGCTTCAATTGTCTGATGGCGACAGCTTCATCAAAATCACTACGAGCACAACCTCTCTCACAGGGAAAATGGCAGACGCGCCCAAGAATTCTTTGGAGTGGAGCACCTTCACGAAGGACATCAAGAGATTCTTTGTACCGTCCTTCTCTGAAGAGACCTATGAATGCTTGATTGTTGACCTTTGCAGGACATGCATTTCTACAAGAGGAAATCCCTTTCTTGTTAATGGTGAATGTATTAGGCACAGCTTGAGGAAATGGTCTATAAATTGCCTTACTATCTACCAGACCAAACTCGTAATCATTGGATGTAGACATGGGGCATACAGGTACACACTCACCACAGGAGTTACATTTCTCTGAATCGATATACCGCGCTTTCTTCCTCACTGTTAACCTGAAGTTGCCAACATATCCATCAACATCCTCCAATTCACTATATGTCATGAGATTGATCTTTGGATGTTGTTCCACAGAAGCCATGATTGGTCCTAGTATACAGATTGCACAGTCATTTTGTGGAAACACCTTGTCTAATAGTGCCATTTGGCCTCCTATAGTTGGAAGACGTTCTATCAAATGAACTTGATATCCTCCATTTGCAGCACTTAGTGCAGCAGAGATACCTGCAACGCCACCACCGATAACTGCAATCTCCGGAATTATTGAAACACTCTCGAGACCCAACGGTTCAAGAAGTCTGGCTCTGGCCACAGCCATTTCAACCAGCTTTTTGGCTTTCTCATATGCACCTTTTTTATCATGCATTGTACACCAAGAAACATGTTCTCTGATATTCACCATCTCGAAGAGAAATCGATTGAGACCTGCGACTTCGATTGTCTTTCGGAAAATAGGTTCGTGTGTTCTTGGTGTGCATGAAGCAACAATTACACGATTCAAATTGAACTCCTTGATCGCGTCTTGAATTGTTTTCAATCCATCTGTTGAACATGTAAACATCAAATCTGCTGAATGTTCTACATCTGGAAGTGTTTTGGCATGTTCACTAATCATTGTCACATCTATCGAACCAGCGATATTCAACCCACAGTGACAGACAAACACTCCAATCCTTGCATCGGTCTCAGTTCCCACAATCTACACTTCCTTCTAGCTTAGGTTCAAGGTAAAGGGGGTCCGCGCTTTTTTGCTCGTGCAAGGACTGGTGACGCGAAGATGTTTACATGCTAATACCGGACTTGTATATTGGTTCTTAGATTCCACAGAACCGTATGGTTTTCCTCCCTGTTACAAATTGAAATAAAGTCTTTGGAGAGTTTCGCTTCAAAATTGAAAGGTTATTTGCTACTTCATGAAATATTCTCATTCGAGTTGGTATAATGTTTCTTAATGTGTTTGAGCATACTTCTCAAAGATTTTGATACAAAACAATCATGAAAGAAATATGATTTCACTTGAATACGCGAAATCTGTGTATAATAATTCTACAAGCAGT
>JAEOUL010000147.1 GCA_016839345.1 Candidatus Thorarchaeota archaeon | reverse complement strand
GAAATGTTGAATGAGCTTTTAATCGACTTGAGTCGTGCGTCCCAGGGCAATGTTGAAGCAAGTGCTATCATTTCTAAATCACAGGGACTTACAATCTGTACACATTATCCTGAAGGAACAGATGAGGCAAGAATCCCCGATGAGGATGTGATAGCTGGAAGATCCACTCAGATACAGGAAGCTACTCGAAAAGTCTTCAAGCAGTTGAAACGAGGATCTCTTGTCAGAATGTTAATTGAAGGCGAAACAGGATATGTCATCATCTGTGATGCAGGCGCTGATGCTATTCTTGCTGTTCTCACAAACAAACGTGCCAACATCGGTTACATGTTCTTTATGATGACCCGTATTGCTAAGAGGATTGAGAAGGTGCTCTCCTAGGTAGCCTGGTCTTTCCGTCACTTTTATCTGGCTAGCCTACACGAGCCACAGAGTTGGTGATAGTGTGGCAAAGGACAAGCCCGTTGATAAACCAGAAGATGTGTCTGACGATCCATGGGAGAGCTGGCGTCGAGCAGGTGTAGTTGCTCGTGAGGCATTGGACCTTGCACGGCCTATGGTCAAGGTTGGAACAAAGGTAATCGACATCATTGACACAGTTGAGAATTACATTCGTGAGAACTCAACGGGTACATCCTTTCCTTGCAATGTGGCTCTGAACAATATTGCTGCTCACTACACATCCCCACTCAATGATGAAACTGTCATTGAGGCGGGCGACCTTGTAACAGTTGATTGTGGTGCTCATGTAGATGGCTGCATTGCTGACACTGCGTTCACAATTGCCCTGAATCCTGACCATGAGGCGCTTGTCAAAGCATCGGTTGACGCTACCAATGTTGCTATTCAAATGATGCGTCCTGGTGCTAAACTGAACACTATCGGTGCGTTGATTGAGGATACGATTCAATCTGCAGGCTTTGAACCAATAAAACAGCTATCTGGTCATCAACTGAAAGAGTATGAGCTTCATGCTGACAAACAAGTGCCATGTGTGTCGGGTAAATCCGAGGTGCTTGTGGAAGAGGGTGAGGTCTACGCAATAGAAACTTTTGCTAGTACTGGGTCTGGAAACATTTCAGATCTGCCACGTCCGTTGATCTACCAACTCCTACCAATTAGGGTGCCAGTACGCTTCAAGGGAACAAAACAGTTCTTGGGGATTGCTAGGAAAGACTACAAAGAATTTCCATTTGCCAAACGATGGATAGCTGAACAGATGTCTCCTGCTTCACTTGAGATGGCAATTAAGGAGCTTGAAAAGAACGGCGCACTCTTTGGACATAACATACTCGCCGAAGAGAAGGGAGAGTTTGTTTCACAGCATGAACATACTGTAATCATCACCGAGCGAGGTCATGAGAGAACGACGTAATAACCTTCTTCTGTGCATGTGCAAACAAGCATAGTGATGTGTCGAAACCTCCATCGATAAATTCAGAACAATTAAATGCACAAAAGTGTAGATGTGATTTTGTGGGTACCGGGAGACTGTCATCGAGTCTTTGATATGGTAGTGAATTCTGGCGGTTTTTTCCTGGAACCATCTACGTTGGTGGAGAGAGAGAGGCATTGGACCGGACTCGGAGTGCTACTGATACGAAGGGAACCGCCGAATCGGCAATTGAAATACAGAGATGTTCTGAATGTGGTTCTGCTTCTGTCGTCGAGGATATAACCCGTGGGGAACGGGTGTGTGGAGGGTGTGGTCTTGTTCTGTCAGATCATCGAATTGATACCGGTGCAGAGTGGCGAGCTTTCAGTGCGGAAGAGAGCGATGCCCGGAGCCGCGTAGGTGCCCCTGTGCGATATACTGTGCACGATAAGGGATTATCTACTGTGATTGACTGGCGCGACAGGGACACTTCTGGGAAGAAATTAAGCCCGACAAGACGTTCAGAAATATACCGCCTACGCAAGTGGCAGATTCGATCCAGGGTTCATTCAAGCATGGATCGTAATCTTGCTCAGGCAATGTCAGAGCTTGAAAGGCTATCTTCACAGCTTGGTATTCCCGGTCCTATTCGTGAGTTAGCTGCACTACTCTACAGGAAATCAATAATTCAGAAGCTTGTACGAGGTCGATCTATTGAGGCCATGGTTGCTGCAACCCTCTATGCAGCTTGTAGGATTCGCTTGAAGCCACGTCCTCTAGATGAGGTTGCTGATGCATCCCGTGTTGATAAAAAGAAGCTTGGTCAATGTTATCGCCTTTTACTCAGGAGTCTTGCTATCAAGATTCCTTTGAGCAATCCAATTGATTACATATCCCGATTTGCCTCCCAGTTATCTCTCTCAAGTCCAGTACAGCTGAGAACAGTTGAGATTCTACAGAGAAGCAGGGATATTGGTCTCACAATTGGTCGTGATCCACTTGGGTTGGCTGCTGCTGCGATCTATGTGGCTTCAATCATGCTTGATGAACGAAGAACACAAAGAGAAATTGCTGAGGTGGCAAGAGTCACAGAGGTTACAGTACGTAATAGATACAAGGAAATCGTGAAAAAGCTTGGAATTGACTCAATGAGTCTTGGCACCTAATACAGACTCTTCCTCAGTAGACTAAAACACTAGAAATTCAGACTACATATGAGGAGCTCATTTGGTCGTTATCTTCTTCCTGTTCTTTGGAAGGACCAATCTACTTGAACCATCTCTTCCGGGAATCCTAGCTTTGCAAGTACGTCTTGGATGACTCCTCGATGATCTCCTTGAAGCTCTACATGGCCATGCTTTGCAGCCCCACCACAGGCTAGCTTTCCTTTCAACTTGGTTGCTAAATCACCGAGGTCGATATTCTTGTCAAAACCTTCAACAACAGTTGTTAGTCGACCCCATTTTCGTCGTTCTACAGTCACAGTAATCCTTGCTTCTTCCTGTGCGATCGTTTCACAGACACACAGGTCCTGAGGCAATCCACAATTCGGGCAAATTCCACCTTCGTCGTCGCTCACGCAGCATTTTACTCCTTAGTTTTGGCTTACAATTAATGCCGGAGTGAGATGTATCCCTAACGCCATATAAGTGCTATGAGTTGTGGAAGATATCACCTCTAGGAACAGTAAAGAACCTAATGCGAATATTAGACAGGCCAATCATGAATACCCGAATACTGATCGTTGATGCACTCAGTGCCGGAACTGGCCAAAGAAGTAGTTCACGTGACTCAATAGGATGCGGCCCTCGCACAGTAGCAGGTGTCTTCGAGAAGCATAATCAGAAATGCAGAATTTATCGAGCCGAGGAAATTATTGCCAAGAAAGGTCTTCTGCGTCGGTTTGACCACATTGCTGTCAGTGCTATGACAATGGACCTAATTGCCACTCAGAAGGTCGTTCGATTTTGGAAACAGGTCAATCCAAGAGGAAAGGTGATCATCGGAGGTCCGATTGCTGCTGAACCAATTAAGGTTCTCATGGAGATTAAACCCGATGTTGTAGTCATTGGTGAGGGCGAAGCTACTCTTGATAATCTGCTACACGAAGGATTCCCTGAAGACACTATTTCCCTATCAGATATTCAAGGTGTGGCATTCTTCAAATCCGGAACACCACATGTGACTGGAGTACGTAAACACCTCTCATCCCATGCGATTTCAGAGGATTATTCTCCGTCAACTGTCAGGATAATAGATTATCCTGCATATCAAGCAAGTAAGGTCTACGTTGAGATTCTTCGCGGCTGTTCGAATTTCAGACGCACCAAACTCACACTTCCTAATGGGAGAGAATGCACATACTGTGACAATTGTGATTCTGAAGACCCAATAACTCGAATTGATTGTCCTGAACACATTCCTCCTGGATGTGGGTTCTGTAGTGTTCCAAATACTTGGGGTCCTCCAAGGAGTAGGTCAACTGAGTCCATTGTCAGAGAGGTGAGGGAGTTAATCGATCTTGGTGTTCATCGAGTCGTCCTTGAGGCTCCAGGATTCCTCGACTACATGCGTGGTGAGGAACCATTAACTGATCCGTGTCACCCTTCAGCTAACCTGATAGCGATTCAAGGATTACTCGACGAGTTGAATTCTATACCACAAGTAAAGGATAGATCCGTGCATATCGCAATCGAAAACATGAAGGCCTGTTTATTCACAGAGGATGTTGCCAAAACTCTATCAGGGTCTATGATATCAAGTTCCCCAAATATCGGACTTGAAACTGGCTCAAACTATCACATGCAGCAGATTGGGAAGTGTGGCAAATCAGGTGATGTTATTAATGCTGTTAAAATTGCACGAAAATATGGAATGAAACCATTTGTATACTTCATATACGGTCTTCCTGGCGAAACTTCCGAGTCAACTGAAGAATCCATCAAAAAAATGCGAGAGGTCAGTGAGTCTGGCGCAGAGAGAATAATTCTCTACGGATTTCGAGCCCTACCTGGCTCTGCATTTGCTGACTTTCCTGAATCATCCACGAAAGACGAACATGGAATCAGACTCCGCAAAGAAGCAGACAAGATTAATCGACAGAAAAAGGAACAATACCTAGGGACCATTGTTCGGGGAATAGCTGCTGAACCTTCAAGAACTCATCATGGATTTACTATGGTCTATCCACTTGAGGAAGGTCCACTTATGACAGTTCAAGGAGGATTCTCATCAGGCACCCCTCTCTCTATCAAAGTTTTGAAAGTACTGAGCAGTGGTCTTGTTTCTGGAGAAGTTGTGGATGATGCCTCACTGTCCTAATGGGTCCTAAGAAAAGCTTCATATTGCTCTGCGCCGCGACAACAGTTGGTGACTGGAATGGTTTATGTATGTCACAAATGTCACAGAGAAGTGACCCCCGAAGGTCTGAAGACACTGCCTGGTGTGAAGTGTCCGTATTGTGGAGGTCGAATTCTATACAAAATACGTCCACCAGTCGTGAAGCGAGTTAAAGGCGTCTAGTTTTAGTATCTCTGAGTCAAGGCCTGTACATAAGGAATATAGCTATAGCAAAAGAACCTAGGAAAAGCAAGAGCATGCATAGTGACAGCAACTTTCTCTTTATTGAGTGTTTCACACTTATTCCTCCGCTTCACCTATGAGTATCTTGCCCAATCTCGTAAGACCCTCAATCCCTCTTATTTCTCCTTCGAATTGTGGGACCTCAGTCAGGTCCATATCAGAATACAAATCTCGAATATCTTTCATGTTAGCTTGCTGCATCTCATGCCGCCTTGTACAGAAAGTGCATGTTGGATTTGAAGGAACGAGCTGGTTGATAATCAAGTATGTCGCAGGTATGTGCCAAGACCCTAAACTTGCTAACAGTCTCTGAGTTTCGAATACAGCCATAGCTTCAGGGATTGTCACAACAACAAATTGGGTCGTGTCAGGGTCTGATAGCTCGATTCTAGCTGCTCGGATTTTATCCTTTGTCTGCTGAATCATTTGCCATGAGGTATCCTCTTGGTCACCTCCACCAAACATGCTCCGTAGTCCTGACATCATGGAACTAAGTCTTTGTCGCATGGTTAGTATTTTACCCAACCAACTGTCAAGAAGGTCTGGTAATTCAAGGAGCTTAAGTGTATGACCAGTAGGTGCAGTATCAAAGATGACTCGGTCATAGGATGAGTCTTCAAGATACTCGAGTATCTTTCCAAAAGCCAGAGCTTCATCAGAACCTGGAGGTGCCATCCCTGTCATATCACCCATTAGCCCAGCAGCCATCTGTGCCTCAGGTCCCAGTTGTCCATTGCCAAGAGTCTGTTGGAAATCCTCCATGCCCTTTTCGGTATTGATTTCCATCCCCCAGAGGTTATCAAATCCATTTATTGGGACTATATCTCCTCCTGATAGGTCTTGGTCAAAACTGTCGCTTAGACTATGAGCTGGATCTGTAGAGAGAACTAAGGTTCGAAAACCATGTCGTGCAGACAGAACAGCCATTGCACCAGCTGTACTGGTTTTCCCCACACCACCCTTTCCTCCTGAAAGGATGAATTTGACAGTGTCTTTGTATATGATGTCCCGTAGAGTCATGTGACTGCCTCTTGAGGGTCGTGGCTCGGGTGAGTTTTTTAACTCTTCTATAGGCCATAGGTTAAAGAAGCTTGAAGATATGCATCAACTACAGTAATGCAGTGCATGTCTAGCAAACTTTATTGAGTAGGATATAAGAACCCGAACAGGAACGCCATCGAGGAAGAGGAATGTCGTCGTTTCCACAAGTCCGAACTACAGCATTGGAGTTTCCTGCAACAGTCTTGAAACTATTAGGAATACAAGCCCCTGAAGGACTCTTTCCTCCGAATGAAGAGATACTAAAGAAGTTCAATCCAAAGGCTGTAGTCATTATAATGATAGATAACTTTGGACTTTTTGAAGCAGTAGTATACAAACCTGAGGCTCTAATCAAGAACATGGAGGTCTTGGCACTTCTTGAAACTACTGATCCATATGCATTATCTCTCATCAAAAGACTGTTGAAAGGACACAGAACCGACTTCCACCTGCTTCAACATGTCAAAAATTATGGAAAGGTAACACGGGTCATATGCCGCGAAGAGGACATGATCCACTGTGAGTTCGATCCAACATATACAGTACGACCCCGTGACGACATGGCTACCTATATAGAAGCGACCAAACATATCTTCAAGAGCGAGCTTCTATATCTTCATTTCTTGGACTTTGAGAGTTTATATGCACAATATGGCCACAGGACACCTCCCAAAACCCTTCTTGAAAAGATTGTAAGGCGAACAGATAACTGGATTAAAGTACTGCTTCGCCAGGCGCGCGTGGGTACACTCTTCATAGTTGTTGGAAACCATGGTCGCCATCCAATACCACTTAACTATGAAGGAAAACTTGCTGAGTGGAGGCAGGCAAATGCCCCCATTGCCATGATGTTCCAAAAACGTTCTGAATGACAGAATCTATGCAAAGAATGCAGGAACACCAAAGATGATTGCAATTGCTGCAAGCACCAAACAAAGTTTCCAAAAGCTGATGCTTCTTGCTAGTCTAAGCAGAAACTCCATCGAAAGTAGACCCGTAGCGAAAACAATTCCCTCAATAATTAAGAGGTCTAGAGTACCCACTCCTGCCGGAAGTGTACTTCCTGTCAGCACCTCAAGGGCTAGTATTGCCAGAACTGCAGGAACACTCATCAAAAAGCTGAATTTCATAGCAGTTTCCTTATCGATTCTTTGCATTAAGAGGGCTGAGATTGTTACGCCAGATCTGCTGAGACCTGGTAATACCGCCAATCCCTGTACTAATCCGGTCGTAACTGCTTCTTTGTCCTCTACATCTTTGGTTGATTTCTCCAATTCATCCGTAGTTCTTGTTGGAAGATAGAGAATAACCGCAGTGATGAAAAGTAACACTCCAACCACAATGTTCAGAAGCTCACCATGGAATGGTGTGAGACTGTCTTTCAGAAAGAAATACAAAGGAACTGCTGTGAAGGCAGTGCAAATCGTCGCTACAAACAGTAGTCTAAACAGGTGTCTGTCTTTGAGGCTTAGAATATCCAGAATCACTCTTGGATAACGTACAATGACTGCTAATGCTGTTCCAAGATGCAGCCATACAACAAGTGATACAATGTCCTCTGAAGGAACTAGAGTGAAGTTGTACAGAAATAGAACTACTTGTCCTTCACTACTTATTGGTAACCATTCTACTAATCCCTGTATCAGGGCAACAATGATTTGCCAGAGCTCCACGTTTTCGTGTCCTCCTCCTCTGGGTGAATGTCCAGAAGAATTAAAAAGCTACTCTAATCGACTCCACCTTACAGGGTGTAGCTAATGGTTCTTGATAATGGAAGATTCTTGACCTCGGAGTTAGGAAATATTACTAAGATGCTTGATGAGCATTTTCGAGCAGCAGTGTCTGCAAACAAGATTGTAACAAATGCAATCGTTGATTGGCTGGAAGGTACGAAATCCATTGGAAAAGATGAATTAGACAAGATTACAGCTCTAGAAGAAAAGGGTGATGCCTTGAAACGTTCAATCCTCAATGAGTTGGCAGAAGCCAGCACCCTGATGCAGCGCGAAGACCTTCTAAAACTTGTATATTATAACGACAAAGGAATTGACGGTGCAGAGATTGCTTGTTATCACCTAGCTGCAGTCGTTGGAGAATGGACACCTGAAGGAGAACTGAAAGAGAACATTGCTAAGCTCGGTGAATTGATGAACTCACAGGTTTCAGAACAAAGAGAAGCTGTGAGATTCCTATCTATTAACATGGATGAATCAAAGAAACGAGCTGATGAGATTTGCAGACTTGAGAAGGAAATTGACGTTGTACAAAGAGCAATTGTTGAGCTTCTTTATCCTCTCGAAATACCGCTATCAGTTATGCTAAGATTTCGAGATTTTATCAATATGCTAGAAGACATGTCCAATTTCAGCGAAGATGCAGCGTTGGTCATTCGAACACTCTCACTCACCCTAAATACTTGATATAGTCGGTGTTATGAGTTGAATCCCAAAATTCCAATACCGGTCGCTAACCTTGTTGGCGATAGAGGAATAGTGTGGGATTCTGAATCTGGTATGAAGCTCTACAAAGAGGGATATTTTGGTCAACCTGTGGGAATTAGGAAACCCAAATCTTCTGTGTTTGATAAACCTCTCGAGCTCTCATTGATTGAATGTACATATCTCACTCAACAGAAACAACTTGAAGTAACAAGCTCTGAAGGAGCAATATTGGATGTTGATGCCTTGCTTGATTTGGGCTCAAAAATATCCGATGAATTTGGAGACCGATTCTTGGTATATTCTGAGTTGCGGCAACGTGGATATGTCGTTCGCCCTGGGATGAAATTTGGTACCGATTTCGCAGTGTATGAACATGGTCCTGGAAAGGATCATGCCCCATTTCTTGTGCACGTGATACCTCAAAGAAAGGGCGTGTTTCCCCTAGACATTGTTCGCGCTGGGAGATTGGCAACCAGTGTACGAAAGAAATTCATCATTGCTACAGTCAAAGAGAATGGTGAAATTGCATACTACAGCTTTGTATGGCATAGACCATAATTTGACTGACTGAGAAAGTTTTAAGTTCGCAATTTCATTGTGCGTGTTAACATCTAGCCCCGAGGATGAATCCTGATGGCTGATAAGGCTGAAAACGCGAAGGCTTTTGGAGTACTGCTGGCACAAGCTTGGGAGAACACCCCCTCGTTTATCTGCAGCAATGATGACTACATATATTGCCTATTTCCCTCTGATGACTCAAAGACAAAATGGGTGGAGGCATCTCTTACATTTCCTGATGGCTCCCTTGATCAGAAAGAGATAGATTCGACAAAGGCAATAGCCCTTCTTGTGGAAGAACTAAAGGTTCTGCCCACATATGGTGTTAGTACCATTGTCACAACGAAAGCCCAACTTGATGAAGTCACTGTACGATTGGGCACTCTAGCATAAGAACGAGTATTATCCTGTCTCGACCATGAATCCGAGTAGAACTTTGTCATGGAAGGAACTGAGCTATGTCAGACCCCCTTGTGGTATGTCCCTCCTGTAATCTAGAGGTTCCCGATGGACGTTATTGCAAGCTTTGTGGAAAATCACTACATCCCGATGAAAATTTAGTTTCAGAACCAATTGAAGTCATTGAGGAAATAGAACCCACTCCCATAGATGTGAAACCTGTCAAGAAAATAACTTACCCTCATTTCGATGTGACGATTTCAGATATGGAGTATGAATCTGCTACAATACTTCTAGCTAGAGCCGAGCTCGAGGTTGTCGACCAAGAGTTGGATATACTAATTGACAAGATTAAAGCGACAAGACAAGCCCTTAAACTAGAAAAAGCCGATAAAGCTATTTTGACAGCTCGTGCAGAGGAATTACGTTCTGAATTTGAGAAGACAAAGAATCGCAGGAGAGAACTGAAGACAGTCGAAACTCCACTCATCCTTGAGCAGTTACTTGAAGCCTTAGACGCAAATGAAAACCGACTATCAAAGCTTGAAAGCATTTCTGGCACAGTTGACAAAGAAGTTTACAAAGAACAGCGAACTGAGATAGTTAATACACTAAAAGAACTCCAAGGGAATCTAAAGAACGCTATCAAGACTGCGAAGAAATGGGTTAACGGTTTAAAGAAAACACTCAAGCGTCTTGAGAAAGAAGTTAGCAGAGTGAATGCCAAGTTCAAAATCGGGGATATCTCAAGAGATAACTATGAATCATCAAAATATCGTCTTGAGCGAAACATCAGGATAGTAGAGGGCGGGAAAGAGAGGTTAATCTCACTTCTCCGTCTTGCTGAAAAAAGGTGAATGGAAAAAACGAGAAATTGGAGCGGTGAGCAATGACAAACAGTAATGTGGATTGTACGGCTCTCTGTAAGAGTTTCAAGTGTGAAAGACAGCCTCCTGCTCTTAGGATCAGGAAGCTAGGTAATAAGAAAGAAGTATGGTGTACTTGGATTGACGAAGAATGCGACCAAGGATGGTGCGTTCATTCCAAGTGTGTAGACCGAAGGTTGATGCAGGATGGGAAATGCAAACAATCCGCTAGACCTGTCCAAACACAGGTCAAGCTAGACGAACCATATCCAGATGCTATGCCTAAAGAAATTGCTAGAAAGTTCAAACTGCGATAGCAGCAACGGATTTCCGCAATCAACAGGGCACAATGTCTATAAGTGCCACTCAATTCGCAGTCCTTACAGGTGAACTGCAGTGTTCGAGGAAATTCGCCCATCAATGAGGGCTCTCATCTACTTAATGGTCGGGATATCACTCTTAGGACTAGGTATCCTTCTAGGTCAAACTGCATTTGCACTCGGTTTTCTTTCTGGTCCCTAAACCATAAAAAAACAGTATTCGAGTGATTTGAAGTGAGCCGTCTTGATGAAATCGTGAAACTCCTTCTGAGTTTTGACGGTATCTCACGTAAGTTCGTTCTACCTTCAATTATCGATAAGCTGCGACTTGAGTCCTTTAAGGGGAACACACCCCACGGTCTTGGTGAAGACTCTGCTGTAATCGATTCTGGGTGTGATGATTACGTACTCCTTACGACTGATGCTATTGTCGAAGATTTGTGTTTGAATCATCCTCGAGCTGCAGGTTTCAATGCAGTCCTTGCCAATGTGATGGATATCTATGCTGCAGGAGGCACACCGACTTCTTTTGCTGTTGCATTATCCTATTCGGACCAATCTATAGGAGAAGAGCTTCTTGACGGATTAATTGCAGGTTCTCATACTTTTCGCGTACCTATAGTTCGCGGCCACACAAATCCAAAATCAAGCTCAACTTATGTTGTTGGTTCTACTACAGGTACTGTACCAGAGGGTAACCTACTGACTGCTGGAGGTGCAGAGGATGGAAACATCCTAGTTTTATTGTTTGACAAAGTAGGTCAAAGAGGGGAGAGTTACAAGCTTGGATGGGATTCTGTCACGGACCGATTCTCAGAAGAGGTTGTTACAAGACTTTCAGTAATGAACTCCCTAGCTAGTGAACAAATACTCACAGCCTCAAAAGATGTTTCTGTGGCTGGTGTTATTGGTACCGCCGCAATGATGCTTGAATATTCAGGAAGAGGTGGAACCCTCGATCTTGACGCCATAGACGCTTCGAAACCCTCCGAAATAGATCTTGATGATTGGCTACGCATGTACATTTCCCTAGGATTCTTGGTTGCAATGCCACAAGAAAACTTGGAGAAATTAAAGATGATTGCAAAAAAACATTCAGTAACATTTTCGGTGATTGGAGCCGTTGATGACTCCAAAGAAGTGAGAATCAAACTCGGTGATGAAGAAAGGGTTCTCTTTGATTTCTCGAAAGGTAGTGTTCTGACTCCTAAGAATGCAAACCCTTGATATCAATGCGCTATAGTTATAATGCCTTACAACTGGTAATGCTCTTGAAGTGTCGCAAGTGTCATCGGAAAAGATTTGCAGTATAGTTGGTTGCAGAAAGCCTTCAAAGAGGTCTATGAAGAGAGATAGAATCTCTACAAGCGTAACGAAAGCCAATCTCAAGGTCAAAGATGCACGTTCGAGAACGATAAACATGTGCGCTGATCATTGGAAGGTTGTGAAGAAAGTCTTTAAGCAAGACACGAAGGGTGAACGCCTTCGTTGGGGTCATTGAAGCATACTGTGAATTGAGCCGGGTCACTGCCATGGGAGGAGTTTGAACTGAATCCCAAGGATGAACGAACCCGCAAATTGAAACCTAATTACAAGTTATGGTTAGAGAGGGATGGAAAGTATATTTTTGGTCCTGGAGCCTATGCTATAATAAAGTCCGTTCATGAAGAAGGGACAATAACCAAGGGTGCGAAGAAACTTGGTATGTCGTATCGATATGCTTGGGGTGTCATCAAGAAAATTGAGAAAGAACTAGGAATAGTTCTGGTTGAAACCTACAAAGGCGGGACCGTGGGTGGGGGTGGAGCTCGAGTAACGGAGTATGGACTAGAACTGATGAAACTCTACTCTTCAGTCAATGATTCTTTCAACAATGTTCTCAAAGCATCAAAACAACTTGATCTATGAGAATCTCAGGATAATCGCGTTATTGGGACAGTGACTCTTGCATTCAAGACACATAATACAATCTGGACTATGCATATGCTGATACGGATATTTCCTGATTCTGATATTCATAGGACAGACAACCTCGCACACATTACAGGTATCTGGAGTGCATCGAGCAGGGTTCCTTCCTATTCCTATCATAGCATCTCTAGAGAACAGACTATAGAACCAACCCGCTGGACACAACCATCTACAAAACCATCTTGGAATCCAAAACGATACTCCAAACACGAAAATGACGAATCCCATCTGTGCTAATGGCCAACCCCACTGGGTGAAGAACCATAGTGTGTTCAAATCAGTTGGCCACAAACCTAGGTCCGCTTGCTGAGGTAGTACCACAAATAGGATGTATGCGGGATTCAAGGGGGCGAAAGCATCTTCAACGAAAGCTCCGAGTGCAGCCTCAAGAGCTCCTGCAGATCCAGTGATTCGTGCGAAACCAACCCAGACTGCAAGAAATGCCACAATAACGAATACGTATATTTTCACTTTCCGAAGCTCGCTTTCTGTATTGGGTGCTGGACGGGTTTTAGTTCTCTTCGGTAGGGTGATGAAATCTTGAATTGTACCCACGGGACATATCCATCCACAAGGAGCCCGGCCAACCACAATGAGTATAATGAGCATTGCTCCTAGGGTAAAGAATGGGAATATGCCTGCAGTAAATTCTCGGAGTAATGTGTCAAAAGACCCTGCAATTGCCCCGAAGGGTGCCTCAAGAGGTGCGAGGATTGGAATTGTTGGTATATTAGACCAAATAGATAGCCAAAAAGCCTGGACATTGGGCATATGGAACCAAGCTAATAGAATATACCCGTTGATGCCGATAAGGAAGACAATCTGGACTATTCTACGCAGCATTCTCAGATTTAAAATAAGTCCCAAAGGATTTGATGGAAGCCTGATTTTTCTGCGCTCCTTTTCTTCAGCAGTTTCAAGCTCTTCCGGTACATCTTCCTCTGGCTCGGACTGTTCTTCGTCAGTGCCAGTTTCCTCGATATAATCGGCATCCTCCGCCATTATGTTCAGTCCTCGCCAAGTGGTGTTGGCGGCGAGAACCTGAGCCTAGATTAAAAACGTTGTGCTGGACTCATCTTGACCTTCTTTAGCTGTTTTTAAGAAAATGTGATGAGAATAACGCCAGCGTCTAGAGTGGTATGCATTAGATAAGTTCCAACTTCGGATGGGGGACTGATTACTACAGGATGATCATAAGTTTCTATCCAAGTCTGTGGTTCTACACCTTGATAATTGAATAGAATCGTTAACGTATTTCCCTGAGAACTCATTGTAAGACCTGCAGGAATATAGACCTGCATTGTTGCATTCGAAAGTGTTCCGATGTCCACATGTCTCGTTGTGTTGTGAATCTGCTCGGCAACCATTTGCGCATCTTCCAGATACGAGGCTGTTGTGATTGTATCAATTGCGTACATCAGCACAGGAACACCCACTATCACTGCTGCGGAGAGTCCTATTGCGATGAGCATCATCTTCTCGAGAGACCTTGATACCATGTATTTTCACTGTGCACTCCACCCAATAAACTACTCTCACGACACGTAACTAATGTTTTATGCGCGAAAACATCCCTGTCATTTGAGGTACAGAAATGGACAATCTTATCCCTGTCCATGTGGGACTCATGGGCCACATAGATCATGGAAAGACTGCACTAGCTAAGGCTTTGAGTGAGAAAATTTCAACTGCTGGATTGGACAAACATCCTCAAGCTCAGCAACGCGGAATTACTATTGACCTGGGTTTTACTATGTTTGTGTTAGACAAGTACTTGGTGACCCTAGTTGATGCTCCTGGACATGCAGACTTGATTCGGAGTGTAGTTGCTGGAGCAAATATCATTGATGCTGCAATTCTTGTCATAGCTGCTGATGAAGGTCCCATGATACAAACAGGAGAGCATCTTGTTGTCTTGCAATCAATGGGTGTTGAATCTATTGTAGTTGTTCTTGCGAAAATTGACTTGGTCAATGAGTCACAAATTGAATCAGTAGAAAACAGAATTCGCTCAGTTCTTAAAGATACAGAGTTTGCAAACGCATCGATAGTCAAAGTATCAGCACACACTGGTAAGGGGTTGGAGGAGCTCAAAAAATCACTCCTAGAAACAATTCATCCAAAAACACGTGTTCTAGAAAACCCGTTTATTCTACCTATCGACCATGCTTTTCCAGTCAAAGGTCATGGAACAGTAGTAACAGGTACTGTACTCCAAGGGAGTGTTAAAACTGGTGACTCTGTAGAGGTTGCCCCCCTCTCGAAGAAAAGCCGAGTGCGTTCAATACAGACATTTGGTATGGATCGTGAGATGGCCTCTGCTGGAGATCGTGTTGGGATCAATGTACCCGATATTGATGACTCTGAAATTGCACGTGGTGACTATCTCTGCACCTCAGGAAGCATGTCCTCTTCATCAGGATTCATCGCTCAGGTGAAGACAAATTCACTCTATCGCGGTCGGATAACAAAGAAAATGGTGGTCAGTGTTTCTGTTGGAATGCCATCCATCACCGGACAGATAATTCCCCTGAATGAGAATGGTGTGATTCTCGACGAACCTGATAGCATATCATTTACAGCTGCCATCCTCCTACAAAAACCCGTAGCTCTCAGAGTAGGTACAAAAATACTACTGCATCGTACAGACCTACCCCCCTCTCAGATGAGAATTGTTGGAGCTGGAAAGGTTGTGGATATACCAGAAAAAATCACACTTATTCGTTCTAGAGTTAGGACTGGTCAAGTCTATCGAATTCGTGAAAATGACGTGTTGGTTGAGGGTCTTGCCTCAAGCAAGGAAATTGCGGAACGTCTTGTTAACTTCTCAGTTCATACAAAGAATGGAGTGGTTGGTATTATTAAGCAGACTTTTGGTACACGAGGAGTTGTCATCGTCAATTTTGAAGATACAGTGACAGAAAATGAAGAGGTATACTATCAGCGATTGACTGAGGAGGTTTACACCTTTGGATGAAGATGAGATTGAACGAATTCTCGAGAAGACCATTCCTGAAAGTATGCTGCGTAGAGGTCGTACAACGGTTGATTCACTGCTAGATCCTGTGAAGGATGTACTCAATCGGCGACAATTCCCTAAGAAAGCATTGACTGACCTTCAGCTCGAGATGATGTTCCAGCTTCTCTCTTCATTGGACACTGATAAAGACCCGAAAGCTGCAAGGGTTGGTGAACGTGAGGCTAGAGTTGCCTCTCCGTATATCGCTCGTCTATCTGCAGGATTCAATCATGGAATAGGTCGAAGTGGAAAACTTGCAGCACCTCAACCCAAAGCTCCTGGAGCGTCGCTGATGCAACAAGTCGCTAACAATGTAGCTTTAGACGCAATAAGAAAACTTGGTTTAAGTAATATGAAAGATGGATTAGTCACACCTCTATCCACTGGAATGACAATCTCCCTTGTGCTAGGAGCACTACGAAGAGAGTATGGTGTGAAACGAGTTCTTTATCCCCGAATTGATCACACATCACCTCATCGAGCTATTGCTCTGAGTGGACTTGAAGAACAAATCATTCCCACATTGATAGAGGGGGATGCCGTCCGGGCAGACCTCAGATTTCTTGAGAAGGAAATCAAGAAAGATAGTTCTAATGCAGTTCTTGCAACAACTACTTTCTTTCCCCCTCGAGAATCAGATCCGGTTAAAGAAATTGCTAAAGCATGTGCTGAGAAAGATATTCCTCTTGTAATCAATAATGCATATGGTGTGCAGTCAGAGCGAGTCATGAGTGAGATACGTGCAGCTGTTGATGCAGGAAGAGTGGATGCAGTAGTGCAGAGTAGTGACAAGAATTTTCTCGCACCTGTTGGAGCGTCAATTGTGGTTACTCCAAAAGAGAATTTCATAGACCCAATTGCGGATACTTATGCAGGTCGAGCCACTGCGGCTCCTGTAGTTCAGACCCTTGCTGCAATGCTAGCTATCGGACTTGACACTTACAAGGACCTTCAAAAAGAGCAATTGGAGAACAAAGCACTGTTAGAAGAGAAACTGAATGAGATTGCCACTAAACTGGAACAGAAAGTACTCTCAGTATGGAATCCAGTAGCATGTGCAATCACAATGGATGGACTTGATGTTCGAGAGATTGGCGCAAGACTCTATAATGCACGTGTGACTGGTCCTCGGGCGATCGAAAGGGGTGCAGTGGGTTCATCAGTCGAAAAATACCCTCACAGTTACATAGTCATGAACGCAGCCATTGGCGCCTCCAAAAATGATATTGAAGCAGCAACAACCAAACTCTATAAGGAAGCCAGTAAATAGACTATGAAACCCTTGAGTGAGGGTAAGACCGATGAACGACGGAAACGCAGAGGTTTCTCGAGCACTGAATTTCAGTGATATTGAACCAGCAGTAGTTTTCAGATTGGCCTGGTATGTCATTGCCTCTAAACCAAACCTGATACTCGAAGAGTACCATGAAGCAGAGAGCCAAGACTTTCAGGGTTCTGCGAAGTTTTCACTCAAGATTGCTGGTGAGGAGGCTGATGTAACCGTTCGCGTCACTGAATCGAAATCTTCTGTAGAATTGATTGCTCGAAGTTCCGATGAGGTTGCTGTTTCATTATATCTTAATGAACATCTTGAGGCGATGCGTGACGCTCTTGCTAAATACCATGCGTTACCTGAAGAGGATAAGTCCAAACTAAGGAGAGCACTTGTAGCAAAGACCTGTTGGGATAGAGTAGTTCGAGAGATTTTGAACAAATCTCCTACTAATGAAATCTATATTCAGGTGGCCCATGGTAGAGAGATGGTGATTAAAGCCACAGAGGGAGAAAATGGAGTGCCGCCTCTTACTATGACAACTGCTGCTTGGTTATCAAGAATTGAATCTCTTCCTCGTGAGGAAATAATGCCTGGGAATATTGCCTCCGAATTAGCGAAGAAAAGCATTGAATGGAAACGAGAAACGCACGACATCATATGCCGTTACATTTAGATTCAATTACTTCTACTCAAAACCTGAATCTTGTATTATGGCCTTCTACAGGATTGGTGGTCTGGTCCCGTGGGCTTCAAACCCATGAACGTGCAAGCGTTGAGAGTTCGATTCTCTTAGGAGGCCGCCATTATCTTTCGTTTTTCTATTGACCTGTTACTCACAACGTATACAACAGTTAGCAAAGCTATGATTACACCTATAGTAAATAGCTCGAACGCACGGTCCGAGAGAGAAGGTAGCATATACGTCCAGATGAACGTGTACATCCAGAAGAAAATGATGAATCCGATAACCACTATACATAGAACGATTGTAGTACTGAAGCAAGAACTTCCAACATTCTCCTTTACTGTTGGCTCGTAATCATCGGAATAGAAGTCCGTCAATGGTTCTCTCCTTTGAGTAATTCATTCAATCGCTCAAGAAGTTTCACTTCAATACTTTCCAGAGGAATTGATCTCTGAATTACTTCACGAAGAACAGTTCTTCTTATTATTGAAACCTCTCGATTTCCTCTCAGATTTGGATTATCCACCAGAAAATCAGAAACTACCAATCTGGTTGCTGTGTCTATTTTATTGAATTCAGAACCAGTGATTGTGCTTGCCTCAAATTCACATGCAGGTTCGAGGTTTTGGATGATTTCAATGATCTCCTCCACGACACCTTTCAGATTCTGTTTCTCCATGTCGACTTCTAGTTCCGAATTATCCCAGAGATATCGTCTTCCCGGATTGTCAAACCGCTCAAAAATGTCTTCAATCACACTGTCAGGAATCCTTGAGTCTGGTCTTTCACGATTCCACCTCAGAGCAGTTGTGACTGGAGTCGTTATGTGAATTATAGCAAACCCAATCCCATTTTCCATTGCTATTTTGAACAACTCATGCCGCATACTAGTGTAGTAATTCGTGTCATCATGGATTACGCTCTTTCCCTTTGCAATTAATTGCTTCACTTTGGCCAGTGCCGCTCTACGAACTGGTTTTTCCTTTTCTGGTTTCCAATCAGTATAATACGAGTCATCTCGCCAGTCATCAGTTCTTACTATTTCAACCTCGGAGTCGAAAGCCGCTTGAATTGCGTCCGCAAGTGCTGACTTGCCTGAAGCGGGAAGTCCACAGAGGGCAAGAATAAAGGTGTTCATTAGAATCCAGAAGGTGCTTGAATTCTCTAGCAAATGAATGTAATGTATAGAAAAAGAAGATGAAAGTAGTTGGGAAATTTCCCAACCACTAAGGTTTGATTGTAATCTGAAGGCTGTTTGCTAAGTCCTTGTACCTGTTACGCACTGTGACTTCAGTAACGTTTGAAGCTTCTGCAATCTCTCTCTGTGTCCTTCTATCGTCCTCGATGATGCCTGCAATATAGAGAGCAGCTGCAGCAAGACCACCTGGGTCCTTACCCGCGGTAATTCCTCTCTCTCTGGCATCATTGATTATATTCATTGCAGTCTGGACAGTCTTACCATCAAGACCAAGGTCTGCAGAGATCCTTGGCATGAGGTCGTTTGCTGAAGGAATTGGAACTTTCACATCAACATTTCTAAGAATGAGTCGGACACACTGGCCAAGCTCCTTTCTGTTGACCCTTGCTTCAGTGACGATTTCATCGAGCTGTCGTGGAATCTTGTGAATTCGACATGATAGATAGATTGTTGCAGCCACCATACCCTCGATGCTTCTACCTCTGACGAGGCGTCTGCTGAGCGCTTTTCTATAGATCAGAGCTGAGGTTTCTTTGGTTTCATGTGGGACACCAAGCTGTGAGGTTAATCTGTCCATCTCACTCATCGCAATACTGAGATTCCTGTGCTGAGAGCTGTGTACGAGTGTTCGGATCTGCCATTTTCGCATTCGATAGATTGCAGCACGGCTGCTCGCAGCAATTGCACGTCCATTAGCATCTCTATCGCTCCAACCAATAGTCGTAGCAAGACCCTTGTCTGCCATTGTCAATGTCATTGGAGAACCTGTCCTTGCCCTAGCATTCCTCTCTTCAGCAGTGAATGCTCTCCATTCAGGTCCGGTATCTAGTACTCTCTCGTTCATCACACATCCACAAGAAGTACAGATGTGCTCACCGCGTGTCAAGTCTTCATAAAAATCACTGCCACCGCAAACGGAACATACCGCCATACCCTTCCGTTGCTGCGTATTGGCACGCACTGGTCTAGCCATTTGTTAATCACCCATTTTGTTCCCTCTGAGATATAGCCGTCTACATGATTAGCTAACCGATGTACAAAATCGCAGTCCAGAGAGAATGCTTCCCCAAGCGCTATTATTTGTATATATAAGTCTAAGCATAAGTGAGCTGGTGTACCATCATTTTCCTCGGCGTTTTCTCAAGAAAACACGTTATCTTCATACATACGTATGTGCGGTCACTCAAATCGCTGTGCTGAAGACAGCTTGTTGACTACCCACCATTTACCGTCGATCTTCATCATGTTGAAGTAATCTGTGAACTCGACTGTCTGATTGCCAATCTTCAACTTCACGGAAGCATTGTTTCCGGTAATATCTATATCCAGAATCTCGGTGTACCACTTCAGTTTGTCATTCCTGTCCTCGGGCTTGTACCACGACTTGTAGGTTTCTTTGTCTGCGATACTGAATTTGCCCTCTCGGTCGTAATAGAAGAACTTCCAGTCGTCATGAAAAATCTCATCATAGAGTTCGGGCTTGTATTGTACATGTCCCTCATGATAGTAGTCCATGATTGCGCTCCTGATTCTCTCCTCTTCATTCATTTAGACCACCTTTCCAATCAATGAAGGTAAAAGATTCGCTAAAAAGCGCGGCGTCCTAAGCAAATGAAAACTTCTTTCCGGAAGATTTTTACTTCAGCTTCCCACGTACACGGTCCAACAGGGTATGTTATATTCCTTTGTTAGGGAGGATTATAATGAAATTCAAAGCTATAATACTAGCTATCTTTTGTTTGCTGATAATTACACCCCTGGTTTTGCAACCATTGGTTCTCTATCATGCAGAGAATATCGAGCAGAGTACTCATTGGACAACTAGCTATACTGATAGTAGTCCAATACTCATTGAACATGATGACAATTTCACAGATTTTGGTTTCTCTGGAGATGGTTCAGAAACTACTCCATACATTATCAATGACCTGAACATCACCAGTGATAGCGTCGGCATTCTAGTTAGAAACACACGCGTTTATTTTGAAATCAAAAACTGTTACTTTGCGCCTGAAACTGATGTGTCTTCAACTGGAATTGTCTTTGAAAATGTTACAAATGCATATGTTGGCTCAAACATCTTCGTCGAAAAAAGAACAGCCATACAGTGGGACACTGTGAATGACTCTCGGTGCATAGGAAATGAAATCTTCGGAAACACCATGACTGGTGTTTTCCTGTATAACGGCTACAACTGTGATGTAGAATCAAACAACATAGAAGGAAATGATGACCATCTCGGATCTGGTATTCACATACAATATTCCTATCATTGCAATGTGACTGATAATGAAGTGGCCAATTCATTCACTGGAATAAAGCTCACATATTCTGAATATTGCACACTTGATCAGAACACACTTCATGGTTTTGACTATGGATCCCTAGCGGCGACGGAATACCCTGCAGCAATTCGAGTGGCTAGATCACCAAACTCTACTATAAGACAGAACACCATTTCCGAAAGTCCCTCTAGCGGGATAAGCCTGGATTACTCTATGGGTCTTCAATTTGTTGAATGTCGTGATAACATATTGTCTGGTTGTGGCATCTTTCCTCTGGGTCTTATACCCGGAAAATCCGGTTTCTCAACAGTGGGCGATTTAGTAAACGAGAAACCGGTTCTATACATTTGGAATCAGACAGGTACAAACATTGATGGATCTCAGTATGGCCAAGTCATTCTGCACGAAGCTAAGTTCTGCTCAATCACAGGGGGTCAGTTAAACGAGGCATCGATAGGTGTATACTTGTCATATAGTACAAACTGTACGATAGATGATACAGAATGTTCTAGCAACCAATGGGCTGGAGCTTTTATGTATTATAGCGTAAACTGCACATTCAACAACATGGTGCTAACGGGTAACTCACGTCTTCAGAGTGCAATGGCTTTCCCTGCCACTGTCTGGGTATTCGGTTGTCAAAATGCTAGGGTCACAAATTGCGAAATATCGGATTCCGAAGGCGCTGGTTTACTGATAGCTGTATCTCCATCGACTCTGGTTGCAGATAACGTGTTTGTGCGAAACGGAATACTGGTCGCAGGGATGGGAATGCCTACAGCTGGGGACTACTACTTCATTGAGAAAAATAATCTCGTTAATGGTAAACAATTTGGATATTTCTTCAATGAAACTGATTTGACCTTGGACGGAACTCTCTATGGCCAAATATTGGTTGCAAATTCAAGTAGAGTCAATATCGTTGGTGGGGACTTCTCTGAGGTGACTCTTGGAGCTGCGTTTGTATTGTCCCATAACTGTTCTCTTGAAAGTGCAACTGTCGTACAGAATTCTATGTTTGGACTCCAACTGATATCATCGACAAATACAACCATCATCAATTGTGAAATCGATGATAATCCATTCTCTTCGATATATAATGTATATTCTGAATCTACAGACTATTTGAATAACTCAATTTGTGGAAATGGATATGGTATTCCCAAAAATCAGTATAGTCCAACAATGGTAGTTGGTCCCTTTGACTATATGTACAACAATAGGATTTGTCACAATCGGGTTGGGATTCAGTTAGGAGGACAAAACATAACGTTATACAAGAATAATATCTCATGTAATGGTCTCTTGGGTGTCTACGCAGTTTCCTCTGATTACTTCAATATTACAGAGAATATCATATCAGGAGCTTTCTTTGAAGATCCTGGAGGGCCTGGAATTCCAGACCCAACACTTTCAGGTATCTACATCTCAAGTGGAAGCTTTGGTATCATCCGCAACAATTCAATCTATTCTAACAGTGGTTATGGTATAGCGATTGGAAGTTTATCTGCGCAGAATATCTCTGTGTATTGGAATGAGGTTGGATGGAACGGACGTGGAAATGCCCTAGATGGTGGAACTGACAATCTATGGGACGATGATGATGCAACTGGAAATGCCTGGAGTGATTATGTGGGATCTGGTACCTATCCTATTCCCTTTTCGTCAAGTGTTGACAGATATCCGAGTACTTTGACAGACGGGACAATACCCACTGTTGATAGTCCTAGTGATGAAATCTTTGAGGCTGGTACATCCGGAAATGAGCTTGTATGGCACGCCTCGGACAACTATCCTGGTCGTTTTGTCGTATATAGGAACGGGACAGTCATAGCGAATCGGACTTGGTGTTTCGAACCTATTGAGGTCGAACTTGATCCATTGGATGTTGGCACTCACAACCTGACAATTGTTGTTTATGATGGTGCAGGTAATCATGCTTCAGACATGGTCATTGTTGATGCAGTTGACACAATCAGTCCAACTATTGATAGCCCAAATGATATTGAGTATGTCGCTGGGAGCACTGGTAACAATATCGAATGGCATGGTTCAGATTTGTTCCCTGCATCATATGAAGTCTTCATTGATGATGTGTCAACTGAATCAGGTCCATGGGGTTCCAGCACTGAGCCAATAACAGTCAATGTTGATGGACTTGCTGCAGGTGAGCACAATTGCACAATCGTATTGACTGACCAGGGTGGTAACACTGTAAGTGATACTGTTGTTGTTGTAGTGACAGAATCACCAACCACTCCTACTACGCCGACAACAACTACCACAACTACGCCATCAGATGATGAAATTCCTCCAATGACGATCATCCTTGCTCTTGCAATAACTGGTGTTTTTGTAATGATAGTTGTAATAGCGCTACGTATGAAACGATGATGTTAGGCGGTTCTGCCGCCGTCCCACTTTTTTATTATAAATAGGATGAGGAGAACGCCCGAAGCGAAAGGATGTCCAGCTGTGTGGGGGCAACTGGATCAAGGAGATAATCGGGCGTTCAACCTCTTTGTTTGTTGAGGATTACTCTAGACAAGATAGTTGTTTGATTGCAGACTCTGGGATGATGTGGATGTTATCGTAGTACTCAGTATCATCATCAACAACGGTCTTTGAGAGAGCTACCTTTAGCATACCCTCATTCTTGCCTAGCATGTATCCAGCAACGTACTGGAGTGGAACGCGCATCTTCTCAGCCTGTTCCTTTGACATTGCACAGCATTCTACACCAGGACTCTCAAAGATAACCTCGACAGTCTTGTGGTCTTCGCATGATGGATGCCGAATCAATTCCTTTGTTCTCTCAGATATTCTTGTCTTTCCACTGATACTCTCAACTCTGGAGTGATCATAGTGGAAGGGGTCTCCAATGAGTCGGTGAACTGATGGTGCCAAGAACAGGGTCTTCTCAGACAGTTCGGCGATATCCTCACTACCGCCATCAACAAATCTCTTGTCTTCGCTTTCTCCTACAAGGTATCTTATCCTGTAATGTTTTGCGTCAACTTTCTTCTTTTCTTCACCTTCGTTCACGGTGACCATTGTGTCGTCCCACATCTCAATAGCAGAGAATGGATTTTTGCTTGCTTCAATCATTCATTGTTCACCCTTAATGGGATTTATTAACTATTGTTAAATACACAATAGTTAACTTATAAGGTTACTGACATGAGATTTGAGTAGATATTGAAGGATTTTACAATGATTGAATACATTATCATCATCTTGGCATCCACTCTCTTTGGTCTACAACACAGCGGACTTTCTGCACTGCGCGTCAAGGAAAGAATCATAGACCAATATGGTAAGAGAGGATACGCTAGAATTTTCAACATAGCAAGTATCCTCACCCTTCTGATTGCATTTCTATCAATGAACTTCTGGGACTGGTTCTACTTCATCACGCAACCTGCTCTGATTCAACCGATTCTATTCATACTAGGAGTTCTCTCAGGTCTAGGAGGAGTAATTCTGTCAATGATGGCATCTCGAGTGATATCAGTCAGTACGGTTGCGGACATGAGAACGGATAGGAAAGCAGAACTTGTTACAGATGGAATCTATTCCCGTGTGCGGCATCCCTTATACTTGGCAACGGTCCTTGTGTTTTTGGCTCTAGCACTCATTTACCCATTTCCAGTTGTGATTATCTTCTCTCTAAGTATGATTGTTTATACTATGATTGGTGCATATTTTGAAGAAAGAAAGCTCGTGAAGCACTACGGGGATGAGTACCTCGAATACAAGAAGACTGCAGGGTTCATCCTCCCAAAACTATGATTGACGTGATTATCTATCTATCATGCTCTGAATCTTTGATAGGTGTTTCAAGGACTTCATACCCACAGGAGTAATTTCCTGTAATTGTCTAATCTGGATGGCCTACTACCTTGATTAAGAATATCTTTACAAGCTGGGAACCATTTTCTGCATTTCTGCACCTATGACGCTATCACAGTACGAACAAACTAATAGATTGACGAAAGGAGGGTGCTCTCTCTCTATCTGATCTTTCTCTCTGCCCATGCGTGACTTGAAGGCTATTCTAGTAACTCTTGGCATCCGCTGAACAAATGTTTCAATTTGGGACCAGTACTCATCATCAATTTCATACACAAATAATCCCGCTAGTTTTATTCTTAATTCCTCAGAACAGTGTGGACATTTTGGCATGATTATCCTATTCGGCTATGCATATTTACTCTTGCAAAGCAGTTTGTTGAATTCCTCCTATCATAGATTGACTATCCATCAAGCAACTTCTGAATTTGTGATAGATGTCTCGAGCGTTTCACTGCTTCTGCTGAAATCTCAAACAGTTTTCCCTTCTCTATGACGTAATGAGCTGTTTCTATCTCGGGTGCAAAGTGACGTTTGATATCTTCAACAACATAATGAAGCTGGACACAATGAGGACTTCCATCTACAGTTAAAGCTGTAACTTTCTTGATACCAGAATATTTCACAATTGAACTGATTTTGAACCCTGCTTGATTGACATGGGTTTCCTCAAGGCAAATGTGGAGGATAGTCTGTGATTCATCCCTCTCACAGATGTCCTTTACAACATCAGGAAACCGGTCCAAACAACTTCCAATCAACAAGAGATTTTGGTTTTCTCTCAGTCGTCTGTCTCCAACATTTGTTCTCATCAAGTATTCAGTCTGATTGCACTCGTCGTTCACTATCACCATTTCCTTCGTTTTGGCAATGGTTTTTCTTGTTCCACTGCCACAGAAGTCCATTGGTCTCCCAGAGGAGATGCAATTCGTGCAATTATATCCCCTTCAAATACATAGTTGATGCGGCTCAGGGATATGACTGCTCCATCAAAAGGTGATACAATCTCATTCTTGTCTTGAACATGGCCAATGACGACTCCACTCTTCACTGTTTCACCAAGATTCACTGTTGGAACAAAGAAACCCTCAGTATCCACATTAACATGCTGTAATCTTCCCATGAGTGTGTTTGAGGCTTCGATCTTCTCACCTGGAATCATATTTTTGATTCTCATCAAATTCAGAAGCGCCTCTCTCACTTCAACAGCTGCCTGCGAGTCTACTTGATCTGAATCTCCTCGCATCTCAACAGAAACAGCAGGAATGCCTTCATGCGCAGCTTCAGTAGCCAATGCACCTCGCGTTCCAGTAGATTGAGTTACATAGGGAAGAGCGATTTGAGTGGCAAGATTTCGGACATGAATGTAGTCTCTGTGCATTGCTACAACATGACTACTACAGTTCTGCCAACCAGTTCTGAGGTCGATAATATAATCTGCAGTGGATGCTCTACGCCAGATTTCCCAGGCGATTCTTTCTGTCACAGAACCATATTCGTTTCCGGGAAAGACAGTATCGAGATCTTTTGAGTCCAAGGGAGAAATTCTTGTTCCTAAACGAAACGCAAGAGGGCTTGCCACAGGTAAAAATGTGACAGAACCATCAATTCGACTAAGACTTTCAAGATGCTTCATTATGAGATAGCTTGCATAGACATCTGTTGCAGAGTGTCCATCAATTGCAGCAACGATCATCATATTCGGTCGGTCTTGACCAAATGTGTAATATCCCAATGTAGTGCCTGTTTTTGGATCGATATCTACTGCATCAACAACAGCTTTCACCATCTCTGGTACCTTCTATCCACTTACAAGTCCACTAGACTTAGTTGAATAAGAATAGTCGTGTTACATTCTACGAAATCGAATAGGAAGTGAGCTCACAACTTACAAGAGTCATGTTTAATTTATTCTTTGAAAAATGACCTATTACAATTCTTGCACTTGATGCTTCCATCTCCTGAAATCATCTCTTCTTCTAGTGCATAGATTGCTCCACATTTCGGACACTTTACGCGTTCAATTTGAAAATCAATTATTTTGCGAGCTTCTTGTGTTGTACCCGTCTGCAGGAATTTTTTCAGGCTCAGATACCTGTCCCATGCCCTCATCCTTGGGAGTACTCCCCAGACACCAGGTTCAATGCTTGTCTTTACCATTCCTCCGACCCAACACTCTGCATGAACACCCTCTGGTCTTACCCACAGCTCATACCAAATGGATTTCTTCCCTGTAGCAATGTTCCCCCAAGAGTCGTATAGCCTGATATATCCAGGTCCTTTCTGACTGACCTTGAGACCTTTGGCATCCTCTGTTTTCAACCACATTCCAATTCTCTTTGCAGCTTCTTCTTCACCGTATGGCAGTACAATATCTTCTACAAACTTGCCCATCATAGTACCTCCATGAAAGTGATTTTCGGAGTGCTCTTGCTCGATTTAAGCATTATGAGAGAAAAACCTAATCAAATACCCCAAATCTGAACTCTCTTCTAAACCAACTAATCAAGATAGGAAGAGATTTCCTAAGACAAAGAATTTTCTTAATCTCAATTAGTTGTAACCTAGTTCAAATCCAATCTGGTTTGCAGTTGAAGAAGAAGATATCCGTTTTGAATTCCTTTTCTGAGAAGAAATCATGTCTACTCAAAGCGAATTTACTCTCAAGAGGAATGTGCGGCTGGTCGAAGATATCAGAATGACCACACATGTCAGGATTTCCTATCCAAGCTAGAGGAATGCCTGTTTTCGCTATCTCAATTCCTTTCATAGAGAGATAGGGCTCCCAACATATAATCACGAAGGAAGGTGAGTACTTTGACACAGCTTCCATTGCCTCTAGGTTTTCCACCCACTTTGGGTATCCGATATTGTACCGTCCATCCCTACCATCGGTTGCAATGATTTGCCTTTTGATCATTGGTTGAAGAAACTCTGTCAGTCGTCCATCACCACTCATTACCTCGAGAACGGGTGGTTTCTTTCTTCTTCGACCTAAAGCTCTGTTCAATACCTTAGCCAGTTCCTCTACAAACTCTCTGTTGAATATCTGAAAGACCCATCTACCTGCAACATTAGCACCATTGCAGTATGACTTCACATCTCCTCTTCGTTCCAATCCTTCGAAGAACAAACGGACCTCAGCATAAGACAGGAGTTTCCTGTGAATATCGATATACTCACCTTGATAATCCAATCTTTTCCCACTCTTTTACATAACAATCCTAGTCAACTCCAGCTAGCCATAGCTCTAATAAGGGAGTCCCTATTGGTTTGATGGAGCGAGTGAACCAGGATGGATTGCGTTCTCGAATACTGACACACTCTCCTTTTGCGAGTCCTTTATAGAGGCCACCATCTTGGATAATTTTGGCCCTTCAGTATCAAATGAGGCTACTGGACATGAGTGATGTTGCAGAGTTAGAGAAAAAATGGCAGAAGCGTTGGAGAAAGGACAAGATTTTCGAGTCCGATCCAGATCCTAAACGAAAGAAATTCTATCTCACAGTTCCGTATCCCTATCCCAATGGTGCTCTACACATTGGTCATGGCAGAACCTATACTTTAGGGGATTTGATAGCTCGATACAAACGAATGCAAGGATTCAATGTTCTGTATCCGATGGCATCGCATATCACAGGTACCCCAATATTGGGAATGGTGGATCGAGTAAAGAGTGGTGATCAATCTGCCATTGAACAGTACAAACGAGACCTTCGTGTATACTTGGACAGTGAGGAGGAAGTTGAAGCACAGGTTATGAAATTCACTGACCCTTGGGCAACAGTGAGATTCTTTGCAGATGCAATTTCAGCTGACTTCAAAGCTCTAGGGTATAGTATTGATTGGCGTCGTAGATTCACTACAGGCGATGACATTTACAATCAATTCATCACCTGGCAATATCAGAAATTCATGGACCTGGGTTATATCAAGAAAGGCTCTTACCCATTATTGTATTGTCCTAATTGTGGAAACCCAGTGGGTGAGGATGACATACTAGAGGGTATTACAGTAAAGGTCAAGGAGTTTACGACTATCAAATATCCATTCGAAGACGGATATCTGATTGCTGCAACCTTGAGACCCGAAACCACCTTTGGAATAACAAACATGTGGATCAATCCAGATGAAATGTATGTCAAAGCCGTTGTGAATGGCGAGAAATGGATTGTATCCTCTGCAGCAGCAAATAAATTGAAGCTACAGGCAAAAGACATTGAGATACTGGAAACATTTTCTGGGTCCAAGATTGTTGGGAAAAATTGCAAAACAGTCCATGACAATAGTGATATTCCGATTCTGCCAGCAGACTTTGTTGACGTCAATAATGCGACAGGAGTAGTATATTCAGTCCCCGGGCATGCACCATTCGACTATATTGCATTGAGGGATCTGTGGCAAAATCCATCGGATCTGAATAGATACGAAATATCCTCTGAAGAAGTCCATAATATCGAAATTGTGTTGATGATTAGAATCGAGGGTGGTAGTGAATTCCTTGCAAAGGATGCAGTCGAGAAACTTGGAGTGTCTTCACAGAAGGACAGTGACAAGCTGGAAGAGGCAACGCAAGAAGTCTACAAAGCTGAGTATTATGAAGGAGTCATGATGGACAACTGTGGACCCTTTGCAGGACGAAAAGTAAGTGAAGTCAAGGATGATGTAGTTGAATGGTTGAAATCACAAAACCGGGGTGATGTGTTCTATGAACCTGATGAACGCCCTCTAACCTGTAAATGCGGTACTGATGTACAGATTGCAGTTCTGGCTGGACAATGGTTCTTGGACTATGAAAGTCCCGGATGGAAAGAGAAGACTTGGGATGCTCTAAACACTATGGGAATTATACCCGAGAACTTCCGTATCCTATTCGAGTCAACTTTTGATTGGCTCGCTCAGAGACCTTGCGCACGGAAGAGAGGAATTGGGACTCCTTTGCCATTTGATCCCGATTGGATTATAGAAGCTCTATCTGACTCCACGATATACATGGCATTCTATACGATTGCTCACAAGATTACTCAGAACAAGTTGAAACCTACACAACTATCATTGAGTTTCTTTGACTATGTCTTCCTAGGCAAAGGAAAACTGGAGAAAGTCGAAGAGGAAACTGGAGTTACTTCAAATCTCCTGAAGTCGATGCGTGATGAATTCTTGTATTGGTATCCCAATGACCAGCGACATACAGCTCCATCGCATATCTCCAATCACCTGAGCTTTGCAATCTTCCATCATACTGCGATATTTCCAAAGAAACACTGGATTCAATGTATCAGTCTCAATGAGCACATGAATATGGAGGGTGGAAAGATGTCAAAGAGCAAGGGTAATACTATCCCCTTGGGAGAAATTCCCAAGAAATACGGTGCTGATGTGTTCAGGACATACGTTGTTTCTGCTGCTGAACCAGCCAGTCTCATGGACTGGCGTGAACGAGATGTACCAGCTGTAAGGAATCGCATTCGCCAGTTTAGTGAAATCATGAAGAAATACTCCACAAAGACCCCTAAAGCATATACAAAGAAAGACAAACCAACAGCGATAACAAGATGGATTTTATCTCGTGTAAATTCCATTATCCAAGATTGCACTGAATACTTGGAAAGCTTCAGGATACGCGACTATGCCATTACTGTGATGTCAGAGATGATTCGTTCAGTCAATCAATATCTGAAACAGGATATTCCCAAGGAGGAACTCAATGCGACAATGGGTTATGTGTGCGATAAGTGGATTCGATTTATTGCACCTATGACTCCCCACGTCTGTGAAGAATTTTGGTCTAAAATGGGCCGTGATGGATATGTTTCAATGGCAGAGTGGCCTAAACCCGATAAGAAGTTGATAGACATATCTGTCGAGATGGCACATCAAGTAGTGGAATCCACAGTCAAGGACATTCGAGAAATTGTCAAGCTACTCAAAGACAAGAAAGCATCTACTGTACATATCTATGTAGCTCCTGAATGGATGTTCAAAGCAATGAATAGTATACGTGAGGCAAAACTACCCATCATCATTGGAGACATTATGAAGCATCTAATGTCTAATGAAGAATTCAGGAAACATGGAACTCAAGTTAAGGGTATAGTGGATAGAATTTCAAAGGAGAACGGTATGTGGGATCACTCTTCAAGCTCGAAAGATGAGATAGCTGCCCTAAGAGATTCAGCAGCATACATTAGCTCAGAGCTGAAACTTGAGATTGTCATCCATAGTTCTGAAAAACCAGACTATGATCCACAAAAGAAAGCACGATTAGCCTTACCAGGTCGAGTTTCACTGTTCTTAGAGTGAGAGAGTCCCATTGATGATTCTCTCCATTCTTTTCTTTTCTCCAGACATAGATCGATAGAACCAATAGATACCCAACGATAGCAAAGCAAATTGCCCACTCAAGAGTTATTCTCATTGAAAACTCAGGTCGTGTATCCATACCGAATCCGTTCCAAGGTCCATACAAGAATAATGCAAATATTACAGTGTTAATGAATCCTCCAAGTGTTAGGAGTTTGTTTACTCTGGTTTCCTTCTGAAGAAGAAATCCTCTGATAGTTCTGCTGAGTAACACTTTTACAAGAAGAGCGGTGCGAACTTCCTGAACAAAATTATAATATTTTCGCTGATTAAACCAAGATTATTTTAAGAATATATCATAAGTACGTATATTTGGCATTTTCAAACCAAAAAAAAATTGCGACCGTGTTTGATAATTAGTGGAGCTTATTGATGATGCAGGCAACAGACCTTGTGCTTAATTTAGTCCTATTTCTCACATTCATCACATTCTATGGGACTGTAGCATGGGGGCTGATCCGTTACTCTAAAAAACATGGATATAGGCTCTGGGCCATCGGTTGGCTAGTTTATACTATCGGTGCCCTACAGGGTGGCTTTGCATCTTCTGCTGTAGGTCTTTCTCCATTAGATTTGATAGCGATCAATGCTATGTATGTTGGAGCTATGCTAATTCTGGATGGATCGCGTAGCTTGGAGCTGACGAAAAGAAGATTTCGAATCTATGGGCTTGGAGTTGCTCTTTTCACTTGTTTACTGGTAATTGGTCTAGTTTTCCAACTTGCCTTTCAATATGTCTTCATGCCTCTCGGGTTTCACATCGTTGTTGTTTGTCTTCTCTCATCACAAACAGTCTTTGGCGTTGAGAATTTAGGAGATATATCCAAATGGTGGCTTATTATAGGTCTACTATTCATTGCTGGGTCTTGGCTAATCTTCCCCCTCACGTTACTCTTGTATGATCTTTTTCAATTTTTCATCATCCTTCAAGCAATCGGTGTTATTATTACAGGTTCGTCGATGCTTACCCTATTCACAAGTACCGTCACGAAAGATCTCGAAACACAATATCAGATCTCTCAGATTATCTCAGGTTTGGTTCAACATGATATCAGAAACTATATCCAGACCGCTCGCAATGCATTGGAGTTGACTGAGGGTCATGATGTTGTGGAAGATCATTGGATCAATATCGCTGCTGAAGTACTAGAAGATGCTGGACATTTTGTCGATGAGATGCGAGACATCTCAGTATCCATTAGCCAAATAAGAACCCGCTCTGAAAAAGTTTCATTGAAAACATTGGTGGATAAAACCAAGGATCGAGTCATCAAAGAGTACAAACTTACTCCCGAACAAATTCAAATCCAAATACCTACCAATGCTATGGTTAGAAGTTCTAGATTGATTGATGAGCTTCTTTGGAATATCTTTGACAATGCATTCAAACATGGTAGTTCTTCGTTGACCATTCAGGGGAATTTATCAGAAAAAGAAGAAGTTGAATTAAAGATTAGTGACAGAGGTGGTGGAATGCCGGGGAATATCAAGGCATTCTTGAACTCAACTGATGCAATATTCAAAGAGAACAGACCTCTGGTTGGTTCTGGTGCGCTTCTTATTCGTGGTATTGCCTCGTTGTGTGAAATCTCCCTTCATGTTACAGATAATGTTGATGACATCAGTGTGACCGGAACCACATACCGCCTCAGATTCAATGGGTTTGAGTGATTTGGAAATCCGAAAAATCCGAACTCAGGTATTTCTAGCAACAGTTTTATGCTTGGTTCCAAAGAAGGAACAATGATGGTGTGTCAGCATGATTATAGCATTCATCATGGCAAAGGTCGAGTCGACAAAGTCACGAGCTATCCTTGAGGATGTACGCAAGCTCGACGAAGTTGAAGAAGCCTATCTGATATATGGTGCTTATGACTTGCTAATCAAATGTGTGTTCAAGACACCCGAAGCTCTAAGCTCCTTCGTGGTCAACGACCTTCGTAGAGTTGATGGGGTGAAAGACACTATTACGAATGTATGTGCTACCTGCGACTAGATCAAGCATCTTTTTCTAATCCAAGTCGCTTCAAAGTTGCTTTCAGTGGCAGACCTGTTTTGATGTCCCAACCGCGTTCAGCATAATATTCGTCAAGCATCATATCAATCTCCACGACCTCACCAGCAGATGGCCCCATGGGAGCCTTCTCTTTTGTTAACCTATCAGGTAGACAATCGTCATCTCGAGTAATTCCAAGACGGGCGTTGAACAGTCTGTTGAGATTCACAATTCGTTCCCCAATAGTCTGCAGATCTTTTCTAGTGAGGTCGAGACCATTGTGAATCTTCAAAGCTAGAGCAATATCTTCATAGAAGAATTCTGGCGGAATCTGTGTCCCATACTTACAAAGGCCCACACTTTCCACCATCACCATGAAGTCTTCGCATTCCTTGACCATTATGCCTTTGTATTTCGGGTTCAATCGGTCTGCCATCTCTGGTAGGTACTCCTCCCCGAAACGTTCTCTTATATCATCATCAAAACCCGCTTCATCAAGAACAGGGAACGAGTAGAGGTGGTCCGCACCTCGGGCTGCGGTCACAGCGGCGAGTCCCATCGATTTCTGTGCACGTGGTTCCTGTCCAGCAATCTCTTGTTTCTTCACAGTCATGACGAACTTCTCAGTTCCTCTACCAATCCTCTGAGCCGCTCGTGCGCTACCCTCTGCAAGCACATCTCCAAACCCCTCTCGGAGAGCTATCATCCGTGTCAAATTTACAACAGTTTCATGGTTTCCCCAGCTGAGGTCAATCCCACCAGTATCATCAGCAGTCAGCAGACCCTCATCCCAAGCTTCCATTGCCCAAGAGATTGTACCACCTAAGGATATTGTATCCATTCCATACTGGTTTGCAAGATGATGTCCAAACAAGACTGACTCAATATTGTCATTTCCACATCGAGAACCCATGGATGACTGGGTTTCGAACTCTGGTGCACCACCCTCAAATGCATACGGTCCCGTTCTCACTGCTGTGTAACGTCCACATCTTTGCAAACATGCAAAATCAGCTCTGGCTTTTTCCAAGTATTTCTGATTGATTGCATCACCGCTTATCTTCTCAAATCCTTCAAAGACTCCTTGTTTCATATTATAGCTTGGTAGTCTCCCAATGTGTTGCATCAGTTCAACAAGGCTTGTTGTACCGTACTTGATTCTTCCAGGAGTAAAGGGATTCTCCATCATTCTCTTGTGTAGCACATCAATCTCTTTCAGATAGTTCTTAGAGTCTGCAACCTCGAGCTTTCCAGTACCCCGTACAGAAACCGCCTTGATCTTCTTCGAGCCCATTACTGCACCCAATCCGGAACGGGCTGATGCTCGGTCTCTATCATTCATGACAGCCGCAAATCTAACAAGGTTCTCACCAGCCTGTCCAATT
>JAEOUL010000012.1 GCA_016839345.1 Candidatus Thorarchaeota archaeon | reverse complement strand
TTGATTTGCGGAATGACCATGTACATAACCGCGGTAAGATTGAAAAGCGCTAGCAATTTCTAACGAGCAAAAAAAGCAGGTGCAAGGTGAGATTGACAGACCGAATCATTACTATGACCACCAAGGATGGAAAAGACATTGATGTTGATTTTGATGAAGATGAGGATACGCTCGATTTGTCAAGGAAGAAAATCACCAGCATTGATCTTACACAATTGGAGAATTCAGTGAATCTTGAAAATCTCGATCTGGGTTCAAATAGAATTGAAAGCATTGACCTTACGCCACTTGCTACGTGTTCAAACCTCTCCACATTGAGTCTTTTCAAGAACACTATCCCAGACATCGATATTTCGCCTTTGGCAAAATGCAAGAATCTTGCTGAGCTCAATCTTGGTTCTACAGGAATAAAGGAAATCTCACTTGAACCCTTGAAAACCACAAGCCTTTCCAGGTTGAGGTTGTTCACTAATCAAATCTCAAAAATCGATCTTTCGCCCCTATCAGGAATGAAAACCTTAGAGATACTTGAACTTGAGAATAACAATTTATCAAAACTTGACCTATCACCTTTGGCGAATTCCTTTGATTTAAGCCAATTGAATGTGATGTACAATGAGCTTACTTCAATAGACCTATCACCTTTGAAAAATTCGACCAAAATGAAATTCCTCTATCTACATCATAACATGCTTCGTGACATTGATCTCTCTCCATTGTCTGATTGGACTCAATTGCAAATACTCAGATTGGGAGGCAATGAGATAGAATCAATTGACCTCAGACCACTTCAAAATGCAAAGGGACTCAAAAGACTGGGCTTGGCAATGAACCGGATTGAAAAACTGGACCTGGAGCCATTAGCTGGTTTCTCCGAACTTCGGGCATTGGACATAGCAGGCAACAAGCTTGAGGATCTTGATTTGACGCCCCTCGCTTCATGCACGGCCCTGGAAGAGCTATACCTCTACAGCAATCACCCAGAAGAGAATAGCTTTGATGAGTTGGATATTGATGCTTTATTCTCCTGCTCGGATCTTGAAGATTTGGGAGTACACAACCAAACTACACTCACTGCATCAGCGACTCTGAAGAAGAAAAAGAACATACCCTACGCCATTGAAGAATTGATAGACGACAATAGAATTTCATGGACGACTTGATAATAGTTTTCTAAATAAATGCACGGGCTTTTAAGCAAATAATTACTATACTTAAGTGCACGTCATCTCCAGCGGTAGGGGGAAAGCGCATGGAAGAAAGAAGGAAAGAAATGGAGAGAATGGCTAGAATCTACATGGAGTATCTTAACGGACCTTTTGGCAAAAGAGTTTTGAAAGGATTGAAAGAAGGTGAGAGTTTCTCAATTCTCTCAAAGCAAGAAATTATGAAAGTGACCAAAGAAAAGGGAAAAGCGATAGTTCGTGTAGAGGATAGAGTAATCGTAGACAGGAATGAAAGGAATATACAAGGTTCATAACAGGAATCCTAGCCTAAAATCCTCCATCAAAGCGAATATAAATCACAGATAACAACGCTGTGATGGTGTTATACCAATGGTAGTGGAGATGGACGAAGCAACCAAGGAACAAGTGCGTGTGATGTTTGCTGCACTTGACCATGACGTAACAGCTCATCTTTTCGTGAAGGATCATGATTGTCTCTATTGTGGTGATACTACCTCTCTAATCACACAGGTTGCAGACTTATCTGCAAAGGTGAAAGTTGTAGTACATAAAGATGCAATAGGAGAAGGCAAAGCTGCAGAATATGGAGTAACGAACCATCCAACAATTATCTTGCACGGTAAGGAACAGTATAAGGTCAGATTCGTGGGAATCCCAGCAGGTCACGAGTTTGGTGCACTAGTTGCGGGAATTGTTGCCGTATCCACAGGATCGGTACCTCTGCAGCCTGATATCATCGAAGATATCAAGGCAATAGACAAACCCCTGCATATAC
Source organism: Candidatus Thorarchaeota archaeon (assembly GCA_016839345.1). The sequence goes on along the minus strand of JAEOUL010000012.1, from coordinate 826 downwards.
TAGTATTCTCGACTCCACAGTGTCCATACTGTCCAAACATGGTCCGTCTTGCACATTATGCTGCAATTCTGAATCCTCTGATTACGAGTGACATGGTAGAAGCACTTGAGTTTCAAGATCTGGCAACCAAATATCAGGTATTTGGAGTGCCAAAGACCATTATCAACGAAGATGTGCATCTTGAAGGGGCAGTGCCTCCAGAAGCCTTTGTTGAGAAGCTCTATGATGCTGTTGAAAAATAGTCGATAGCGATATCGACTCCCTTCTTTATTTGAGGTATCGAAATGTCTGAATTGAGATCGTTCGTAATCATGCTACGTCCAGCTCCAAATTATGGAGCAGCGGGAACAGAGGATGTGATTAGCCAACACTTTGCATATCTCAAGAAACTGAATTCAGAAGGAAAAGTTCGGATGGCAGGTAGGTTCTCAGATGTGTTGATTGGACTCGTGATGGTGGATGTTGAAACAAAGGAAGATGCTGCAATCATAATGAAAAACGACCCTGCAGTAAAAGCAGGAGTCTTTCATGCTGAACTATATCAATGGACAATAGCACTGGGAAGCTAGTATTCACTTTATGCAAAGGTCTATTAACAGAACATCGAAGCACTATGTGTTCCGTCAAAGTGCCGCTGTTTCCTGATTGTATGAATTGCCTGATGGGATTATTACCATGAAAAAATCAAAGGAATTGATTGATGATTCACTGGGAGAACAAGAGAGCCAATATCGTTCTGCACTTGATGCTTTGGATGATCCACTTCATGTTGTAGATAGAGACCTAAAGATAATTCTCCAAAACGCCTCCTTTGCAAAATGGATTG
>JAEOUL010000146.1 GCA_016839345.1 Candidatus Thorarchaeota archaeon | reverse complement strand
GGCAACAGTTGGGAGAATGTCATTATGTAGAGTAGCACTTCCTACAAGGATTCCCTTAGCCTCCAACAGGTCCGCCATGATGTCACTGCGGTCGCTGTGAGGGATGAGTTTTAGTATAGGTTCCAAGCCCTCGGTCTGAACACCCTCTGCAATGGCACGGGCTAGTTTTGTTGTGCTTTCCCACATAGTATCCCAAGTGATGACCACTTTATCTTGGAACCTCTCACCCTTCGCCCATTCCAGATATCGAGTGACAATCTGTAGGGGGTCTTTTCGCCATATAAGACCATGAGAGGGCGCAATCATCTTGATTGGTAAGCCTAGTTCAACAACTTCCTCAATCTTTCTTTGGACCATCCTGCTTAGCGGCCAGAGAATGTTTGCATAGTATTTTTCGGCTTCCCGCCAAAGGACATGCTGATCCACCTCATCCGCAAAACGTTTCTCTGTAGCGTAATGTTGACCAAATGCATCATTTGGTAACAAGAGCTGTTCTTCTACATAGTAAGTGAACATAGACTCGGGCCAATGAAGCATCGGAGCCTCATAGAACCGGAGTGTCTTTCCACCTAAATCCAACTCATCTCCTGTTTTTACCGTCTGGATCTCCCATCCATCCGCATAGTGTTTCTTGAGTTGGTCAACAGCCTTGGAGGTGCAAATGAGTTGTGCATTGTGAACCATCTTGAGAATTTCAGGGGTCGCTCCCGAATGGTCCATCTCTGTGTGGTTCGATATCACGAAATCAATCTTTGAAGGGTCGATAACTTTCGAGATTCTTGTCAGCATCTCAGATCTATAAGGACCCATCACGGTATCAACCAACGCCACTTTCTTCCCAACTATCAGGTATGCATTGTAGGTAGTTCCGTGGTGTGTTGTGTAACTATAGCCATGAAAATTACGAATGTTATAGTCTAGAGCGCCGACCCAGTATACTCCTTTTAATATCTCAAATGGTTGCATTGTTTTTCCCAAATATATAGGATATAATCTTCGTATAAAAGAAATAGGAAACTTGCATAGTCTTATGATTCAGAGTGATTCTGCGAGAATCAAGAGTAGATAAATTCGCTTGAGCCTAGATTGGTGTCAACACGATAGTTCCAATCCAAGGACTCGGTTTCAAAACCATGAAGACCCTGACTACGATTTATCCAGCGCCAACAGGCTACGGCTCCAACACGTTCGAGTTTGTATAGATTGGCCTTGGTGGCACTGTATCTCACTTCAAGGACCGTCCCTTCAGGAAGACTGTCAATATCACCCACGTCAAGTGTGGTGCGTCCATAGTGGTCCTTCTTACCACATTTGGAGAGGAAGTATCTGATATCTCCGCCATTTATGGGGTTTTTCATAATCACTGCAACATGTGGTCGAGCCACAGGATTCCACCATCTGGGGATTCCAGGACGTCTGATAACATAGCTAGCTATAGGTTCAAACCGAGTGGGAATGTCCAGTTGAATCGTCATCCTCTCCAAGTAGATGATATTCCAAGTTCTCTATATAAGCGGGCATCGCGTATTACGATGCCCAAGAGGGCTTATTCTAATGGACTCTGATGCCACTCTAAATTGTTAGTAATACCTAGAACTGGAAAACGCTGCAGTGGAAGGTGAGGGAAGCTAGGGATGGCATTTTACATACTTAACAAATGGCCATGTGATATGGGACGACCGTTTGTAAATCTGTGGTTCAAAGGGCTGTCATGTTTCGTCCTCTGTCGGAAGACCCACCATGAGTGGTCGCCCTTCGAATATGGACCGTGTCACCTTTTCTCTGGCACTGGCTAGTAGTCTCCAAATTGTACCTCTCGAAACCCCCATGGATACGCCTGCTTGTTCTTGATACAGGCCTTCGAGGTCAACAAGGCGAAGTACTTCAGCTTCAGCCAGATCAATGTGAATAGGTTCGCGTATACTTGACGGTTCCGGAGTCATTCTTTCTGCTAAGGGTTTTCGTCCGATTTTTGGTTGGATTGGGAACCTACCACGGCCTCCTCTTCTTCGTCTATGCATTTCAATCCCCACATAAACAAGGGAGAGGTTTCTTATTACGTTTGTTAAAGTAGTAGGCTTGAATCATTTTGAGAGACATTAGTTAGAGTGAAGTGTTTATCTCTATGTGAGGACTAATGGAAACTAGTTTTCAGGATGCGATATGTCATGGGATTCAACGTTGGGATTGTTGGCAAACCATCATGCGGAAAGACCTCGTTTACAAATGCAGCATGCATGACTGACTTCAAAGTAGGAAGTTATCCTTTCACAACAATTGAAGCGAATGTAGGTGTGACGCATGTCCGTACTACCTGTGCCTGTGCAGATTTTGATGTAGAGGACGACCCACAGAATTCGATTTGTATCGATAGAGTCAGATTGGTACCAATCAAACTAATTGATGTAGCGGGATTGGTGCCCGGAGCTCACGAAGGTAGAGGGATGGGAAATCAGTTCCTTGATGATCTCAGACAGGCCGACGTTCTAATCCATATTGTGGATGCCAGTGGGGCTCTTGATGCGGAGGGACAGGAGGTCGATGCAGGAAGTCACGACCCGACCGATGATGTGAAGTTTCTAGAGGAGGAACTTGTAGAATGGATGCTCTCAATTGTCCAGAAAGACTGGCGAAGAATTACAGGACGTGTTCGATCAGAGGGCGCAAAATTTGAGGAGCTACTTTTGGAAAAGCTGTCAGGTTTAAAGATATCAAGAGTTCACATTCTCAAGGCGCTAAGGGAGTCAGACCTCAAGGCAGAATCTGTAGACAAATGGACTGATGAAGAAACCAAGATTTTCGTGCAGATATTACGAAAGATAGCAAAACCCATCATAATTGCAGCAAACAAAATCGACCGACCCGGAGCAGAGAATAACCTGAAACTTTTGCAAGAGGAGTTTCCGGATTATCTTGTTGTACCTGTCAGTGCTCTCGCAGAAAAGGTTCTGAAAGACTTGGAACAAAAAGGAGTGATCAAATACATTCCAGGAAATGATGACTTCGAGATTCTTACCCCGAATAGTTTGAATGAGAATGAACTAGCTCAGTTAGAGAAGATAAGAAATCAAATTCTGAAGAAGTTTGGAGGATCGGGGGTTCAGAACATCCTGAATAGGGCTGTATTTGATTATCTGCACATGATTACCGTATACCCTGTCCATGACGCAAATTCACTCACTGATGGTGATGGTAATATTCTTCCTGATGTCTATCTTGTTCCAGCGGGTATAACTGCCAAAGAATTTGCAGGGCACATACATACTGATCTGATGGAGTCATTTATCCATGGGATAGATGCTCGAACTAAGATGCGAATCTCTGACAAGCATGAGTTAAAGGACAGGGATGTCATCAAGATTGTGAGTGCCAAGGGATCAAAGTAGTGTAAAAGGCAGTTTGTACTGGTCAATACCATTTATACTCGTCAGATTTAATCACAGTCATATTGCTCCATTTGTGTTTATTCACCATGTTGGGAGTCCTTCTCAAGCAAAACACATGCCGTGCGTTCTCTCAGACGTTATCCTCATGAAGTATTGAAATGAAGCTGTCATGGGTGATATAATTGGAGATTTTCACAGCCTTGAATGATGCTAAAGAATCAGGCACGTTTCTTGCTAGATGCGGCCACTTCCCCACCATCTACAAACGCTACGACAACGAGTATATTCTAGTCAGTAAGGGGGAGTGGCCTCCGAAGAAGGCATGGCCATTCCTCAAATGGGATGGTGAAGACTGGCTTCCTGTCTTGGCAAAGATGGAAACACTGGAGGAGGCATTTGAAGCAACAGGGTTATTCGTCTTACTCGGACATAAACCAGTGGTAGTAGAGTTTCCAGGAATCACATTTGATATCTTCTTGAAGGAATCTCATGTACCAACCGGTGCTTGGATTATTAGCGAGTCCAATCCAAACTTCTCAGTCAGATATCTCAAACCGCCTATTCATTTTGATGAGGATGAGGATTCTGTTGAAATATCAGTCCAGAGTCAATAATTGAATTATTGAAGATGCTCTCCAAGTGTCCAATATTGACCATTCAATGGCAAGTATGTGAAAAGAGTCGCCTTTGTAGGGTCGAAACGACCTCTCTCATCAAGGGCGTTCTCATCGATGTGAACGGCAACAACCTCTGCTATGAATAAGTGATGAACTCCTAGAGGAATGACTTGTGTGGTCTTGCATTCGATATTGATTGGACACTCTTTGATCAATGGTGCACTGACCTGTGAAGCTGGTTCAGGAGTAAACCCGCACTCAACAAATTTGTCATAATCACGTCCAGATTTTGTACCAGCAAATTCTGTTCCACGTATCTGATCAATAGATGGAATATTGAGAACAAACTCTTGGGCTTTCTTGACCATTTCAAAGCTATGACGTTCGGGTCTAATTCCAGCGACGACGGTAGGGGGATTGCTGCATACATTTGCCACCCATGACAGTGTGATTATGTTCGGTCTGTCATCTCCTGCAACACTCAAAAGCACAACAGGACAGGGAGCCAAAGAGGTTGAGGGACTCATTAATCGTTTCATACTGAGCCTGTTGGTAAGTCTAGTTAAGAAAATGTCGGAGCCACATAATTTAAGAAGATGCAGAACTCGCACAGCTCAAAGCACCTAGAGGGTAATGCCAATGGGACGCGTACTTGTAGCTGATGGAATTGAAGAGTCTGCTATGGCTGAGATAAAAGCCGCAGGACTGGAAGTAGTAGTGAGGAATAAAGAAACGGATGGACCAATTGAAGTACAAATCAAAGGCTTTGATTGTGTCGTTGTTCGTAGTGCTACCAAAATCACAAGAGATGTCATCGAAGCTGCGGACAAATTGAAGCTTGTTGTCAGAGCTGGTGTAGGTCTTGATAATGTTGATCAGGAAGCAGCCAAGGAGAAAGGAATTGATGTACAGAACACTCCTGAAGCGCCGACGGTTTCTGTTGCTGAAATGGTGTTCTCAGCAATGTTTGCAATGGCTAGGAATATCACCCAAGCTGACAGTTCTATGAAAGATGAACGCTGGGAGAAAAAGAAACTCACAGGTACTGAGCTATGGACTAAAACCTTGGGAGTAGTTGGCTTTGGTAGGATTGGATGTGAAGTCGCGAAAAGAGCAAAGGCTTTCGATATGGAAGTTTTAGCATATGACGTACTAGACATCAATCAGATATGCATGGAATTAGGCGCAAAGAGGACCGATTTTGAAGATTTGGTAAGGAAGTCGGATTATATTACAATCCATGTACCACTAGTTCCTAAGACAAGAGGAATGTTTGGAGAGAAAGAATTCGCAATGATGAAGAAGACAGCATTCTTGGTGAATACAGCCCGTGGCGGCGTAGTGGATGAAAAAGCACTTCTCAGGGCTCTCAATGAGGATAAGATTGCAGGTGCTGCATTGGATGTGTTCGAAAATGAGCCACCTCTTGATTGGGAACTCGTAAAGCATCCTCGACTTGTAGCCACTCCACACTTGGCGTCTTCTACAATAGAGGCACAAGTACGAGTGGGTGAATTGACTGCGTACAAGGTCATTCAGGGTCTGAAATAGGATTAGAGCTAGAGCGTTACACCTTTAAGCGAATGTCTTGGGTGAGGATTTGGTTCTAGAATATGTTCTAGAACCATACCATTTCCTTTGTGTTGGCGGATACGTCCGCACGGGATGTGGCCCAAATGGGCTGAACCACAAACAAAGCGAATCAAATAACGACAAAGGATGGAACACATATTGCCAACAGCATACAAGCATATGCAAGATACTTGGTTATCGGAGCAGAAAGAGCGTACTGATTTAATAAAAAGTAGAATGATAGTGTGGAGAAAACAGGGTAGTATAGTGCGACTTGAACGCCCCACACGTCTTGGAAGAGCACGATCATTGGGTTACAAGGCCAAACAGGGGTATGTAGTAGTCAGGGTCAAAACAGGTCGTGGACCACGGGAGAAGCCCAGACCAAGGATGGGCCGAAAACCCAGGAGCATGGGTGTCGCAAAATACACTCCACAGAAATCTCGACGTTGGATTGCTGAAGAGCGGGTGGGTAGAAAGTTCCCTAACCTACGTGTATTGAACTCTTACTGGGTTGGTTCCGATCACAAATGGGTGTGGCATGAAGTCATTCTTGTTGATCCGAATCATCCTGTGATATACAATGACCCTAACATCAATTGGATCTGTGATTCGGTCCAAAAGGGCCGCGAGAATAGAGGTCTAACTTCAGCTGGTAAGCGGAGCAGAGGTTTACACAGAAAGGGTCGCGGTGCAGAGAAAGTTCGTCCCTCTCTCGGCGCCAAAGGTAATGTAGGCAAATAGTATCTGTGGGATATAGCATGACGTTCGTTGCCAAAATCGAGGCACGAGCATACTCGCGAGCGACTGAGCTACCTGAAAGAGTCGAGAGTGCAATTCTCAATCTTATTCCTGAGGAGTTCAGAAAAGATGTTGAAGTCAACACCACCTATGTAGAAGGTCATTCAGGTGATGATATACAGATAATTAAAGTTCAGCTCAATAACAGGGCGGGTAGCGAGGCCACTTTGGACTATATCTTCAATAGTTTTGATGATAGAGATCGTAGACGTGTACACAATTCACTCCTCCTTCGATTGAACGCAAACTGTCTATTCTTTCTCAGGATTGATAAGCAAGCTGCGTTTCAGGGTAAAATAATACTGGCAGATGGACCAGATGTGATTAGTGTTAGAATAGACATCAGGAAAATCCCAAAGTGTCGACAGGAAGATGCAAAGATTATGCTTGAAAATCGTCTTCAGGCAGCTGGAGGAGATGACTAGTGTCATCCATCGATTTAGGTGTGTACGTTTCAGACTCTAATGATTTTGGAACGTTCACAGAAATGGCACTGAAAATTGGTCTAACTGGTTTCGCAGCGGAGAGTATCAAGAATGACGGCCCAATAGTCAGATTAGATAATGGTCTGTCAATACTCAGACGAGTCGATGTGTCTGGACGAGGTTTGAAATCTATCAAGAAGCAAATCGGAAATGCAAGAAAACAATCAATGATTATAGCTGTTCCGTTGACCACTGTTGATATAGCAAATTGGGCGGCTGAGAACAAGAGTGTTGACCTGCTTACTCTGGATCCATCAAGAGGTCATCGTTTTCGCGAATCAACGGCTCGTCTTGCAGAGTCTTCTGGAACTTGTCTTGAGATACAATTTACACCACTTCTAGAATCAGCGGGGTTGAGTCGGTCTAAAATAATCAAGGCTTATCGAGAATCTGTAGAAACTGCGACCAATGCGGGAATGTTAGTGGTTCTCTCTAGTGGAGCCAAGCAGGCCATGCATATGCGTTCAGCTATGGCAATTAGACACATTGGAGTATTACTTGGAATGGACTCCAAATATGCAGAAACTGCAGTATGTAAGACTCCATTTGACATTCTAGAAAGAAATCAGAGAAGACTCAGTCCAGAATTTGTTGGTGATGGTGTGGAGATAATCCGAAGAGGTGGTAATGAATGAAGAGAAGCCGTAGACGATATGTGTCATTCCACCTTCATAGTGATGGACCCATTATTGATGATGAAAAGCAACTCAGTAATGCAATATGGAACAACTTGCTATCTCTATATGGAGAAATCAGTGCAGCAGACTCAAAGCTATACCTTGTGAGCTTTGATCATGAAAAGGGGGAAGGAGTTCTACAATGTACCCTATCCTCCCTGGACAAAGTGATCACTTCGGCGGTTTTGATTGGGTCAATTGGAAAGAGTTTGGTTTCGTTCGAACCAAAGCGGACTTCAGGAACTGTTAAGGGACTCAGTCGTTAAGACAGGATCAACCTGACTTCTTTCAAATGTTCATTATGTAGGAGATATGCTCTGCTCTCCCAGTTCCCACTTTCTTTAGATGCAATCAACCACACAACAGGATTAAGTTTCATATTACGCAGGTCTGTTTTAGAAGGATATGGTGGTGCAGGATGAGAATGGAATATGCATACAAGCTCTTCATTGCGTTCCTCGGCCTCTACAAAGAGTCGATATTGTTCTTCTGGGTTGACTTCGAATGTTGTTACCCTAGAGCTAGACTCGTTCAAAACTATCTCAATTTGTTTGACAATAATCGAGTTCTCAGATATAATACCAAAAATGAGAGCTGCAGCCTCATTTGGTAGATTTGATTCCGCATGTTCATGTAGCTTGAATAAATCACCTTTAGATAGATGCAGTGTGTGCTGCATCATTAACCCTCCATCAATCTAGAGAAGATTTGATTTCCTCTAATACAATACAGGTTTCAGTATCCCCAACACCGGTTAGGCCACCAAGACGATTTTCAAGAAATGTCTTCAATTCTGTGAGATCGTCCAAAGTCACCATCATCATTAATCCACAGGCACCATCGAGAAAGTAGGCTTCATTGACTTCATCAAAGCTCTTGAGTTTATTAGCGATATCTTTGGCTTCTTTCATTGCTGTCTTAACACGTATAACAGCTCGGATTTTTCGTCCGATTTTGAGTGGGTCTAATACTACGGTGAATCGTCTGATGTATCCTTCATCTTGCAGCTTTTTTACACGTCGACGAATAGTGACCTCTGTTCTACCAACAGCATCAGCAATCTCGCTGAATGATCGTCTACCATCTTTTTGTAGCATTGCAACAATCTGAGAATCTATCGGATCTAGACCTTTCATATCGTTCACCAAATGCTTTTTCTGAAACGCAACGAGTGTTCGATATCGTTCATATATATTAACTGTTATGAACGAACTCATTAGGAATATTTACTCCAGTTTTATTGTTTAAAATCTAGAGTACCTTGAGTTCTTCCTCAATTATCTTGTCTTCGCTTGGTGACATGATTGCATAAAGCTCTATGTGGTCAATCAATGCTTTTGCATTACGAATCTTCTCTTCAAGCAGTTCCTGTATCTGAAAGATTCCAGAAGCGTTATTCATGATGACCTCGATTCTTACTGTCTTGGTGTCACCTTTTCGAATATTTACACGTTCAATAGCCATTGCGGAGGCAGAGTGGATATTGACACTTCCAGCTTCAAAGGGAATCCTGGCCCGACCCTTTGTCATATCTAGCGCATCAGCAATGCCCACAACTCCAGCTTCAACGGTCATTGGAACTGCTACCTTGTCATGACAATATATGGCATGCATTACATGTCCTCTGATGTGTACTTGTTTGTGTCTGTCTTTTGGATAGACCTTAGCTAGGATACGATCTAAGATTGGCATGGCTATTACCACTGAGAACTCATCATGATTAGCGCGACCTACGGCCATTCCTATGTCGTGGAGATAACATCCCAACAGCACAACCAGCTCTGAGTCTTTGATATCACCGGTTTCCTCCTTCACGATTGTAGTCTGTAAGCCCTTGCTGAGCTCCCTCAGAAGCCTGATTCCGTTGAGTGCCACAATCAATGAGTGAGTATGTCCGTGGTCCGAATATCCCATCCGATCTATTGCCATTCGATTGCTGTCTTCCAATACTGTCTGTACTTCAACATCGCTCTCTAATTCATCAAATGCGATTTGACAGAGTTCATTCTTCTTGAATGATCTTCGAACTCTGTCTTTCAATGTGGTTCTTTGTTTTGGGCTCTTTGTCATTTTCCTATTGCCCCTTCTTTCTTCTTTCTATTCTATTCTGACTATTGCTGATTCAGTAATAAATGAGATACTGCTGCAACTCTATTATGGTAGGTGATAATGTGGCTTCCCCTCGACCTACTCTCACTGACTAGCTTCTTCAGATTCTATTTTGTTATTGCTTCCAGTGAAAATTCTAATATGAACTAATTGTATCCGGCAGGATTTTCGTTTGTCAAAGTACTTGCATTGCATATACGCTACTGGGTACACTTGATTATGTTGGTGAGGAATTATTGAGAAGAAGAAGATCTTCTAAGTTCTGAATTTTCAGAGCTTTTCGTAGAATATAGTTTAGTCCTATGGAAACAGGAATAACTAGCAAGTTGAGAACCATTGTGAGAAGAGATATTGCAACCATGTAGAGGGGGTTCCAGTTCAGAATTACTGAATAGTAAATAGTAGTTGGAATAAGTAGTCCAATGAAGACCCACAGACCACCAACGAGCAAAGCCACTGTTTCCTTTCTGTTTCTGAGAAATGAAATCAGCAGGCATCCGATACCCCATGTGTTCAGTGTGATGACTACGTAAACGAGAAGCTCTCCAGCAGATCCATAAATGACACACCATAGTAGCTCTCCTAGACAGAGAGCTGGGAAGCATATTGCCGCAACCTTCCAAGGTTGAACCATAGTGCTGAATGAGTATAGGAAAATTGGAGCTAAATAGAGATAGATAACTCCTGTAATCCAAGGGGTTGGAATAAGAATCGGAAAACGTGGGAAAACGGAGAATACTATAATCGAAACAGAAAAGGCCATAGCTATCAAGACGAACCTGATCCAAGATTCGGTCGCCGTGGTGGACCTTGCGCTCCCACTTTCTCGACTCTGTTTAGTTTCACCAACGTTCAAGTCTAACTCTCTTCTAGTTCGCAACTCAAATTTCACTCCTTTTCATACCATATTCGTATAGTTCAAACCCTCTTCGTTCTTATTTTCAAAACCGTAATCAACGTTGAACAAAGGATGACAAAGCAAATCAAAATCATACCAGAGAAGTCCCCAAATGTGTCAGAGGAACTAGGTTGACCAGTAGAGAGAAACACTAGTTTTTCAATGTCATACGAGTGTTCACCAGCTGCTAATTCATCTGTTATGTTGAGAACTGCCATGCGTTCGAAGTCACCACGTGAGTAGAGATATAGTAGTCCGTTCTGTTGGTCACAAATGTACGAGTACATAGTCGCTGATGCAGATACCGTTTGAAGAATTTCTTGGCAGTAATCAAGGGTCAGCTCGCTCATCGTGCTCAGCAAGGAAACCATTGTGTCATATCGTCCTACATCATGGTGCTCACTCTGTGCAAGATTGAAGTTTGTGGAAACAAGATAGTCTTCAGACTTGTTAGTCATCCAGAGGTTGCCAGTATCATCCAATCCTATGACTACTGCATCTCCTGTGTCATCTGCGATGTGAGCCTGTTGCCAGTTCAGTAGTAGTAAGTTAAATGAAGACACCCAGGTTTTTGCCTCATCTACAGTTGCGCATTCTTGAAGCATTTCTATGAAATAAGATCCTTCGTAGTCGGGTTTATTCGGATCAAGTTGGATCTGAGTTTCACTGACTGCTGTCATATCAAGACAAAGACCTTTGTCATTCATCCCTCCCACCGGCACCATAACGTTTCGATAGATTCCATAGCCAAACAAAACTAACCCATTCTTGCTCTCTGAACCTGGTATGAACCAGACCCTTCCGTGCTGAAGCCCTTCATCCTCATTGTTGCAGAAGAATGTATTTCCATCACTTGAAACACTAAAGATAGAGCATGAGTCCATCGCTCTATTGTCGCAATTAATTAGAACTATGGGTAGCATGAAGATTATCTGGGTGATGAGAAAGATTGTCAATGCCTTATGAGAACGAAAGACCTTCATCATGACAACACCTTTGTGCTATAATGGAATGCGAAGTCTGTCGTTGCGAGCCTGTTCAATAAATAAAGATGGTTTGACCTGCGCAAATCTCAAGGATGTAAAATCTCTGAAAAAACACTATGCTCATTAAGACAGCCTATTTTGTTTCAATGGGTGAGCGGTACTGAAGATTCGTCAATTCGATGACAAAGATACTGCCATGGTTATCCGGTTGGCTAATGATTATGCTTTCTTTGATGGTCCACTACATGAGAATGACCTGAAGATCACCCATGCATTTCCAGAGGGCTTTATTGTTGCTCAGGATGATGACAAAGTTGTAGGTTTTGTCTATGGGTATTTTAAAGATGTTCCATCAGAAGTCCTTGCCAATTGGGGGGTTTCAAAGGTTGCGACAATTGAGCTTCTTGTGGTGACTCCTAAATACAGAAACCAAGGCGTTGGTGCCACTCTTCTTGAATATCTATTAGAAATATTCAGACAGTCTGGCGCAGACCTGATAAGTGTGCATTGTCCGGTTCAGGCTGTTGAGGCCAAACAACTTTACGAGAAATTTGGCTTTGAGCTCAGTGCATTTCATATGAGGAAAAGATTTGATTCCTCTACAGTCTGATGGGATTTGGGCCAATCTTCCGAATCTCATCAGCGAACTTGTTGACCTCAGCTGCGAACTTGTCCCCCTCTGCAGCACTCACAAAGACCATCTTCACTCGGTCTTCATTGAGACCAAGTTGTCCAACAAGCTTTCTAGCAAACCGGACCCTTCGCTCTGCCCCCAAGTTGCCAGTCTTGTAGGCACAGTCTCCGGGATGGCATCCAACAACCAGAACCCCATCGGCTCCTTCTTGAAGCGCCTTGAGAATGAAGTTGATGTCGAGTCTCGCGGTGCATGGCATCCTGATTATCCTACTCGTAATGTCATACTGTAGCTTCATCGTTCCCGCCAAGTCTGAGGCGGCGTACATGCACTGCATGCACCCGAACACTATGATATTCATGTCTCTAGGAGGCATTATCTTTCAGTCGCCTGAGAGTCGTTAGTAGGCGAGAACAATCTAGCCACCATATAATCTTTCAGGATTGAAAATATCTGCGGATGAATTCACTGACCTGTTTCAAGTTTCAAATGAGGTTGAGTGAATTTCTTAGTATTGTCTATTATTCAACCAAGTGATTTGTGAAGACTGAGTAAATAGTAGTTACAAGACCGTCTAAAGCAGAAACTGGTTCTAGAACAGCGCAACTCTCCAAACCTCTGTCTGGAGTGCCTTTGCCACTGTTGAACATGATGTATCCTTCACCTACTTGGACTGTTATGACATATACCCAGGAACCATCGGAATAGGTGATTTCGATTTCAAAACCCATGTTGAAACTGGATTCTAGTAGTTCCAATGAGGATGTCTCGGAAGGATATGTGTGGTTCAGTCCTTCATGAAGACTCAGACAGATATTCTCAATCTCTTCTGGAGTCACTGTGAATTCTCTCTCATAGAGCAATGGGTTTTCAAAGCCTTCGGAATCGTCCACGAAACTAGCAAGAATCATCAAGCTGCGTTCTTGGAGGACAAGAGAAGCATCCATGAGTTCTGGATATAATATATCGGTGCTATTCCCACATATTCTGAACGATGCAATATCCAGTGAAAATGATGTGTTTGGATTGTCGGAGAGAGAGAAGTG
>JAEOUL010000004.1 GCA_016839345.1 Candidatus Thorarchaeota archaeon | reverse complement strand
TCAAGATATTCTCGCTCAGATATTCCTTTTGACCGATACTATCGGACCTTCTTCCTTCTCTCCTCAAGAATTGCCTGTGGATACTTTGCTTGGAAGAAAGGGATGCCTGACATGAAGTGTGTGAAGCCTCGAATGATGGGACCGGGACGATGTATTCTATCGAGATGCTCATCAAAGAAGATATGACGATATGGCTCCGCGTACATCCATCCGCCGACATTGAGTCCTGCAATCAGACGTGTAGGACGTACAAGATGACGCATCCAGGACATTATCCACCACTGTGTCTTATGGCAATCGATTGCACGATCTGCTACATCGATGTCCTCTGCCCGGATTGGAAAGAAGGTATTTGGACAGAGGGAGTCATAGAAGTAAAGCCTTGGTGTGCGTTCAAGCAGACCCCTTTTGATGACATAGAAGACTGCACGACCTGTATTGAGATGATCCATGTGGTAGTACCACGCATAGAGACCCTCAGGTGCAACCACCACATCTGGCTTGTGCAAGTTGAGGTATTCCGCAATATGATTTGTGAAGGCTCGGTTCAAGGTCACAAAACCATCGACATATCCGAGGTAGTCGATATTCTCTCTGGGTATTCCATAGATGGCACAAGCATTTGCTAGCTCATTCTCCCGGATTTTTACCAAGAAATCCCCCTTTAGATGATCATACTCAGGACCAGGAAGTCCGAACTCGCCCTTCGTGACTGATGCAATCCGTATCTCATGTCCGCGGCGCCCTAGATGATAAAGGAGGTGCGGACAATTCATCTCAAGATCATCCGGATGAGCCTGAAAGAAGACAAACTTCGTCATAGCCAAGCCACCTTAACACGACTATTTCCATCTCAGGTAGCCATAGTTATGTAGAGTCACTCTCCCAAGACCTTCAAGGATGCTCTTCGTTCCTTCCGTGCGTTTAATCTCATCAAGTTCATCAATGGTCACAGCTCGACCTTCCTTGGCTGAGAGATATGCAAGAAGCGTGACTCCGACAGCGTCCCGCGCCTGAGCTGGTGTAAACTCAGGGTCAGTGCCATTGATAATACATTCTGCAAAATGGGTGTCCTCGCACCGAGCAGATATTAGGTAGTATTTTGGATAGGGGCCATGTTCTACTTCAGGACTGTAGAAGACTCCTTTCTGCTCGGCCAACTCATGTGATGAAAAGATCTGGACAGGACGTTCCCAAGCATGGTCCTCCAGAATAGAGCCTTGTGTCCCATGGAGCTCCAGACGGTTTGTAAGCGGATGGACGGTGATTGATGAAAGGTCTACAGTAATCATGGCTCCCTGTTTATATCGAAGGAGGACTATTGCAGTGTCTTCACCCTTCTCTGGGGGGGAGTTCAGTGCTTTTCCTAACCAGCATTGTACTGAATCGACTTCTCCCAACATCCAATTGAGAGTTGAGAACTTGTGGACCCCTTGGTCTGCAACCACTCCACCTCCACCCTGTTGATATGTGAAGTGCCAGGAGTCCAGATTGAGAAACTGCTCATGCGGGCAGAATGCTCCCTCATAGGATCGACCTAGGAACACATCACCAATCAAGCCTTGGTCAAGCGCATTCTTGATGAGCTGATGTGCTGGGAGAAACCGATGATTCTCAGCAATCATAAGCTGGACCCCAGCATTCTTGGCAGCAAGGATCATCTCATCACACTCCTCTATCGTTGTCGCCATAGGTTTCTCACAGAGGACATGTTTTCCAGCCTTAACTGCGGCTTTTGTGAGCTGTGCATGCAGGTAGTGCGGAGCAGCGATGAGTACTGCATCAATCTCGCTCTCTAGAAACTCATCAATATTCGAGAAAGGAGTCAATCCATGTCTTTTTGAAAAGCTGTGCACGGTCTTCTCATTCACGTCATAGGCTGCAACAAACTGCACTTTCGAGTCTTCTAATCTCTTGAAAGGGAGAACATGGAATGAGGCTGCAGAACCGCATCCAATCACCCCGAACCTCACGCGATCCATGATACAGCAACCAGCAAACTGTGGCATAAGGATTACCATTGCTTAGAGGAGGTAATCCTTAAGATTAGCTTAGTTGTACAGCAAGAATCACATCCCAGGGGAAGAATCACTTATGTCGTATCTCTATGGCGTCTTCCTCGCAATTGCCTCAGGAATCAGCAACAATGTGGGGACGCTGCTTCAGAAGAAAGTGGTCAATGAACTGCCAAGTGAAGCAAAAGAACAGAGGTTCTTTAGATCACTCGTGAAGAACCCGCTATGGCTTGTTGGACTTCTATTTCAACTTGCTATTGGGACCGCCTTCTTCATGCTCGCTCAGATCTATATTGGTCCTGCATTGATACCCGGGCTCATGGCAGTGGGGCTTATCGTCCTTGCCATTGGGTCTGTAAAGCTGATTGGCGAGTCGTTAACTCGCACCGAAGCCATTGGAATCACTCTGATAATAGCTGCGATCTTCACAATCACCTTTAGTGAGCTTGTCATCGATATCGTAGTCTTTGATTTCCTAGAAATCGGGTTTCTGCTACGAGTCGCAATCTTCACCTCTGCAATCATCGTGATGATACTCATTCTCGAGGTATTATACCGGAGGTGGTCAAAGATGAGGGCAATAGCAAGAGCCCTGATGTCAGGTCTTTTCATAGCGATGACGAACTACTGGATAGCAATTCTCATGTCAACAATTGTGCATGTTCTTGCAGGGACCTTCGTCCTCCTCGAGCTCGTACTCTTCGCAATCTCAGCGGTAATCCTGGTACTGGACAACATATTCGCTCTTGGAACATTGCAGAGTGCGTTTCTGTCAGGACAAGCGAATCTGATCATCCCGATACAACAGGTGCCAATTCAGATCACTCCGGGATTTGTGTTTCTCCTGATGTTCTTCTTACCAGCCCCCTCTGTCCTCTCTCTTGTCTTCTTCTTTACAGGTGTGGGTATGATCGTCATGAGCTCATTTCTCCTTGGAAAACGCCCAGTCGCTCTTGAATCGATCAAATGAGAGGACCCTGTTGAAGTGTAGGTATAGACCCTGATGGAGTTTGAGAAGACCTAAATAGCCCATGACAGAATATGATGAACGAAGGTTCAATAGAAGGGAGAGATAGCGTGGCTGGAAAAGAGGATATAATGAAAGCCCTTCAGAGATGGGTCGAACTCCTTGAGAACGACTCTTCAGTCGCAGAACAGTTCGAGGGGTTTAAGAAGACTTTCTTGATAGTTGTTGAAGATCTAGATTTCTCTGTTCAGATGATCTTCGATGGGACAAACAGGGCACAGCTTCTGGAAGGTGTCGTGGAAAATCCAGAGATGAGCTTGACTGTAGAGTCAGACTTGCTTCTTGGAATCTGCAATGGAGAGATTGATCCAATGGAAACCTTCATGATGGGCGACCTGAAACTGAGTGGGAATATGGCCGATCTCCAGAAGCTAGAGGTTTTCATGGACCTGTTCGATGAGTGAGATGAGTGGTTCTCATGAAACCAATTGGGTTTGACAAGAATCGTGCGGCTGACATTCTTGACGCTCTGGACATTGATGTACTCGTGGCCTCCACTGATGTAAATGTGTTCTATACTACTGGTCTTCCCACATTACATGTAGCAAACAATCCAATTCTCTGGGTGTTGAAAAACCAGTTTCCGTATGTCGCACTCATCCGAAGAGATGGTGAGGTCAGTCTTTTCTATTGGCTAGTATTTGCAAGCCTAGACAAGTTCTCTTGGGTCGAGGATGCGACAGGTATCATATCACCGCAGCAGACGATGAGGTTTGTGTCTGACAAGTTGGTAGAGTGGGGAATCAAGGACGGAAAGACTGTGGGGTTGGAATCATTGACGCCATGGTATCAGGCAGAACATCTGACATCCAATTTCCCCGGTGTAAAGTTTGTTGGTGGGGATGATGCATTCCTCAAAATGCGCATTGTAAAGTCAAAGGAAGAGCAAGAGAGGATTAAGAGGTCAACTGCAATAGCAGAGAAAGCAATAGAGCAAATTATCGAGGGTGTCTATGAGGGAATAACAGACTATGACCTTCTCAAGATTGCACGGAGAACTATTGTTGATGAGGGAGCAGAGGGATGGGACCATCTGACTATTGGGATTGGTCCTGCAGACCCTGAAGCCCCAGGTGTGGGGACTGTGATGGGAAGAGGTGACATCACGCGTCTAGACATCGGAGCAGTGTGGAAGGGATATGTGTCTGATGTCAGTCGACATGTTGTGATCGGTGAGATTCCACAAGGTGCTGATGAAGTTGTTGAACGGATGATCAAGGTTCAGGAGTTCTGTGTTGAACAAATCAGACCAGGAGAAGACCCTAGCGAGGTGTACAAAGCCGCAATGAAGTTCCATAAAACACTCCAACCCAGCTTGAAACCACACCTCACCTGCCACAGTATTGGTCTTGAGTGCGAGGAAACGCAAATCTTCTCTCGCATGGGAAAAGCTGACTTCCCCTTTGAGGAGGGCATGGTTATGGATATCGAGGTCTGGCAGAACTTCAAAGACGTGGGTCTGGTGGGCATTGAAGACTGTTATCGTGTCACCGAGAAGGGCTGCGAGCGCATCTCAAGTCTGGATAAGGGGATTTTTGTAAAAGGGGTTTGAAAGAGATGAGAGTAAAGGATAAAGTTGTCATTCTGACTGGTGCCGCTTCAGGCATTGGTCGAGCTACAGCCGTTCTCTTTGGAAAGGAGGGAGCAACTCAGGTCCTGTCAGACATAGATGAGAAGGGACTGCGAGAAACTCTCGACCTGATGGAGAAGGGTAAAGATCAAGCTGAAATCATGCGAGTCGATGTGACGGACTCAGCCCAGGTGAAGAAAATGATAGACCACACCTACGAAAAGTATGGACGAATCGATGTACTTGTAGTGAACGCTGGTGTGGTCAGGGTCGGTCCAGTTGAAGACTTCCCGGATGAGGACTATGACCTTCTGATTGATGTCAATCTGAAAGGCACACACTATAGCTGTAAATATGCAATCCCATATCTGAAGAAGCAGGGATTTGGGTCAGTAATCACACTTGCTTCTGTTGCAGCCCACATAGGACAGGTCAATCATGCCAACTATTGTTCTACCAAGGCGGGTATCTTGGGATTCACTCGTGCCCTTGCCCTTGATCTTGCACCATATGGTGTCAGAGTGAACAGTGTTTCGCCCGGAGCTACAGACACACCAATGCTGGTGAGCGATGTCACAAAGCAAGCCAGGGAGAGAGGCGTTGACTATGAGGTTGTTAAGAAGGAGTTCGAGGAAGAAGGCGTACTCAAACGTTGGGCTACTCCTGATGAGGTGGCGACTGGAATTCTGTATCTGGCCAGTGATGAGTCATCATATGTGACTGGCTCAGACCTTCGGATTGATGGCGGCTGGACTGCACGCTGATGTAGACCTCAGACGGTCATAGCTCCATCCATAGGAAGGCTGATACCAGTGGCAAACTCTGCAAGAGCAAGGTAGAGAATACCCTCTGGGCGGCTTTTCCTTTCCGTTTCTTTATCTTGACCCTCGAAGAGTCCGCTTCACAGTCCCAAGATTCTTCTTGCTTCGGAGGGATCTGCAACCTCACGCCCAACTTGTTTTGCAAGACCTACCATCTGTGAAACTATCTCAGCATTGTTCTTTGCAGGTACGCCAGGTCTGATGAAAGGGTAGTCCTCAGTCCCCACTCTGACATTACCACCGTGCTCGACCGAAACTTTCGCGATGGCTGACTGTTCGGGACCCATAACACTGACCGAGTAAATGCAGTTCTTGGGCATGTATTTGACACGGTGTAGATATTCATCAATCGTGGGTGGAGACCATGTCCCACCGGGCCAGCCAAAGAAGAGTGTCAGTATGTGGGGCGGGTCAATAAGCCCCTTTGTAATCAGATGATTAAGGTTCCAGTATGACCCAGTATGCCACACCTCCCATTCAGGCGCAATCTTGGTCTTGCGGCAATTGACACAGTATTCCTCAAGCTCTTCAATGGGATGAAGCTGGTTGACCACCAAGTCAGTGAAATGCTCATCATGGTGATTGAGAATGATGCTGAGCATGTCAGGACGAGCATCGAACATGGCGTTTCGTTCTTCAATGGGATAACTTGACATTCCAGCTTGGATGATGACGTCACTTCGCTCGCGAATCCGTTCTACAGTTTCCGATTCTTCTCCTAGCGGAAGATGAACATGAGCAATTGCTGCACCGGCCTCAGCACACTGAATCACATCCTCAATCAATGCCTCTGTGGAAAGGGCCCAGTTCTTCACTTGAGGAAAAATCCACGAGTTTGCAGTGGTTGCTGTGATTACGAGCTTCTCATCGTTCATGCCTGCTGACCAAATCTCAGAAGAGTCTATGGAGTAATAAAATGTAGCTTAAAAATCACAATCAGAGATACGAGCATAGATAATACGGTTACTCGCTCTCTTTCCTTCTTTTTTGGAGCATGAGAACCAACACTACGATGGTAGAAGTGACAGGTAATGACCCTGCAATGATGAATAGTATTGTGTTATCGTTGATTGGTGTGGGTGTCGGTGTAGGCGATCTTGTTGTTTCATCCGTTTCATGAATCAACACTTGGACTGTTTCCCGAGGACCAGCACCAAAGTCATTTTCGCCTCCGGGAGCCTCAACATATAGATGACAAGCAATCACATATGCTGTATCTATCGAGTCACCTGTAACATTCATAATCGCTCTTCCTTCCTCCTGCGTCTGCTGAACATGCCAACCGTGCATGTCCCTGTAAGCGACTGAGAGACCGGCCACGCCACTAGCGGGTTGGCTCATCTCCACTGTGAAGTTATCAGGTGGAGATACGAGTTTGTAGACCTTGGAACCATAGCAGTACAGGGGAACACTGTCATCCTGGTAGGGGAAGGTCTCGATGGTGGTGTAGTCCTGAATTGTAACGTTCATGTTTCGATAGCAGTAGCGGTCGTTTGCGAAATCCGGTTCATCGATGGTCAGAGTGGTCATCCAGTCGAGATACAGCTCATTGAATGAGGTGTTGTATCCCGCATCGGCAAGAGCAGTCTCCAGTCCAAAGGCTCCGTCATCTGCATGTTGCACAAGATCCCGCAAGAACTGCACTCCATACTGTTCTGCGAGGTAGAAGGCAAAGAGGTAGCAGGCACCATAGTCCTGAGGTTCTATCTCGAAGTAGATGAATGAGTCATCAATGTCCTCGAGGAAGGCCTGCACCCTGACTGTCCAGTTACTGGCTGGAAGATAACCTGAGTAGTAGGTTGCATACTCTGCTGCCCCCTCAAGGACAAAGTGGATTTCGTCAAACTCGTAGTTGAACCAGACCAGATGGTGGAACTCATGTGTTATCGTGTTCACGGGGTTGTTCGTGCGATAGCAGATGTAGATCATCTCGCACATGTTCGAGTATTCTCCCTCGACCTCATTTGACTGCCTGTAGTAGCTCTGGAAATGTTCGACGACCAAAATGTAGACCTTCGGGTCCCCGTCGACATCACCTAGTGTGCCGTCTGGGTTTCCTGCCAAGTCAGTCACTCTGTGGTAGATGTTAGTATCAAATTCGTTCCTGTAGGTTTCAGCCCTCGTATTCGCTTCTGTTTCTCCAATGATTGAGATTGCCAGGTCATCAAAGTAGATGTAGCAGTGATCCCCGATTGCAAGCAGATGCGCGTCTACAATATAGCACTCCATAGTATTGAAATCCAGTGCCCAGAATGACCTGCTGTCACCTGTTTCTTGTTCAGTCATCTTCTGTAGTGATGCTGTCGGGGTTTGAACTGAAGTGTTCATGACACCGATTGTGGAAAAGGCAAGTGGTTGTGCAAGTACAAGACTGAGTGAGATGATACCAAGACATAACAGAGTCCAAGATTTCTTCATTGTACTTACACGCTCAGGTCTTCTTTCACTACATTCATGAGATTTTGTTTGAATTTAGAGTTTCATTTCTACGCTAGAACTATTGATTGTGGTTGTTTCCAATTTGCTTAGGTGAATACATTAATCTATGACACCAGAAAATTCTCATTTATGAAAGAGGGAAGAAGTTTCCTGAAATTCTTTGATTCTGAGGAATACGATGAATACGTTCCAGAATCTGATGAGAAGAAGAAACTCTCGTTTCCTCTTTTTCAACAACCGTTTCCGGAGGATGCTCCTCTCATCGATCTGAGTCCTCCCGATGAATTTACTATTGGTAAAGCTCCTTTCCTTGACCTTGTCAACAGTAGAGAAAGTAGAAGAAAATACACCTCGGACCCTCTCACCTTAGAGGAACTGTCCTTTCTTCTCTGGTGCACCCAAGGAGTGAAGGAGTTACTCAAGTCAGGTCGTGGAATCAAGCGTACAGTTGCCTCTGCTGGTGCAAAGAGTCCGTTTGAAACGTATCTCGTCATCAATGATGTCAAAGGACTTGAGCCAGGGCTCTATCGATACATCTCCTTCAGTCATCAATTGATGTTCATCAAGAAGATTGAGAATGCTGTTGAGAAAATGGGCGAACTCTCATACGACCAAAAGTTTGTGGGAACAGCTCCAGTCATCTTCTGTTGGACTGCTGTTCCATATCGGAGTGAGTGGCGCTATACAATCCTTGCTCACAAATT
Organism: Candidatus Thorarchaeota archaeon; assembly: GCA_016839345.1. The sequence goes on along the minus strand of JAEOUL010000004.1, from coordinate 2,446 downwards.
CATCGCTGTAGATCTAGGGATTGTGAATCAAAGTCTGTATTTGGCGTGTGAAGCTGTCAATCTGGGAACCGTCGCTATCGGGTACTATGAGCAGAACAAGTTGGATGCGCTGTTAGGTCTAAACACGGATGAGGAGTTTGTCGTGTTGGTAGCCCCCGTTGGAAGGTATCCAAAAAAAAACTGTTAACAGAGTTCTTCAAGTACGCTAAGCGAGAAGTAACTCCAGAGAGTCTGAAAAGACTGGAAGGGAAATACAAACGGAAGAATCTTGTCGAGTTCATAGTCAAGGATGGCAAACTCGTTATCAAGATAGGGGACTTCGAAGAAATACTTGAGCCCTACAATGAGCTGGAATTCATTGGAGATTCCAGTGTGAGAGCTATCAGGTTTGAATTCACAGAAGATGGGAAACCTGAAAAAGTAGTTGCACTGAATGCTGAAGACGAAGAGATTGAGTTGGAATATGTAGAGTAATCGCAATTACTCTAATATGGTGACTTCAAGACATGTGACCTCAATAACGGTTCTGTAATTTATGAACGAACTGCATGTATCGCTCCTTGTGTTTTGCTTTGCTTTGTTCAGGTATTTTTAAGAAACAAATATACAATTTGAAAGAACCTGTACGCCTTTTCTCCTTCTCACCAATGCCTGATCTATAGAAAAGAGGGCCAATAATCCGCCTGGTCCGCACCTTGGCATAGTCGATGTCTTGGAGGTGAATCACAACTTCTTGCTTGAAAATCCCATATTTCAGGCGGACGTTCTTAATCTTGTCAAGATAGATGTAGTCAAGGCTCCCATAGTAGGTTTTGTCCTCAAGGTCAGGATAGAGAAGATAGTATCTCTCCCTGTCTTTGCCCGGGAGGCGGTTTACTCCCACTATGAAAAGCCGACTTGGAGTCACCGCAAGAAATCCCAATCGAAGCCGATTAAAACGCTCTCCAAACTCTGCTTGATATAGAATCTCCAAAAACTCTACAGGTTCATTGGCGACATTCTCAACAAAGGACGCTATCATGTGTGAAGAGATCAGCAAAGCTCGATTCTCACTTCCAATATGCCGAGAATATTTATTGTCGAATATCCCTCTGGGATTAAATCCTGCCTTCAGCATTACACCCGGGAAAAATGCATCATTTGGTAAGTTTGGATAGGGTTCTGCAAATCCCTGCTTATAGAGATCTATTGCCATCTGATAAACTCGCATATATTGTTCCTGTGTAGGTTTCGACTGCGGGTGCTGTCCAGGGCTCATGAAGACAATCATGAGTTTCTCCAGCTCTTTCCAATTCTCTTTAATGGAGTATCCCCTGCGAATAATCTCTTCTGCTCTGGAAACTGCCTCTTCTATCTCCAACACACGACATCTCAAACATGTTTGATTTGGGACAAATCCCATCTGCCCTACTGAGTACTTCTGTGTATGGGTCAAACCAACAAGATAGCGTTCGTCTGAATCATAGACTCGAACAAGGCTTATCTCAAATTTCCAGACAATACTAACTGAGTCAGACATGAACAAGAAACGAAAGGCATTGTTAGCATTACCGATCATCGTCATTCTGGTTGTTGTTGGTTATACACTATTCCTAGGGATAGCCCCCGGTTTCGATGATCCCACACTCGAGTTTCCAATTTCTGAAACCGACCGAATTGAACGACTCTCGGCGTACTACACTCCAGACTGGGGAGAGCCAGGAGTGTTTCACAGCGGGATTGATCTCGTGATTTCAGACAATGTCACGATAGTTTCACCAGTTACAGGGACTGTTACGGGTTTCAGCGAACACATCAACCCATATGCAGGGAACATGTTGTTTGAGATTAGCATAGCAGTGAACTGGGCATGGGTGGTCCAACTTGTCATAGAACCAGGATTTCTAGATGAAACAAACAACTCACTACAAAGCACCATGATAGACGCTGAAGTTGGACAGCGAGTGGAACCCGGAGATGCTCTTGCCACACTCCTGTTCAGTGAGAACTATCCGCATCTGCACTACATGGTTGGCAGTTTTGGTTCCGATGTGTGTGCCTACAACTACTCCTCGCCAGCTGCTAGGTCCACCTTTGAGAGCATAGCTTTGGCGTCAAACAGCACTATATTCTATCCTCACCCAGCACCAAACCCACTCACCAGCCCTCTTGTCTTGATACCTCTTGTTCTAACAGGAATCTATGCCATTGTTGTCATAGTCGTCTTCCGACGCGGGTCTAAATAATCTAGGAGTCGAAAATTAGCAGTACTCCGAATTGGGCGGGAAATGGTTGGATAAGTATGACGCGACATAGAAGAAGACCTAAACAGAGCAGCGTCCATGACGACTTCATCGGACCTTCTCTCCCTGTTCTGTGCAGCAGGTGTTCGGATTAAGATGTTCATTTCTACGCGGTTTTATTGAAAGAAATTATGGGACCGAGTGTACAACGAGCTACGTATTTC
>JAEOUL010000145.1 GCA_016839345.1 Candidatus Thorarchaeota archaeon | reverse complement strand
TAGTATCTCCCCGAGCTCTGCGCCGTGGAATTATAAATGCAACACGAGATTAGAATAATGAAACGCGTCATCACTGTGGGAGGTCTTCACGGTACTGGCAAGAGTTCAGTAGCTGACGCGATTTCTAAGAAATTTAACTTGAGGAGAATGTCTGCAGGAGTCATTTTCAGGCAGCTCGCAAAAGAGAGAAACCTCACACTAGAGGAATTCAGTAGAGTTGCTGCGGGAGATGAGGCCATAGATCAACTGATTGATGACAAACTCCGAGGGGAGGCTGAGAAGGGTAACGCAGTCATTGATGGTCAATTGGCTGCTTGGATGGCTGGGGATAATGCAGACCTAAGGATTCTATTGATTGCGTCAGTCGAAAATAGAATTCGCAGAATCTCAGAGAGGGATGGAACGGACTTCGAATATGCCCGACGGGAAACCATAACTCGGGAGGGCAGTGAGAAAGCAAGATACTTGGAGTACTATGGGATAGATGTTTCTAACCACTCAGTATACGACCTCATCATAAACACGGACAAGTTCGATCTTGAAGAAGTCATCACCATCGTTTTCACAGCTATAGAGGCATTCTTTGATAAATAGGCAAATTAAGTGATAGTTAGTATCAAGCGTAAGGCTCATATTGCCAACAGGAGTCGCCACCATTATTCTCCCAGTCAAAAGGGATGATGCTACGAGGTGACTCGAATGCAGACCAATGACAAGGCGAGGTGTATTGATAATGGGTCTCTACGAAACAGGAAGAGTATGTGTAAAGACGATGGGCCGCGAAGCCGGAAGTCTTTGTGTTGTAATTGAAAAGAAAGACGAGAGCTATGTAGTGGTAACCGGACCGAAGAACTTGAGTGGCGTTAGACGTCGCAACTGTAATATTAGACACTTGGAACCACTTGAAACAATCCTAACAATCGCGGCAGATTCTGATGATGAAGCCATCCAGAAGGCTATTGAAGAAGCTGGCCTCACTGACAAGTTCAGGAAAAAGATTAGGCTCGATTTGTAGACGGATATCTTCAGGAGTGTTAATCTGATGACGGGCATGTTGCCTGCAGATAAACCCCGTGAATTGATTCTGAAATCATCTGATACTACAAATTCGGATTATGGGTTTACGTCGCTGAATAATCTACCAATTGATTACCTACTCGACAATGGGGTCATTGTTCTCGATAAACCTGCAGGACCTACAAGCCATGAAGTTGTAACTTGGGTAAGAAAGATTCTCCAAGTAGATCGTGTTGGGCATGGTGGGACTCTTGATCCTGGCGTAACAGGAATTTTGCCTACAGGTGTAGGAAATGCCACCAAGGCAATGCAGGCACTTTTACCTGCTGGTAAGGAATACGTTTGCGTTCTAGAGCTACATCATAATGCACCCCAAGACGAAATCCAGAGGGTAATCGGGGAATTCGTGGGAAAGCTCTACCAAAAGCCCCCCCTAAGATCCTCAGTTAAAAGGGTTCTTCGGGTTCGCGAGATATACTACAACGATATACTCGAGATCAAGGGAAGACTTGTTTTATTCAGAGTTGGTTGCCAAGCAGGAACCTACATACGTAAGCTCTGTTTTGACATCGGAGAGGCGTTGGGTGTCGGTGGACATATGCGTGAACTCCGAAGAACTCGTGTAGGATCTTTCAGAGAAGATGAGCACATGTGTTCCCTCTATGATCTTAAAGACGCTTTCATGTTCTGGAAAGAGGAGGGGGATGACACCGAACTCAGAAAATACTTACTTCCAATCGAATTTGGACTTGAACATCTTCCTGTCATAAACATCCGTGATTCTGCTGTTGATGCAGTATGTCATGGAGCCAATCTGGCAGCCAGTGGTGTTGTCAGCCTAAGTAGTGAGATCAAGAAGGGAGAAGTTGTCATCTTGAAGACCCTAAAAGGTGAAGCTGTAGCTGTAGCCACAGCTAATGATACAAGTGATCGAATTGCCAAAGCAAAGAGTGGTATCATCGCGAATAGCGAACGTGTGCTGATGGAACGAGGTCGCTATCCCTCAATGTGGAAGAAGAAACCAAAGAATGAATCATCTTAGAATACCCTTCAACCATATTTTTATCCATAAGTGTAGAGAAAGAATTGGCTCTGGAGCAGAAGCACGACTGACGGTACTCACTCTTTGGGGTGAGAGCTGAGGAAACTCCCGACTCAATGTCGACAATGGTCCTGTGAAAGCAGGGAGGCGAGAGCCTCGCTCTGGGAACAGAAACGATACCCCCTGATTGGATTTGACAATGATACAGAGATTCAATCTGTTGAGAATCAATCAGGATAGGTTGAAACGGCCCATCACCAATTGAGCAAGTCCAAGAATACACTGTTGATGTGTCGACCGGAGGTGTAGGGTAGGATGCTTAGTTTGATGTCGTAAGACTCCGGAATGGCAACAAATCGGAGTGGAACAGAATTGGGGTTACTCTCTGGACCAGAGCCGCCCACCCTTTCACTTTTCCCGGGTGTGAGCCTCCATGATCTCCTTCTGGATTTGAACTACTTCACCGCTAGTGGTACATTCTGCATAGGCATCAAGCCATTCACGGTTTAGGGTTATGAATGAATGTCCCCACTTGAACACAGACAACATGTCATCTGCCTTGTCAGGTATTCCAATTATGTACAAAGCAGCAGCCAAAGCCTCGGCTGTGGAGAGCTTTACTGGTTTGTATGTGTTGATTGGATTTGCGGCAAGGAGATATGGCAGAGACCTCTGTTCTCCTGTTTTTGAGGCTGTAAAAATCCTTTCAGCCTGTTTCCACGAGCAGTCAAGTGCAACGAGTCCAGATTTTCTTACAGCTTCCTGGTCAGCACGTGAGAAAGCAACCTCCGAAACAGGATTGAGAACTACAGAACCCCGAGGGATTTGTCGCATATTTCTGACAATCTTGGCCTTGTTCATCCTACCAAGTCTAGTTCCAGTGCATTTCTTAGGATCACACTGGTCTGCATGATAGACAATAATATTGGGATTTTGGCTCAAGACTGACATCACCAACATGGTTCAGTCAAAGAGCAAAGGATTTCTGTGTTGCCATATGCCATCTGACTGAGGAACTTCATCATGCTCTATGAGCCAGGCAACTCTTGTGAGATATGCGGTCTTGAAAGGAAACCATTCAAAACATGCAAGATATGCAGGGCAATAGTGTGCGAATATTGTTGGGTTGCAGATGAAGTGATTTGTATCAATTGTCGTGAGGCGAGATGTCAAATTTGTAGTGAGTTTCTAGCATCTCGTGCCTGTAATACCTGTGGAAAACTAGTATGTGAGGACCATGGATCAAAAGTCAATGAAGCCACATTATGTGACAGCTGTCGGAAGAGTGACGAATGAGTAAAAAACTGGTTCAAATTGGAATGGATGACATCGATAGTCCAGATGGTGGATGTACTACACACTTTGCGAGTATTATAGTCGAAAGATTGAATGAGTGGAATGTAGAGTGGACCGATTATCCAAACCTTGTTCGTCTAAACCCTGGAATTCCATACAGAACTAGAGGAAATGGTGCAGTGGCCCTCCGTTTCTTGATCAATCACGAAGATGTGGATTCAATTATGCCCATGGTTGAAGGACTCATTCATGACTATGTGGACGAAGAGTATCCAAACACGAATCCCGGCGTAGTTTTACTTAATGGCGATGTGCCCAAACAGGTACAGAATCTCGCAGAACTGGCATTGTGGCGAGTTGTTCCAATCAGGCTGGCTAAGAGAGTCATTGGAAATTGCACTATCTCTCATTACACCAGCGGGAATGGAAGAGGTCTCATTGGAGCTCTTTCATCAGTTGCAAATATGCTCCAAGAAGATCATACCTACGAGTATATTGCCTATCGATCCATGGAGGACTGCGAAAACCCGCGAGGAGTTGATGTAGAATCAGTGTATGCAATGGACAAGACAATGGGAAACCATGTCTTCTCCAATATTGATTCATCAACAAACAGGATAATGATTGAACCTCATGGTCCAGACCCGGTTCTCTTCGGAGTCCGGGGTGAGTCTGCAGAGTATGTAATCGATGCAGGGAAACAGGTCAAGAGCAAGCAGAAAGTTGACCGGTGGATGGTGTTCAGATCTAATCAGGGGACGGGAGAACATCTGAAGCATCGAGTAGAGATAAGGAATCTAAGACCATACATGGCTGCAGTAGTTAGAGGTCGAGTAGAAAGCATGCCCAAAATGGTAGAAGGGGGTCATACCATTTTCAGTATTTCAGATGATGAAGGTAAGATTGATTGTGCAGCTTATGAGCCCTCAGGAAAGTTTCGAGAGATTGTGATGAACCTCATGATTGGCGATTTGATTATCGTACATGCTGGAGTACGTCCAGCTTCCAGATTACACGGACAGACTTTGAATCTAGAAGGGTTAGAGGTGATAGAGCTAGCCAATGCAATCGAGTATTCAAATCCAATCTGCTCACAGTGTGGTAAGAGGATGAAAAGTGCCGGAAGAGAGAAGGGATACAAGTGTGTAAAATGTGGCTACAAAGACATAGATGTTGGCAAAATTGAAACACATTGTTTGAGAGACCTTCACATAGGTCTCTACCTTCCACCAACACGATCACAAAGACATCTAACAAGACCTCTTGCGCGAATTGGCAAGATGAACAGTGGTAAGCCAGAAAATCTTGTAGCCAAATGGCATAGTCACTGACGATATATTGAATGAGTGTTTTTGGGCTGGCTAAACTCTTCTCCCGCGACGACCACCTGGTTTTCTAGTTCCGTCATGTGGCATCGGAGTTACTTCGTCGATAATTCCAATTCTTAGACCAGCTCTACTGAGCGCACGAATCGCGGCTTGAGCACCAGGACCAGGGGTCTTTGGACCGTGTCCACCAGGAGCACGAACACGAATATGGATACCGTAGATACCCTTGTCTTTGGCCTCACGGGCTGCTTGGAAAGCCGCCTGCATTGCTGCATGAGGTGAGGACTCATTCCTGTCAGCTTTGACCATCATTCCACCAGAATATCTGGCAAGGGTTTCAGCTCCTGTGATATCAGTAATCATGACAATTGTATCATTGTATGAAGCGAATATATGGGCAATGCCCCACTTATCACGGTCGTCTTTACTCAAGATTCTCATCTCCCATGGGTTCAAGGTCGTCATTTGTTACTGGCTCACTTTCCTCTGGTTGTCCTCCACGTTCAGCTTCGTCAGCAACATCAAACTCTGCAGCCGAGGCTCTTATTGCAGCGTCAGATGCAGCAATTCTTGCGGGATGGGACATATCATTCAGAGGCGACTTTGTCGTATATTGAAGTCGTTCTTCCTCTGCTACAGTTATCAGGCGTTGAGGTGTGTTGACTCGAGCTCCATTAAGTGCGATGTGACCATGAGTAACAAGCTGGCGAGCATGATGCATAGAACTGGCCAAACCTTTCCTAAACACAATTGTCTGCAGTCGACGCTCAAGCAGTTCTGCCAATGTAAGGTCGAGAACGTGGTCCAAGGTTGGTTCGGTTTTCAAGATACCAATTCGAGTAAGTTTGGTAACTAGCTCGCGTTCTTGTAGCTCTCGATCTTCTGGAGGGAGTGCTAACATAAGACGAGCATTTCGTCGATAGTTTGAGAGGTCTGTTCTATGTTTCCATAGTTCTTTCTTGTTTCTGAGACCGTATGTACCAACAAGCTGGAGCTCCTGTTCGAATCTATCACTGTCGAAGGGTTTCTTCGGAGCTACGTACTTCTTCTTCTGTTTACGCGGATCACCCATCTTTCATTCCCTCGACTATACTTTCTTCCTTGAAACTCCTACAGCCATTCCACCGCGTCCTGTTGTCCTTGTGTGTTGACCTCTTACTCTGAGGCCAAGTGAATGTCTAACACCTCTCCAAGACTTAATTCTTCGAAGTCTGTCAATATCATTTCTATGAGCGAAGTCTAAATCGGATCCAGTCAGATGCAACATCCTTCCGCTCATTCTATCTCGAGGACGATTAACATACCAGTCAGGAAACTCAGATGCAACAGGATCCTTGACAACTTTCTCAATCTTCTTTATTTCTGCGTCGGTCAAGTAGCCAAGTCTCTTTGATGGGTCCATCTGGAGTTTTGTTATTATTGCTCGTGATAATCTCAGACCCACTCCCTTAATTCGAGTGAGTCCCTGCAGCAAGTTTTCTTGACCGTCTATGTCGCTTCCGCCGACACGGACAATGTGTTTATAATCTTCGGACATGGTCTATAACCTCATCTGACTGGTCTGAGGCTTGTTCGCGTCTTGGAGATACCTTATAATAGTTACCATCAAGCCGCGTATTTCTTCTCTACTCAAAGAATCTGAGGGGGTGCTCTTATAGATAGAATAGCCATAGGAAGTGTGAGAGTAATCATGTCTTGGGGTAACAGTTATGAGAGAAACAATCATCCAAGAACCTGAAACAACTCCTTCTATACTTGCAAATATTCCTGATTCATTACGATCTGTTCTTAGTGATTCTATTGAGAAAGTCCCAAAGGGAAGAAAATCTGTCTTAATCTCCAGTAATAGTTTAGCTAATCGATTCATCTTTGAACGTTGGGGGATTAGACCATCACAGCGGAGAAGATACAGAAATCTCTATTCGACTATACGAAAACAATGTAGGTCTGTTTTCCACCAGTATCTTACACAAGGAAGGATACATTTGACTTCTGATTCAGAGAGTTTTATCTTTGGAGTATACAAATTTGATGAAATTAGAGGAAATCTCATTCTAGGTTTTGTGCGTGTATCCCCCGAATCAGAATGGATTCTACGATAAAGAGAATAGCTAAGCCTCTCTTTCTATGTAGAGTAACTGCTCGACTGGTAAGTCCGGCAAATCCAATTCAAAGTACTCTGAGAGAACCTCAACTAACACCCGAAGAAGATCATCTCTATAGGCAAGGTCTATTGCAACCATAGCATAAGAAGTGGAGCCCATAACTTTGCTAATTGCAGAGGGGTCTATAGAATTCGGAGTGTCTTGCTTGTTCGCAAACACGATGATGGGCATCTCTGGATATTCTGATAGTATTTCTGTAAAGATTGATTTCGAGGAGATAATATTCTTGAGTGTTGAGTCAGTGATTAGAAAGATCATGTCTACAAATGAAAAATCCCAAAGTTTTCCTGCTGCTTCTCGTCCTGCAAAATCTAAGATTACTAGCTCGTAGTTAGCAAATTTGATGTCTTCAATGACTTCACAGTTTACAGCTATTGTTGGGACATGTACTTCTGGAGGTGGTTTTCCCATCAAAAGATGAAGAAGTGATGTTTTTCCAACTCCCAAATGTCCCACAAGAGCGATTACAAACTGTGATTGGATGAAACGAGCAATGATATGCTCATAGTTTGCCTTCACATATTTTGGAGGGTGTTTTTCTAAGACTTGTCGGAGTGAACTGGCAGCCCTATTGATTTTACCAACGACATCTTCATCAGATTCATCATGTTCTGTGACAAATATCACGATCCCCTCACCACATTCTCGACTGACAAACTTGTATTCTCCGAGAACAACTGGTCTATATTTCAAACGCTCAGATTTTTGGACAAGTGTTTCAAGCTGAGAGAGATATTGATTGATAATCTTCCTAGGAATTGGATCCGCCCAATATTCAGATGATGCAATCTTGCGTCGATTTTTTGCATTCAGCAAGATTGTGCTGTATATCATCAAACGGAACCTCCTCTACATGGTAATTCTAGGGATTTACAATTCTTAAGCTGTTGTCATATAGACCATCAAACACATACCTAGAGCTGGATCATCACATTTCAAATCTCATCTCGAAACATAAAACCAACTAATGCCGTTGGACTTGTTGGTTTTACATCTAGCGAATCTAGGTTTGTTTCCTGCTTCTATATAGACCAAGAAGATTCAGAACAATGGCCAATCCGGTGAAGACTCCAACTAGGAAATCCACCAAAGCTCCGGGACCTATGAAACGGTCCATCAAAATTGCTGCTGCAAGACATAATCCACCGATTGGGATTAATAGGTCATCTCTCAGTATTGCCAAATAAGCCCACCTAAGGAATCTCCCTCTATAATAGTAAAGGGCATACCGTTCGACGCAAGTTTGAGGGAAAAGATGAAAAGCACCATACAGTGTTCTCTTCTTGAGCCCAGGTAGCCAAGCGGCGACGGGGGCAGCCTGAAGCCAACAGTCGTACGAGCGATTGTCGCTCAAACAGCTGTTCATATTTAACTCGAATTATCAATTCCATGGATGTCTAAATCTACAAGTTGGAATTATACTCTTCAGGGAAATAGAAAATAGTTCAGAATTGCCACTGAGGCAAATATCCACATTATGACTGCTAAGATAGCCAGAATGTTCCCTATTGTCTTGGTTGGAGCACTATCACCCCTTTTTGGCCACAGTATAATGAGGTCCAACAATAAAATCGGTCCGACTAAAAGAGATGATGCAATCTGTATTCCTAGTGATTGGACCAAAAAAAGAATACAGAAGGTTTGATGAATTCCATAGATGGCAATCAAACCACCTCCATAGACTCTGCCATATTTGCAGTAGCGGAGATATAGATACGTAAGAATCACTGCTATCAGCGGAGTTGTCCAAATAGCAATATCAAACAAGGTGGATTGCATAATAATTCACAAACCTTCATTTCACTACATAATATCTTCCTTCATCACCAAGAGTGAATGTAGGTCCATGGATAAACATCGCTTTGATGACCTGAATCAAGTTGGTGTGACCATGATTTAGACATACCCAATGCATAGTCCATCAAATCAAATCGTGTGCCTATAGTATCACCAATGATACCATAACAATGCCCTACCTCGTGCGCAGCAACTGTCCAAGATCCAGACATTGTATAGATGAATTTGCGAAACTGGAAAATCTCTTTGGGATTCCATCAAGAATCAAAGAGAAAAGATGAAAAGCATCACTTGGTGTTCCCTCCTTGAGCCCAGGTAGCCAAGCCCGGTTCACGGCGACAGCCTGGAACCAACAGTCGTTCGGGCGATTGACGCTCAGACAGCTGTTCTCCAATAGGAGGCATGAGTTCAAATCTCATCCTGGGCGCCATTACTTCTCTTGATGATCTATGAATGACATTTCACCAACATAACTGATGCCCATCATCTCTTTGACGCGGTCTGGTTCTTTAGTGTGCCCTAGAATCCAAGCGAGCTTCACAAGCGCTGCTTCAGAGGTCATGTCATAGGCACTTATAGCTCCAACCTCCAAAGCTGCTCGACCAACTTCATAGATTGAAAGATCTGCCTGGCCGAAAGCGCATTGTGAACTAATCACCACAAAACATCCCTGATCTATGGCGTGAAGAATTCCTCCCGTGAGCGCATTTTCATCGGTCGGAATGTTACCTGAACCAAATCCTTCAATGATCATCCCATGATAGCCCAATTCAACAATGCGCGACAGGGTTTGTGGAGGTAGTCCTGGAAACACCTTGAGGAGAAAAACACGGTCATCAAGTCGAGTGTCAAATCTAGGAATCAGACTATGGTCACGTTTCTTACGACCGTCATAGAGAACAATGTCGCGCGCTAAGAGACCAATAGGTGAGGGGTCCATTGAATCAAAGGCATCGTAGGAGTTGACTCGCACTTTCTTGGCTCTTGTTGCTCGATGAATCTCTCCATTGAACACAATACATGTTTCTCCAAGATCTCCAAAAGCTGCAACACGTATAGCGTCAAGGAGATTTCTTGGACCATCACTCCAAGGAACTGACGCTGGGATTTGAGCTCCAGTGAATACAATAGGTTTGCCAAAGTCTTGGACCATAAAACTAACAGCAGCTGCGGAATATGTCATGGTGTCTGTTCCATGCGTGATTACGATACCATTGAGATTTTTTATCTCCTCACTTATCTCTTTGATTGTGCTTGCCAGTGTCTGCCAGTGATGAGGTTGTGCATTTGCAGAGTCCAACTGATAGAGTTCTCTCTGAATGACCTCAACATTCCCCATTCCTCTGGGAAGACGGTCAAGCAGTTCCTCGACTGAGAGACCTGGGCGAAGAGCCTGAGTACCCGAGTCATAAACACTTGATATTGTGCCTCCAGTTGTAATCAGACAAACTGTGGCAGTTTCTTCTGAGCTCAGTATGACACACCCATATTCTGAATCGTAGAACAGGATTTATCCGTGTTTTGATAAGTCGTATCTTGTGGTGATTGCGGTTGTATGACCTGACTGTGATTGGAGGCGGTCCAGCAGGGGCAACATGTGCGCGCATAGCTGCTGAGGCAGGGTTAGAGGTCGTACTTCTAGAGAAAAAGAATCATCCGAGAAAGAAACCCTGTGGTGGAGCGATAGGACCTCATGCCTTACGTGTTTTGGGTTTGGATGTTTCGTCAGTCATTGAGCGGACATTTCGTGCAGCTATTGCACACACACCAGCAGGAAAAAGTGTGACTCTGACCAGTAGAAAACTCATTGGACATTTAGTGAAACGTGAACGATTTGATGCTTATCTACTGCAGAAAGCGAAAGATGCAGGTGTTGAAGTCATTGAGGGGATGGAGGTAGTTAGCATTGAACAGCTACGTTCAGGAATCCGAGCACTCGGAGTGGGCGACTCATACAAATCTTGTCTTCTTGTAGGAGCAGATGGAGTGAATGGGATATCTGCAAAAGAACTAGGCATTCGTACAAAATGGCATCATGAGAGAGTTGCATTATGTTTTGAAGCAGAAGTTCCGCTGAGTGAAAATGATGTTGAAAGCACTATGCTGACTCACAATTCTGAGCCTGTGATTGAGTTGTACTTTGGACTTGTGTCATGGGGTTATGGTTGGTGTTTTCCAAAAAGGGAGGGGTTCAGTGTAGGAATTGGTTGTAGGCTAGACAAGAGTGGAGACCTCAAATCAGCATGGAAGAAACATGTTAAAACAATTGAACAAATGAAGGGTATTGAAATTGATCCAACTAATAGAACATCTTGTAGAGTACCACTTGGAGGAAAGGTGAGTAGGTGCATAGGGAGAAGAAGTATGTTGGTCGGTGATGCCGCAGGATTAGTTTCACCTCTAACAGGAGAAGGAATATCTTATGCAATAGAATCAGGTGCTTTGGCTGCAGAGGTGACAATTGAAGCGGTCGTAAAAAAATCACCGTTACACATTGTTGAATATGAAAGACGCGTGAAAGAGGGAATGTCTAGAGAACTTTCAGATTCTAGAATGTTAACTGGAATTCTCAATAAATCGAACAGACATGCTGAACTACTTTTCCAGATTGCAGAAGAAGACCCAGTAATGAGAGAATACTTGACCAACATCCTATCTCGAATCAGGCCATTCTCAGAACTTAAGGTGGCTCTAGGAAAGCGTTTAATCACTAAACATCCCTTGAAGGCAATAAAGCTGGGTTTCTGATAGAGCATCAATCGTCTGGGGGTTTGATTACAACACAGGAGCCATCCCTTGCAAGTTGAATTCTCATATGATCTTGGGCAAGAACTGAGTTGGCAAAAATGGACCTGGCCTCCTCAATAATCTCATTACCATCATGGTAGCGAGGACTATAGTGTGTCAGGACCAACAATTGAACACCTGCATCGCGGGCTAACTTTGCCGCTTCTACTGCAGTGGTATGTCCTCTCTCCTCAGCAAGATCTTCATGCTGGGTGGTATACATTGCCTCACTAATCAGGATATCAGCGTCGAGTGATGCGACGCGCAACTCTTCACAGGGACGGGTGTCTCCGGAGTATACTATCTTTAAGGGTTTCAGACTAGGCTCGGTGACTTGTTTAGGGGTCACTTTAGTTCCATCTTCAAGTTGGATAACTTCACCTGCGGCCAGTTTTTTCCAGAACGGACCTTTTGGTACTCCGAGTTCTTCAGCTTTTTCAGGGATGAATGTTCCAGTTGGACGGGACCAAGTTATTTCAAAACCAAGTGCATACCCACGATGGTCAACTTCGAAAGCACGTACAATCAAATTTTGCTCATGAAATACTATTCCAGGCTCAATGGCATGAACAACAGCTTCAAAGGTTGTCCCCAGATTGATTGTAGATTGACTGACTTTTACATATTCTATTAGACTTTTAGGGCCATAGATAGCAAGTGGCTTAATTCGACCAAGAAGTGAGAACCTGAGAAGAATTCCAGGCAGACCCAGAACGTGGTCCGCATGGACATGAGACACAAACACAGCCATCTTCTTGTTGAGCCCGAGATTCGCTTTTTCAAATTGTCTTTGAACATCCTCACCCGCATCAAATAATAACACCCATCCCTCATGTCTTATTGCAATGGATGGATGATTACGGTCTTTTGTAGGAATAGACCCACCAGTACCAAGGAATACTATTTCAATCATCAGAGAATCTTGTGAGGATACTCATCGGTTCAAGATATGAATTGTGACATGAGTGTTATCAGGCAAGATCTAGTGGAATGTTCTTGGGAGAGGCATCTCGACGAATCACACTATATGTAAACGCGTCAAAGAACTTGGAAACATCCCATTTCCATTGGTCACTCCTACGATCGTACATTGAGGTCACTTTGGAGGACCCACCAACACCTGCTGCCACCACATGCGCTGAATAATCGTGAATCTTTGATGTTTCATCATCTAGTACATCAATCAAATCGCGACTTGATCCTGCGGGTAATGCTGAAACTAGTAAGACCTTTTTCTCAGAGGTGTCCTCTAAATTCTGAATTCTTGATTGATAAGTAAGTGGAAGGTAATCCCATGCAGGGATTATGTCTCCAGAACACTCTGGACTCAGAAGACAGATTACTCGATCACTCAACATTGGAATATTGACCCGAGCCCGAGGTAATACAATACCACTCTTCAGAAGCTGTGATCGTTTTCTGAATGCTGTTGAAGAGGACAGCTTGGTTGCTTTTACAATTTCAGCAGCAGTACTGGCAAAGCTGTCAACGAGTGCATCTATAATCTTGACATCAGCAAAAGTGAAACCATGTGGTTCAGGTGGCGCTGGTGATGCAACATCAGCAAGAATGAGAGGATTCCCTCCTTTCCTCAACATTAGTCTGAAATGAAGCAAATCAAGATTCCAACCTCTATTTGTATTGAAATATCTCCCATTTAATTTCGGGATTCCTGCTGAAAGACCCCAAACAGACACACTACTGGTGCTGTTTCTGAAACTACGGATTGTGTCAAGGAATTCGCTCCGCTTCTTATGGGGAATTGTTGCCACAACAAGCACTAAGGGAGAATAACCATCAATCATCAATGTCTTTTGGACATATGGTCCTGACAAAACAAGTGAGGGAGATTCAAATATGATTAAGACTCTCTCAAGACCAAGTTTGTGTGTGTTGAGCATCCCGCCTGTCTTCAAGACTCCTGAGTCATTCAAGCGTTTTTGAGCGCGACGAGTCTGTGCATAGGAGAGACCAGCTCTTTTTGCGATGAGGTTCAGAGGCATACCCGGATTCTTAATTGCTGCTTCTAGAAAGGGGAGTTCTGTTCTCGATAAGCGAGAGATATTTTCCTCCCATAGATGAAGAATCAGGCTCATAACATCCCTTTGACTAATAATCTCAACATCACCTAGTCGGACTACTTCTTCTAAGCGTCGAGTAAGGAGAAGATACAGACTTCCCCGGTAAGACAAAACCATCTTACGCAACATTTTGAAATCCGCATCTTCAGTGAAGACTTCCAATTGCCCTCCTTCCTCGAAGGTTCTCACAAAGCGCATGACAGCTAATGCACTCGGTGAAAGTCTATCCCAGAAAGCTGTGGTTTTGTCATCAGGCATTATTGAGTCATCCGGACCTTTCTTTTCTAGCTCTGGCTCAGTCAAGGTAAACCCCCGCAGACAATATTCTAAACTCGAGTAATATGACACTAGAGTGTCGTTGATTGAGAATATAAGACCGTAAAGTCAGTCAGAGTGGGATACTGTCTTTCCAAAGTGATTCAAAATAGGCTCGAGCCATTGATGCAAAAAGACTAGCGCTTGAATATATTCCAACAAACTCAGTATCTGAATCTCCACCTGCGAGCATTATCAATGTCTGACGTTCATCAACAACAAGTCCCACACCAAAGACTCTCTCACGGGTTCGAACTTTGAAATTGCTGGGTATTAGTGGCTTGATAGTGTCAGGAACAATCGATGTAAGAATACGAGTGTGTGCCTTGACATGGAGAACTCTCTCAGCTATGGTAGTCAAGTCTTCCATATCGAGATCCAGACCAGGAATTGAGAGTAGGACCTCCTCTTTGGCGGATTCGAGCATTTCTACAGCTTTAGACAAGATTGCAGCTCGACCATGCATCACGTAAACATCTCGTGTTGTTACTTTTGTTTCCTGTTCAAAAAGAGGTTGGAGTTCATCTACAACCAAACGACTGGACTCTTCGAGCTTCTGTTCCCAATCAAGACGTATCACTCGAACAACTTCAGTTGGTGACTTAGCAACATAGATGGTTGGACGACCTCTTTTAACCTGAATAAATTGTTTCTCTTCAAGTCTACCCAACACATCGTAAATTCGAGAATAGGGAACTTTTGATTTTGTGGAGATGTCAGACGCGCCCATCTGCCCTCCACCAACCAATGCTAGGTATGCTTGGGTTTCATACTCAGTGAGACCGAACTGCTTGAGAGCCTTGATAGTCGCCTCACTCACTGACATTGTTGTTCCCTTTCAAAAACGTCATCATCAGTCTTAAGGATTGTCAGACCTAGATATATACCACTTCAGGAATTCCTCAAATGCGCGCGTCCTATGTGATATACGTATTTTCTCATCCAGACTTAGTTCAGCATATGTTTTGTCGAAGCCTTCAGGCACAAAGATAGGGTCGTAGCCAAAGCCTCCCTCCCCCGCAGGTTTGTGTGCGACTTTTCCTAACATATCTCCTGAGAATACTTCCAAACGTTCACCATCACAGAACCCTACAGCGGTCTTGAACCTCGAGGTTCGCTCCATTTTATCGGTCATAAGCTTTAGTATACCTTCATAGCCAATTGATTTGAGGACAATTGCTGCATATGACCCTGGAAACCCATTTAGTGAGTCGACAAAGAAACCGGTGTCATCCACCACAACTGGTCGTTGAAGAGTCTCATGTGCAACCTTAGCAGCTACACGCGCAATCTCCTCAATGCTCTCAGATCGTATCTCATGTTTCTGAATCGGAGTTGTAATAAATTCTACATTGTACCTTTTGAAGAGAGGACGGAGTTCCTTGAGCTTGTGTTCATTCTGTGTCACTAGAACAAGGTTATCCCTTGACATATGCCAAGATCTCCTTGATAATCTCGTATGATGGTTTGGTCTTCTCAAGATCAAACATGCCTGTAGCGTTCCAGAGAATGACATGTTCAAGCCCTTGTTTCACTAAGTCTTCAAGGATTCCAATGAGGGTTTCTTTGCCACCTGTCACATAGAACTCATGTAAAACTTCTAGTGGCACCTTTTCAATCGCATCTAGTGTGGTCTTTCGATCATATCTCATCGGAATGTAGTTGGTTAAACCATGAAAATCATCACCAAAAGGATGTGAATATCCCAAACGTGTCCAGCTTCTTGCTTCATGCATTAGAGCAAATGCTTTGGCAAGAGGAGTTTTCATCAGTCTCTCACATTCCATTGGATCTTCATCAATAATACACCATTTCCACAGGGCTGCAGTGAAAGGTCCAGTGCGATTTAGTTTCTTTCTGTAATCATGAATGATTCTTAGACCCTCTCCGTATTGCTTTGCGCTTGCGACAGCTGGAATCCATCCATCGCCAAATTCAGCGGCAAGCTTCAGCATTTTGGGGCCCATAGCGGCTATCCAGATTGGCGGTGGTTTTCCATCCACGGCAGGCCTCAGAGACATGACTGCATCTTTGAGTTTCCAGTAGCGACCTTCATAGTTGAATGGTTCATGAGTGTTCCAAGCTATTTTGATGATTTCAAGAGCCTCTCGTAGCTTTCCAACCTGACCAGAGTAGTTGAGGCCATAAGGTTCGATATTCTCAATCTCACCAGCTCCAATACCAAGTACAGTTCTTCCTCTACTGATATGGTCGAGCGTAAGAAAGGTCTGGGCGATAAGGATTGGATGTCGTCTGATTGGTTCAGTAACTGTAGAAATCAGCTGGACATTCTCAGTAACCGCTGCGCAGGCGCTCATGATGCTTGATAGCTCGTAGTATGTGTGAGGGGATTGCTGGAAGACAGCCAGTGGTGTAATATCAGGGGTCCAGATGCTCTCAGGTACAAATCCTGCAAAATGGTCAGGAAATGCCATACTGTCATACCCCAGGGAGTCAATGGTCTTTGCATTCTTTAGGGCGTTGTCCCAAGGCGGAAGGAAAGGACCAGGAGCCCCTATTTTCAGGTCGTGTATATCAACCATTCAATCACACGTCTCCGCAAAATGAATGAGGACCTTCTTGACCTTCTCAAAGTCCTCAAGATGCATGAACTCATCTATTCCATGGTAGTTGGTATCGTTTCTGATAATACCATAACAAACTGTTGGTATTCCATGAGAGGTGAAGTAATGACCATCATTTCCTCCAAGATCAGCCGAGATTGTGATGTCTGGGTCTATGGTTGCTTTGACTACTTCATGAAATGCCTTGATGTATTTATTCTCAGGATCAGAACCCCAACCTGCGTGTTTGGTTATGAACTCAATTGATGCTTCAACACCAGTTTCCTCCTTTGCCTTCTCAAAGAAATCCTCGATGTCTTTCACTACTTCCTCAACATCTTCTTCAGGTATGGTCCGACAGTCGAAGGATATCTCAGCCTTTCCAGGGATTGTATTGGTCTTGCTTCCTGCATTATAGACAGTCATTGAGAATCTGCCCCAGAGTGTCTGATGTGGACTTCCGGGAGGTGCGGGCAGTTTAGAAACTACCTTCCGACGAATATCGATATAATCAAGCATGACCTGCATTAATGGTATAGAGAGATGAATTGCATTAGCGAACTTGAACGGATATCCAGCATGGCCCTGAGTGCCCTTCACTGTGATAGTACCTGATATGACACCGCTTGCGCCAGTGCTTACATACTCGGGACCTGAATCTACAACAATTCCAAAATCACCACGTATCTTAGGAGGCCCATTCATAAGATACTCAATACCCCAAACTCCACCTATCTCTTCATTTGGGCTAATTAGTAATTTGTAGTTTACTTTGGAGCTGCCCTTTTTGATGAGTTCCTTTGCAGAACTTACCGATGCAACGATGTTTCCCTTATTGTCACTCACTCCCCGACCATATGCCTTACCCTTCTCCATTG
>JAEOUL010000003.1 GCA_016839345.1 Candidatus Thorarchaeota archaeon | reverse complement strand
CCACTATAATCAGAAAGCATCTCTACTAGTTTTGTCAGCTCATTGGATTCGGTATAAATGAGACGTAGAAATAAATCACCAGAAGTCGTTGGTGATATCAAGAACACAATTTTGTGTTCTAGAATTCTTTCAACAAGCATATCAAGATTGACAGACCCATCTGTTCTTACAAGGATTATAGCTTGAGTAGCTTTGATGTATTTGTCATCTAGGTAAACTATGAATTTCTTGATAAAACCGGCTTCAACAAGTTGGTCAATTCTCTTCTTTATTGATGGAGCAGTAAGCCCAACCTTTTGTTCAAGCTGACGCAAAGTCTGTCTCGAGTTGTCCATCAATTCGAAAGCAATGCGTTTGTCGTATTCATCCAAGAGAATCAGCCTGTAACACAGGCAATCCAGCTGAGAGATTTATGACTTCTCATTCTGTAAATCTGCTAGGTGACAGGCAATTTGGTGATTAGAGGCTACAGAACTAAGTTTAGGGCGCTCGTCAACGCACCTCTCCTTTGCATGAGGACACCTTGGATGGAAAGCACAGCCCTTGGGAATATCACGTGGGCTAGGTGGAGAGCCTGGAATTCCTCGCAACTTCGGTCTATCTCCTCCCCTTTTCTGCTGCATCATTATTATTGTTGGAAATGAAGACATCAGACCTTGAGTGTATGGATGACCTGGATTGTGGAACATCTGGACCACGTCACCGATCTCGACAATTCTTCCGGAATACATGATGGCAACTCTGTCTGCCATCTCCGCAATAATGGATGCATCATGAGAAATGACCATCAGCGCAACGCCGAACTCATCCCTAACCATCTTCAAGACGTTCAAGACCTGTGCTTTCACTGTGACATCCAAGGCACTTGTGGGCTCGTCAGCAATGACCAGATGTGGTGCTGCAATCAGAGCCATGGCTATGAGTACTCTTTGTGCTTCGCCACCTGAGAATTTTCCGGGATCGAAGGAATATCGTTTTCTTGCATCAGTAAGATTCACAAGGTCTAGGTATTCCAACACCCGGTTTCGCATCTCAGAACGACGAACATCGCTATTGTGAATCTCAAGAGGTTCAGAAGTTTGCATACCAATGCTAAATATGGGTGTAAGTGCCCCCTGGAGTCCTTGGGGGATATAAGAAACATGACTTCCAAGAAATCTTGCTCGCTCAGAGTCGCTAAGTGCCAAAAAATCAATTCCTTGGTAAAACACCTCTCCTGATACAGTTTCATTCCAAACATCTTTGTCAATGTACTCTGTTTGTACAGGGAAACTCCATTCTGATCTTATCTTAGCGTCATTGTATCTTTGACTTATTTTGAATAGACCAAGAGCAGCTTTGATCAGAGATGTTTTACCGCACCCCGATTCTCCAAGCAGACCAAGACACTCACCTTCATGAATCGATAAAGAAACATCATCTACAGCAACTATACTTCCTTTCGTACTTGGAATATGAGCCCTGAGATTTGTTATTTCAAAAAGAGGCTGCTGCAGAAATATCACCCTCCAACATAATTCCAAATAAGATAACCAATTATGAGATGAGGCAATCCACAAAGTGCAAAAAACAGTGATTTTGCTGGTCCTCCTTCTCCCAACATCAGTCCTATCAGTATAGTACAAAGACCAAGAATTACTTCTATCATCGCAAATACAGCGATCACATTTGGTTTTCCAAGTAATAATGAAGACCTGAAGGAATCTGCTGATTCTTTGTATAATGCATCCTCTCTTTCATCAATGATCTTGATTTCATCTATCATTGGTAGAACGCTCCCAGTGTGTTCAATCTCCACAAGACTACCAATCCTGGGTATCATACCCCTAGATTCTCTCCCAAAGTGAAAGTCTGCTCGCTCCCCATCCTTCTTTTTAATTGTGAGTTTTCCAGATACGAAACCAGCCCACTCGCCAATCTCATGTCCAATCAGAATTCCAGAAGTGATAGTCGCTTCTATTGAATTCTTAGTCTTCATACTTGACTTGACTCAGGCAATTAATAATAAGCAGGTGTTTCAGAGTATCGAAACAAGTGCTCTGAAATAAATACAAGACCAGGCTAATTTACCCGCTATTGTGCTATTTCACAAATCCATAGAGAATGGTTAATAGAATTGTAGAGTGATGACTACTTATTTGGCGCCAAATGCATAGCAGTATTTTGTGATTGAATATTGATCAAACCGGCTTGATGGGTTGTCTGTCTTCAAGAAAATTCCTCCTATGATGGCTCGCGAACACTATGTTTTTTGCACTCAAAAATGCGCAAATCAAACCGCACGGGAGCCTTTTTCCAACCTTTTCGATAAATCGTCACCTTTTATCTCGTCGTAATCCATTGTGATGCCCCAGTAGATGAGGTTTCTCCTCCTGAGCCCTGAAATCAACAGATTTGTATAGGTCCCTCTCGATCCGTGCCAAGTCAAGTTGCTCCATTATATCGAAACTCTTGTCGAAAAAGAGAAAGAAAATGAAATATTGTGAATTCTTCGATGTGAACTATGAAATTAGGTCAAAATAGACACTGACGATTTTTCGAAAACATCTCAAAAAGATACAAAATCTATTCTCAGAACTATCTGTTTCTTTCAAGCTCGATATCAATAGAAGCGATTTT
>JAEOUL010000144.1 GCA_016839345.1 Candidatus Thorarchaeota archaeon | reverse complement strand
TAGTGAATGCTACAGCTAGCTAATTCGAATTCCCTTTTTGAGAGTACTGATGGAATTAGCACTATGAATTTACTATTTTTCAAATGGTCAATCTCAATTGAGCTGAGGTCGAGGAGCGGATCATTTTGTTCTTCTAAATGGATTACCAATTCCAATATCTTCTCAATTGCGGATCGTCGCTGATACTGCTCGGATACAAGATTCAACAAATAGTAAGAGGGTAGTCGCAAAGCAAAATACAGACTTTGACATTCAAGGTATTCAAACAGATGATCACGAATCTTTAGATGATATTTTTGAAGAAATTCTTCTCGCTCAATTACTCGTTCAAGCAATTTTGAGAAATTGATAGCTTGACCGTCTGCAAGGACATCATCAAGGATATGTGAAGATGCTTCATAATCACTCCTGTCAACAGATTCAAGAAAAGAACACAGAAGATTTTCCATAGACTGCCCCAAGCTATTGTCATTTCATGATTATTTTAACTTCTACGAAAAAAGAGTGGAGTAGGCCCGGAATATCCGGGCCTGTAGGATATAGGAGAAGTATGTATGAGAGAGTTAAGAGCCGGTTCCACGCATTCGGTGAACAATGAAGCACTTTTCACGATAAGCAGTATCTTCAAGATCATTGATAAAATTCTCAAGCTTCTTGACCCTGGTGAACTCCTCTTCAATTCCAAGGTCACGAACCTGTATCAGAGCTTTCTTGTGTTCAATTCGCACGTAAATCCCGCCCAGTCCAACTCCGTGTTTCATGTACACTGGGTCTTCCTGATTCTTGACTCGATAGAATCCTTGTCTTCTGAGCATTCTGCTAAACATCATCATGGACGTCAGCCCTCCCGGCGGCAGACAAAAAAAGTACACGCTAACCCAAATATAAAGGAATAGGGTTTCTATAGGTACACGTAATGTTTTCGCGCCATACACTATTCAATGAAAGCTGCCATTTACTGCACAAATTGATACTATAATTCGATTCTAATGCACAAATATAGTTTCTAAATTCTTTAAATAGCACAAATAAGCTCGATTGATTACACTCTAGCTTCCAAGTAATTTGAAAGGCGCGAAATAGCTCAACGTTTACAATTCGATATAATCGAAATCATTTAGATATTCAGCAACGTGTACAATGTAAAAACTAAAACGTGTACGATGAGTCAATAAGTCCCAAATGACCCCCGTATGAAAAAGGAGGCAACATAGTTAATCAGAGGTATTTACAACTGGAAAGTTGTCTAGGAATAACTGTAATCATCAGAAGATAACACTAACACTGGTATACGTCTTGCAGAGATGGAGGATCTGTCTCTCAATAGTCTTCCAAATAGCAAGACACCATGACCCATAGGTATTAGTTCATCGATTTCCATGAATTATTGAGAATGACTATTCGAGAGATAACTAGGGGCCGTATGATTTTCAAGGTCCTAGTAATTGGTAATGACCTTCCACTACAGACTGGTTTTCTTAGTAGAGCCTCAAGAAACTGTATTTCATATCAGTTATACAATACCCTAGGTGTGACTCTGGGTGTTGCGAGATTCGATTATCCTGAGAACTTGAATGTCATTCTTCAGATGTGGTCACTTCCATCAACTGAACGAGTTAGAGGAATCACACGAAGCTATGCAAAGGGGCACCGGGCAATAATCACGGTAGTTAGACCTGCTGAAGTGAAATCTATTCCGAGGATTTTGCAAGATTTAGCACTGACTTCAGATACTTTGCACATGGTGGTTGTTGTTGGCGGATCTGTAATAGAAACAGAAAATGAGGTCAGTAGATTAGGTTCATTCTTTGAATCTGAACCAGTTGTTGAGGCTATTCAGAATGTTGAAGATGCAGTTCATATTGTAGCAGATCAACTTGTTAATCGGGGAGAGAAAAATCAGGTGCTACCTTTGATTGGATCCATTACTGAAAGCGAATGTCCACCATTTGAACCACCACCTCCAGCATCAGCAACTCCACTCAATTCAGATAATGAAGTCGAAGAGATAAAGGAAATAGCTCTGGATTTTGGACTTCGAATTGTTGGAGATTCTTGTGCTG
Organism: Candidatus Thorarchaeota archaeon; assembly: GCA_016839345.1. The sequence goes on along the minus strand of JAEOUL010000144.1, from coordinate 29,702 downwards.
TTGAACTCAGGGAAGGTGCAACATGGGTAAATATGAGAACTGGTGCTGTTCAAATCGAACCCGAAATATGTAGAATTTGCACTAAGATGTGTAAGCGAAAATCTACTTTGTGTATAGTAGGAACAGATTCTGGGTGGTCTTCTGAAAATCTAAGGTCAAGAGCACTTCTTACAATTGCAAAGTTATATGCGCTTTCCTCGAGAACATTACCCCAACATGTTGAAAGACAAATCCATGGAGCATCAGTCTGTACGAATTTTCATTTGAACCCAGAAATCGAAATTGAAGAAATGCCTGATAGCCTCTTGACTTGTCCTAACAGATCTGAGTCTCGTAATTCATTGCTTGAGGTTGCTAAAGATAGAATGAAAGAGGGCAGACTCTCAGAAGCCGGATACAGTATGCTCAAAAAGAAGCTCCACAACCTTGAAGCGTCACGAAGTTGATGATGAGTGGAGATCAAAAATGCCTTCCAGAATCATTTCAGTAATCGGAGGATCGGACACCAATCAAGAATGCCTTGAACTTGCAGAACGTGTTGGAGCTGAAGTAGCAAAAAGGGGCGTGATTCTAGCATCTGGAGGATTAGGTGGTATCATGGAAGCAGCTAGTCGTGGGGCCAAGAGAGAAGGTGGTCTAACAATAGGGATACTTCCAACTGACTCAAAAGAACACGCAAATGAGTTTATAGATATCGCGATACCAACAGGGTTAGGTTATGCTAGAAACTACCTTGTAGCAAAGACTGGAGATGCGGTTATTGCAATAGATGGCAAAGCAGGCACACTAAGTGAAATGGCTATTGCATGGTTTTCAAATAGACCTGTGATTTCATTGATTGGTTCTGGGGGATGGGCAGCAAAATTAGCCGGTGAACGAATCGACGACAGGCGAGTAGATGCTATCTATAGTGCAAGCACACCTGAGGAAGCTGTTGATATGGTATTCCAGGCAATGAACTGGAAATAGGAGAGAAAGCAAAAGATGGAACTTGTCCATTCGCTGATAGCGGGCAAGACCGAGATTTCTCGCGAAGAAATTCGACAGCTTACTGGAATGATTAGAGATCTCTATCGAAGCAAAGAGAATCTTGTTGATATTCCATCTCGAAATATCTTTTTTATTGGAGACCTACATGGAGAGTTTGAATCTATCACAAGTGTCCGGAAACTGTATCATAAGTACAGCAATCATACTTTCGTCTTTCTTGGAGACTACGCTGATCGCGGTTCACAACAAATTGAAACCTTCAATCTTGTAATGGCATTGGCTTTAGCAGAACCCGATAGAGTAATCATGCTCAGGGGTAACCACGAATCTGATGAAGTTGCTAAGAGTTATGGTTTCTACTCTGAAGTGACTAGAGAATATTCATTTGATGTCTATGGATACTATCTTGAAGTATTTCAAGTTCTTCCACTTGTTGCCATGAGTAGCGATGGAATCTTCGCCTGTCATGGAGGTGTCCCAGAGGGAACAACAAATTTAGACGATATCAAATCTCCAAATAGATTCAATCATAATTTTCCTAATGATGTTCTCTTTCAACTAGCATGGAATGATCCGAAGGAAGCAGACTTCAGATTTGCTGCCAACTCACGAGGAAGACGAGTAAGGTCGTTCGGTCGGAAAGCCTTTGACGAATTCTCAGATAATTTGGGAATCAACTTATTCTTCAGAGCACACGAAGTGATTCCGGATGGCATTAGTACATTCTTCAACAACCGCTTATTCAGCATATTCAGTGCAACATATCGAGGATTGGCTGTTCCAAGAGTTGTCCGACTTGGCAGTGAATATAGAGTAGAATCAATTAGTCTATAATGTTTGATTCAAGATTAGTACATGCCATGCTATTGAGGCAAGTTTAAGAAGAACATCTTATCAACAACGTCAACCAAGGGGACAGAGTTGATTCTGCCATGCCAAAGGTTGCTGTGGTCAAGACTACTCCAAAGACGGTCTTTGATGATATAGCGAGAGCAATGGATCTCGCAGATTATGACAAGTTCGTTTCAAAAGATGTCATCACTACTGTCAAATTGAATCTTTCTTGGAGTAAATTATACCCAGCGTGTTCGACTAACCCATACATCTTCGATGGTCTTCTAAGGAAATTAATAGCTGATGGCTTTGATAATCGAAATATTCAAGCTGTTGAGAATGAAACCGTTGTGACCAACATCTATGCAGGTGTTAAGAACAATAATTGGTGGCCTGTGATGAAAAAACACAGGATTAGATTTTTACCTTTGATAAAAGCAACATATGTCGATGTTGACCTTCCACGGAAGACCCTGGTGCTTAAAGACATCTTTGGTGAAACCATCGCGCCTAAGGAGATTTTTGGAACAAATATCATTCACTTGCCTACAATCAAAACTCATGGCCACACTCAGATGACAGGCGCGTTGAAGGATTCGTTTGGATTGTACCTCACGAAAAAACGACATCTAGCACATCTCAAAATTCATGAAGTTCTAGTAGATTTGCTTCTGATGCAGCAGACTGTTTCTCATTCCGAGTTTGTGTTGACTGATGGCACAATCGTAGGGGATGGTGCTGGTCCCCGAACAATGATTCCAAAGATTGGTAATGTTCTCATTGCCACTTCAGACATGGTAGCTGCGGATGCAGTTCAGACAAGACTCATGGGTTTGGATCAGAAACTAGTTCACAAACTGCAAATAGCCAAGGAGCTCGGTCTCGGAGAATCTGATCCTGAGAAGATAGAAATTGTAGGCGATTTTAAGAGTTGGGAAGGTCTCCCAAATTTCCATCTCAATCCAGGAAAGAGTCCAGTGATCCAATGGAACAGAGGATTTCTAAAATTCCCCGGTATGGAAAGATTCATGTTTCGGTCACCTCTCATGTGGCTACCAACTCAACTGTCAGGTCTGTACCACGATGGCATTTGGTTACCTCTCAGAGGGAAAAAATGGGTTCGTTGGTTCTTAGATACCGAGTGGGGTAAACTCTGGGAATCATATTCGGAATAACGGAGAACACGAAAAATGGGATTCTATGAATATCTAATACTGATGCGTCCAGCACAGTGGTACAAGAATATACTTGTATTTTTAGCGATTCTTTTCGCAGAGGTGGAACCTTATCCTGAAATTCCAAAAGCATTGAATTGGGTATATTATCCACCCTTGATTCTTGGTTTTCTAGCATTTTGTGCTGTTTCAAGTGCTACTTACATCTTCAATGATATTCAGGATCTTGAGGCTGATGCAGCGCATCCTGAGAAACGTAATCGGCCCCTCCCATCTGGTTCTGTTTCTAGAACTAGAGCGTTGTTACTGGCTCTCATTCTTTTGGTATCTGGTTTTATCTTATCCATATTATTGAATCCCCTATTCATGCTGACAATAATCTTCTACATAATAACAACACAGCTGTACAATGCATATCTGAGAAATTGGGCAATAGTTGATGTAGCAACCATCGCTGTTGGATTCATCATTCGAGCTGTTTCTGGAGCTTTCCTTATTCGAGAAACATTTACCTCTTGGCTTGTCATTGGAGTGTTCTTCTTTGCATTGATTCTAGGATTTGGGAAGCGTAAGAATGAGCTCCAATATCTAGGTGAGGATGCGGCAACTCACAAACCAGTCTTCACTCAGTATACTGAAAGTATCTTGGATCAAGGAATTACAATGTCAGCTACTTGGTTTGTATTCTTCTATACTCTCTATTGTTTCAATAAATATGGAGCAGTCATGCATGAACAACCAATCATGCTGACAGTTCCAATTGTTGCAGCAATAACCCTCAGATATGTATACCTAATACAGACTGGAAGTCACGTGGCTAGAAAACCTCATCTTGCATTCAAAGACTACGGCATTGTCATTGGAATTGCTATTTTCTTGGTTACACTTCTTTGGACTCTATTCTTTTGGCAACTTGGATTGGATTTCTTCTGGGCGGTGTGGAATTCTATAACGTCATTCTTCCCTTAGGTGTAAACTATGAATCCAAGACTCTCGGCTTTTGACTTGCATATGCACACCTTTCACTCAAAAGACGGTATGCAGAATCCACGCACTCTCTTCAGCTTGATGAAGAAGAAAGGACTAAGGGGAGTAGCCCCAACAGAACACTGGCGTGCCGCGACACTGAAGGTCATTGAGCAAGATGAGAGATTCATTATTCCAGCATGTGAATACAAATCAACAGACTATGGAGAAATAGTCGGTCTTTTTGTTTCTGAGCATATCGAAAATCGATCTTTCGCGGAGACTGCAGAAGATATTCATGAAAACAACGGACTCGTTGTTCTTCCTCATCCGAGAGATTATCTGAGAAAATATACTGCAGTTAGAAAAGGTCTTCCAGACGACCTGATTGTCAAGCATGTTGATCTTATAGAGGGAATTAATTCTCGATGTATTTTTGATTATTTCAACAAGCGTGCGCAGAAATTGGCAAGGCGATTGAATAAGCCAATGACTGCTGGAAGTGATGGACATACATCATGGGAGATAGGCAATGCAAAGACTTGGTTACAGGATATCGAAACTGCTGATGACATTTATGAGGAATTGAAGAAAGGAAGGACTCAGATAACTGGCTGGCCTTCATTCGTCTTTCTCCACATTCCAACAATATTATGGCAAAGAGCCAGGAGGATCGCCTATGACAGTTGGTGAGAACAATACTCGGCAATCTATGGTTAGCACTCAGAGATTGATTGCATTTGTTATCTTCAGTGTTGTTGTGTTTGCCGCTGTAGGTCTCTATGGTCAACTCGATGAGGTGATTCTTGCACTCTCTTCAATAGACTGGTGGATAGTCCTTCCAGCAATGATGACCTTGTCGTTTCTTAATTATGTCATTCGATATGTAAAATGGCAATACTACCTGAACCGTATTGATGTTCATCTCTCTCACACTGATAGCTTCAGTGTGTTTCTCGCAGGTTTCACTTTGACCACAACTCCAGGGAAGATAGGAGAAGCAATCAAAGGATTCTTCATTCGAGAGATAGATGGAACTCCAGTAGCAAAGACAGTACCAGTTGTTGTTTCGGAGCGTGTAACAGATCTTCTTGCACTTGTTCTCTTGGCAATGATGGGTTTTGGAATTGGAATCAATACAGGAGATCAACTTCTGACTGTTCTTCTACTAGGAGGGGTTGTCTTAGTAGGAGCAATTTTATTGAGTCAGAAGACGTTCTACCAAAAGATACTCTCTCGTTTCACATCATTTGGACCTTTGAAACGGTTTCAGGATAGTGTTGATGATATCGAATACACAATGACACAAACCCTTGGTCCAAAACCGCTAGTTGTAAGCACAGCCATCAGCATTCCGGGATGGTTCATGGAATGTCTTGAACTCTGGTTGTTACTCGGCCTTCTCTCAGGTGCTGGATTGCCATCGCTTACAATTGCGTCAATTGTTCTCTTGCTGCAAGCAACATTTGTGCACTCAACTGCATCAATTATAGGTGCGATATCATTCCTTCCGGGAGGAGTTGGTACATACGAAATCACTTCTGTTGTGTTGATTACATTCCTACTAGGGATACCTGCAGCTCTTGCTAGTGCTTCAACAATTCTGATTCGTGTCGTCACATTGTGGTTCAGTGTAATAGTCGGATTTGTAGCATTTGGTTTTGTTACCCGTCGAACTCGTAAGGTCAAAGATTCGCAGCAAGCTTAAAATGAAACTCAAACCCGCTCTAAGTGAAATTCAATGACAGATCCACTTGAAACGGCTATAAGAAATGCAGAAGAAGTTGTAACTAGAGAAGAGGTACAAACTGTACTAAGAGAAAAACCAAAGTTCAATTTTTACTATGGGACTGCCCCAACTGGTCCGTTTCACTATGCGTATATGATTCCACTGAACAAATTAGTTGAGTTGGCAAAGTTAGGAGGAAATGGAACCATCCTTCTTGCAGATTATCACGCACACCTGGATGATGCGAAGACATCATTTGAAGATATGACGATTCGGTCAAAATACTATGAGGAGTGTATCAAGGGCATTTTTGGGAAAGATGCGAAGCTAATGAAATTCTTGAGAGGTTCCACGTATCAACATAAACAAGACTATATTGAAGATCTCTTCAAAATTGCAGCCAAAGTTTCCACAACCAGAGCAAAGCGAGCAGCAAGTGAAGTAGTAAGGATGAAGGATGGTGATGCAAAAGTATCCGGTCTCATGTATCCGCTTCTACAAATCCTCGATGTGAAATATCTTGATGCTGACATCACTGTGGGTGGAATTGATCAAAGGAATATCTACATGCTTGGAAGAGAATTATTGGAAGCAGTTGATTTTCACAAAAGCTGCTACATCTTCATGCCTCTCTTACCTTCTCTAAAAGGAGGGGGGGCAAAGATGTCAGCGAGTGATCCTACAACACACATCAGGGTCACTGATTCACCTGAAGATATCAAATCTACAATCAAGAAAGCATACTGCCCAGCTGGTGACCTTGAACAAAACGCAGTGACGTCAACAATGAGATACATCATATTCCCAAGGTATGACAAAATTATCATCAAACGGTCAGAGAAATTTGGAGGAGACCTCGAATTTGACAAAATTGATTCATTTGAAGAATCCTATGTCAAGCAAGAAGTGCATCCGATGGATGTTAAGATTGCGGTGTCAGACTATCTCATTGAGTTGCTGGCACCTGCTAGGGAATATTTTGAGAAACATTCGGACATACTAGAAGAGGTCGAGAAAACATTCGAATAAAACGGAATTCAGCTGGTGTAATACCAGCTGAATCTTTTCGGTTCTAATCTACGTCAATACCAAGACTACTCAATAAAGCATCAAGATCAGCCTTTGAAAGACTCTTTGCTTCCTCCACAATGACATCAATCTCGTCTACAGCCATGCCTTTCTTCAAGAGTTTCTGACGTAGGTCTTCTAGCTCCTCTGGTCTTTGCTCTAGAGGTACTTCCTCTGGTGCAGGTTCTGCAACAGGTGGTTTGGCCAAGACATCAGCACGACGAGCTTTCTCTTGTTCAATGACCTCCTTTAGGAATCCAGGTCTCTCACTGGCTTTCATTCGAGCAAGATCTGCACGAAATGCCTCAATCTCTGCATCACCAAGACCAGTTATTGCCGCCAGCTCCTCTAGGAGTTCATTTACCTCAGGTACAGTAGTAATAATAGGATACGCAACAACTTCGGATTCATCCTTCGTGAGTCTCATCGGATCTATTTCTTCGTTAACAATCTCCATTGCCATATCCTGTCTGTCAGGAGCTCTTGCTGGTTTTGGAACTCGTCGCTTTGCCAGAGCACGAATCATTCTATTGAGTTCACGAATCTGTTTTGGTACACTCCACACTCGCACATATGCAACAATAAGGAGAGCTACTATTATCAGACTAGTACCTCCACCAACAATCAATGCTTGTTGGAACGCCTGTGCAGCGGTGATATCCGACTGTATAATGAATGTGATAACCTCACTTTCGTAGTCATTCTTTTGGAATGTTATCGTAATCTGGAATGTTCTCCCAGCATTCGTCTGGAAGTGTAGAGTATAGACACCATTTTCTTCACTTGTGTAGTCCTCAAACCAAGTGATGTTATTCTGTTGGTAATCAACTAATATGGTAGCATCTGAAATTCCAGTAGAATGGTCGAGGTCATAGTAGGTAAGCACTATCGAGAAGCTATCTCCTGGAGATGTCGGAATAGTTAGATTACCTACATATCTTAGTTCTGTTTGAATGGGTCGAACAGTCACTTCAAGTTGGATAGGCGCTAGCGAGTACTTTGCTGTACTGAAATCAATGTCAAATGAATATGTTCCATAAGGTAGATTTCCGATGATTGTCAATGAATAGAAACCACTTGGTAATAGCTCAAGTTCAGTTTCTCCAAGCTGAGACGAGTATGCAATCCCGATTACATCAGTTATCATTGAACTATCGAGCTGGTTTTGAACCTCGTAAAGAATACTTACAGTATCATTCACTGGTATATCATATTGAGTGGGTCCAATAATCACTGCAGGAGTTGCATAGATTTCAATCTTGGTAGATATTGTCCTTGAAGTGTAGTTTGTAAGGTCAAATCGCACAACAAGATCATAGAGACCTGGTGTTGTAAGAGAGATTGCAAACTCCACGAAGTAATAACCATTGAGTAAATCAACAACTGCAACTGAACCTCCATCCCAGCTAGCAATAACATTGGCACCGACAATTGGTAGATTATGCTGTGTATCATTATAATAGAATGTGTAGTTCACTGTATCACCGAAGTATGCTGAAATGAGAGTCTTATCCACTGATGTCTGTGTAGGAATTGGTAGTATAGTCACAATGATGGACTTTAGACCTACAGCATAGCCATCTTTCACAGCCACAAGGCGAAGGTAGATTGATTGTGAAGCAAGTGAGCTGACATCAATTTGAGCTAAGTAAGTATGGTTAGTTTGCTCTGTGAGATTCCTAGTTATTTCTCCAATAGTATATGAAACAAGAGCACCTTGGATGAGCTCTGAATAGTATGTGTCATTGTAGATGACAAGAATCTCAATTATTTCTCCAAAGAACACATTCAATATAGTACGACCGTCAGCCAGTTCAAGAGTAGTTGGGATAGGTACAACATTGATGTCTATTATCGCTTCCAAGAATATGTGATTTATCGAAACAGCTCTTACTGTGAGTAGATATGGACCGATACTAAATCCAGTGACATCAACTGATCCACTATAGTACCCAGGAGTCCCTGTGAAAACCATTGGATATACTGTTTCATTCCACTCATAGGTCACAGTCGCACCGATAACTGGTTCGTTTGAAACGGTGTCATTGATATATACAATGAAACCTCCGGTTGTATTAATTACCACATCATAGAATGAAAACTCTGGAAGAATCTGTCCAGTTGCTTTTGACACAACCAATGTGAATGACTTCTGTCGTTGTTGATAGAATTCTTTGGTAACTGTAAACTGAGGCTCATAAATTCCAAAGTTTTCCAGAGAAGTGTCAAGGAGTATTCCATACCAACCATAGCCAAGTTCAGCAACAGGATGTAAGTCTCCATTCCAAAGTAGTGTGGCTGTCATTCCAGTCACTGGAGTATCATAGTATGGTTCGCGGACTTCAAACGTAACATTGAGAATTTCTCCCCAATCACCATAGTAGGCTGTCTGAGACAAGAATATCTCAACAGTCGCGGCTCCAGGTTGCACTGAAACAGTTGTGATTGCAATCTCATAGAACAGCTTGGATGCCCAAACTTGGAACACATGTTCTTCTGCAAGTAAGCCTGTTGTATCGAGAGTAATCTTGTATACCCCCACTTCACCAACAACCTCCTCCCATTGATAGCTAGTACCAAATAGGATTGTCCAATTGCTTGAGATTGTTGCACCTGTCAATGGTCTGTTATGATCGAAGTCTTTCAGAGTAAGAATAACCTCAATTGGAACTCCAACAGCTGTACTACCGGCGGGTGGAGCTTCAGCAACTAATGATGTCTGAACTTCTTTGACAGATGCAGGTACGTTAAGTGCGGTTCGTTCCGCATAGAACGGCGAACCTGTCTTACTTAGAGTTATGTCAAAGTAAACAGTTCCAGTATCCCCAAAGATACTACTGTTGATTAGAATTCTATATGTGCCGCCACCCTCTCTGATAAGCTGATACTCGGGTACAGACCAGTTCACACTAGTTATGACCAGAGTTGCATCATCTATACCAGTACCTGTGAGATAGTCAATGTAGCTCAACTCGATAGTGATGTTGTCATAGTATGGAGTGTCAACAACTAATGGGAAGAGAATTTGGGTTGGTCTATAGGTTGTTGTGACACGAGTTGTAGTGTCTCTTGATGCATAATATGGTTCACCACTACAAGTGATGGCTAGCTGAATCTCATAACCAGTTACCAGAGATGTAGGATTGAGTATAGTAGAAGCAAATGAAATCTCATAGTACGTCGAATACTCATTCAGGACATAGTCGATATCTGCTATGACAATCTTTGTTGGACCATGACTCAGTGTAATATTGGCTTTTGTGATAGATATCTTAGTTCCAAGCAGAAAGTCTTCGTACTTGAATTTGAAGACCACATCTTCTAAGAAGGGCACATCACCAGGTGTCTGTGTTATCAGAATCTGAGTAGTTCGAACGGTCACTCGTGCTATTACATCTACTGACTGAGGGCGGTAAAACGGTTCTCCATCGAAATCTACTGACACGGATAGCAGAAATACACCAGGAGGTCCTAATTCAATAGTATCAATCTCAATGAGATATTGACCAGAGCCGATATACGTAATCCAGTAGGTCGAGCCAAGAATTAAGCTACCTGTTGCATTACCTGTGACAGCAAGATTTGCACCACTTATACCTCTACCAGTGCTATCATCGACATAAGTCACAATGAAGGTCACATTAGACTGGTATGGGGCAGGATCAGGAGTGTCATATCCAATCTGTGTTGAGCGTGTTAGAATCTGGAAATCAAACACCTCAATTGCGGTCGCATAGTTGGAGTTTGTGTGTTCGATTGTAGCTGTAATCACATAGACCCCATCAGATTCGAATGCTGTTGTATTCAGAATGACCTGATAATGCCCATTTCCAAGATAGGTGACTGAATACTTAGATGCACTAATATCTAAGGTAAGTGTCCCTGTCATACCTGATGTTGTACCTGCGACAAGGTCTGTGTAAATGAACTCAATCGTAACATTGTTTCCCCACTGGCCGGGTGCAAAGGATTCATGAGTCAACTGAGTGGCTCTCAGAATGACGGTCACTGTAAATGGATGACTACTAACAGCCGCATAGAATGGCACGCCAGTCCATGTCACATTCAGGTGGAGAACATGCGTACCTATACCAGCAAGGGTTCCTGTATCGATGCTTACAGTGAATTCCATTGTACCAGCATTGTAGGATACAACAAAGCTGACTCCAGGTTCATTGATAGATATCTGAATTTGAGCAGAATCAGGTATTTTCGTGTTAGTCAGTGTATCTCTGAAGTTGAACACCAGGTCAGCCCACTCCTCATATGGAGTCGTATCCACTGGGGAATACTCAACATGTGTAGGTCTGTCAAGAACTATGAGTGAAACGACCATTGTTTGATTCTCATATAGGGGTGACGCACCCTTTCTCCACATGAAATCAATCTGGAATCTGAATGTATCTGTATCTGGGAATAATGAACTGTCTAAAAGGAACACATACGTTCCAGGTACTGATTCTGATTCATAATGAGTAAAGTCACTCATTGTGACTGAGTGACCCAAATCAAGAGCTGTAATCAGGAGGAATACATTATCTGTGTCATTATCAATTCTTGAGGAACCAATAGCATCCCAATAGACCGTTGTGAAGTTGAATGAGTCTTGGAAGTAGGTTGCAGTGGGAGCTAACTCCAAGAACAGATCCGTATCAGTTCCGGTGATCCTGGCAGATGTTAGGATTGTCTGACTATAATACTTGTCAACTGCACCAGTCCATTCAATGAATATAATCAGGTTTTTCCAACCAATACTACCCCATTGATCACTCAGGAATGTGATATTGTAATGCCCATCTCCAAGTGTGGATACCGAACTTGAATATACAAGACTTGATACTCCTGGGGAGGTGAGTGTGATTTGAACCTCTCCTGTAATATTTGTGATTCCGACACGAAGGTCGGTGTCTTGATAGAAGACAAGTACACTGATTATATCTCCGTATGGAGTCTGAGATATGGGACTGTCAAGAACAAAGAGGGTATTCCTCTTTCTAATCTCTACCCCAATATCAAAAGTATGATTTTGATAGTTACCCTTCATTACATTGAAAGTCACCGTATATAGATCATCACCAACTGTCAGAGGATCATCATTCTCAGTGTAGATTGTTATGTTATATACACCAGGTGTGCCCGTTTCAACAACCGTATAGTTATCTTCACCGAATTGATGGAAACTAGTCCAGTTACAGGTTATGGATGCAGCTGAACCCGAAATTGGTGTGTCATGGTCTGTGTCAATCCAAGTGAAGAGGAATGATCCAGCCTCGCCTAGCGGAATTGAAAGTTGATTAGAAGTGTAAGAGATGGAATTGTATATCTCACGCACTTCTACGTATATCACCAAGTTCTGAGGTTCAATATACGATCCTGTAGCGAATATCTCGATAGGATATTCACCAATAGCCACACCAGATGTATCTAGAACAAACTCGTATATACCGAAACCTAATGGTGTCATGACGTATGGATTGGACCAATTACACCAGACATTTCCACTCGTAATTCCTGTTCCATTAACATTAGCAAAGCTAACAGTGAAAGTCTGATCATCGTTGACTGGACCAGATATACCAGGATATTGGGGAGAAGTCAGGGTTGCTGCATAGTTCACATTGATAGTCAATGCAGTAGATGAAGGATCATGACTTGGATGGGTCCAATCTAGATCCATGACGTATTGTCCCTTTCCGGGAAGGGCAGAAGTATCGATTACTTTTGTGTATTCTCCAGTTCCACTATCATCGAATGTATCAACTCCCAAGACCCAGTCCAGAGTCAGAGTACCACCTGAAACAAGAACTGAACTATCGGTGTCTTCTGCTTCAAATATGATTAGAAGAAGGTCTCCAAAAGTGACATTTGTCAACATTGTTCCTACAGCATCGCTTGGATATGTTAGAGTAAGATCAGAAGCATGTGTAATCTTGAATGGTCTCTTGAAAAACCCTACTGAAGTCCAGTCACCAGCAACACCGATATCATTAGTTACAGCTTGGACCATCCAGTCGCCTGCTGGAGCAGATGCACCAGTAAGGGTGAAGAATCCTGTAGTTGCATAACCAGAACCATCCACAATTGCAGTATATGTATTCCACACAGACGCATCTGGCTGATACACCGTGAAGTTAACCTGCGAGCCCGTAAACTGTGTTCCTGTATAGACTCGTATCTGGGTTGCATCACCAGCTCTGAAGTTCACATCACGCGACCAACCAGGAATTCCTGGGTCCCAAAGATCAAGGTCTCCAATCATATTCGGCGACTGACTAAGAATACGCCAGTATCCATACCGACCTGGTTCTGTTGTGATTTCATAAGTTGTTACATCAAGATAGCCATCCCCTGGAGCTCCACCACTCCAACCAGATGTGAGATTTGTAGTTGGAGCTAAAGGCTGGGCTACAAAGGTCACATCACGATTCGATGGTAGAGTTTCATTGAAGTAGTAGAGATTTGCATAGCCATCTGGAATATCAGCTCTAAAGTATGATGTGAAGCGTGCATCTGTTCCGTTTGAAATTGCAAATCTTTCACCATAAGCTGTTGGACTGATTTCAAAAAGGCTCTGAATATCTAACCTTCGAGCGAACATGTTGACATCAATATCAAAGTCAATGTGAATTTCAGCGTCAGGATTAGGTGTGGATGGGATTGGAGTCCAAGAGAATGTTAGAGTCACAGGTGAAGTAGTCCATGGAGTTCCAGGAGTCTGGGTGATTGAACACACTCCCCTGACGGCTCCATCACTGATAGTTAGGCTATTCATTTCCAGGTTGATTTCGCTAGCGTCAACATAGGTTTTCAGATACAATTCGATATTGTCAAATCTTGCTCTCGGATGTATGTTTGGAGCATACCCCACAGAAGCTAGTGATAGTAATCCGACTTCAGTTCTCACAGAAGTATCACCAGGAAGGTTAAAGATCGCTGGATTGATTGAAACTAAGCCAGATGAATACCAAGTTTCTTCAGCACCAATATCACCGAAGACCATGTTCCAAATTTCTACAGTTTCAATCATAGCATAGATCCTAAATGATCCAGTCATTCCATAGTGAGTATCATCTACCGTATCAGCCCAATAATCAAGTTTCAGACCAGCCCAGACCACTGAACCTCGGTTGACAGTTGTATCTTGTCTGTACCAAGCTCTATCATTCTCATCATAATAGTAGGGGGCATTATTATCATCAGAATTTATGTCAACTTCCACACAGTCATCACCTTCACCATGACCATCCTCGAGCCAATATGCGTCAACATCACTATAGCCTGTTGTAGAGTATGGTGAGCTATCCCAATCTGAATCTCCACCCTGAAACCCTGGATTAGTTATCCATGTACGATTCTCTGTCATATCTGTGATACTAACTTGAGCCTCATAGGCTTCCCAGTCATTACCCAAGGAGATATCGGTTTGTAGATTGGTAGTACCTCCTGAAGGTGTATACACCATTTGCTGGTTATTGAAGATATTCGTGCTGTTTCCAAACTCTGCTCCAATGAGTGGTGAGCTAATATCACTCCAACCAGTCCAACCTTGATCCGAGAGAACATATCTGTGAAGCTCTTCATTTGGAGCGAGTTCAATATACTCACCATTTCCAATATCCACAAGTCTGGTGTCTTCCTCAGTACCTATACTATCAGATTGCGTTTGGGACAGTACTGCCTGAGGAACGACAAACACTGGAGCTATCATGAGTACTAAGAGGAATACAAGTGGAATCAATCGTACGTTCTTCATTCTTCCAAACCTCCTATCTCGCTGAGTAGTGCTTCTATTTCTGCACGAGTCAAATGCCGAGCTTGCTCTATCATTAAGTCGGCTTCTGTTTCTTCTATTCCCATCTTCAATAAGCGCTCCTTAAGGCGTGCGAGCTCTTCCTCAGAGAGTTGTTCCTCTTCCACTTCAACGGGAGCACCTTCTTCGACTAGTCTTTCTGCTTCAGCTAGCTCTCGGGCTCGTCGTGACCTCTCCTGTTTTAGGACTTCATTGATGAATCCAGCTCTCTCACTGGGTCTCATCTTATCAAGGTCTTGACGAAGAGTATCAACATCATCTGGAGTTAACCCTACGACTGTAGCAAGATCTGCTAGAAGATCCTCTACATCCATGACAGTCACATCGACTGTGGACAACGCAATGTCATCCATCGATTTCTTGAGACCTACAGGTTGAAGATCCTCATTCATAATAGAGAGTAACAACTCTCGTCTGTCTGGAACATCCGCAGGTTTAGGAATTCGACCTTTGCTTAGCAAAGAAATCATCTTCCTAATGATTCGTAATAGTTTGGGAACGGATAACACTCTGAAGTATAAAGCTGCGAGACCTGCTAGAGCTACAAGAGCCATTGTACCATAGCTGAAACTCATGACAAGAGCCTGCTGAGCAGGACTCAGTTCAGAATAGATATCCAACTCTACAGAACTTGCAGAATAATCAATTTTTGAAACTTCAATACGGAGAGCATAGAAAGCGAGGTTTGGCACATTGAAGGCAAAGGTGTATGTACCATTACCCCAGTCTACATCGAGCTCCGTTTCACGAAGTAAATTATCTAGATAGAATGTAAATTCAGCATCTGTAATTGGCACTCCATGATCAATGTCAAAGTAAGTAATGTTCAGAAGGAATGTATCTCCAACATGAATTACCCCAGTTGGGGCTTCGAATGTCACCTCAGTTGCGATTTCTCTTATGGTCAACTCAAACGGCGTATCTACTCTTGAATAGTTACCTCGTGAGAGAGATATGGCAATCGCATAGGGTGTTGAACGTACAGGTAATGCACCAGCCAAGTCCGCTTCAGTAGGTCCAAACATATACGATCCGTTTCCGAGATTTGTGAGACTTACTAGACCAAAGTCCCAATTCGCAGTCGCTGTAGCATCTGTAATCCAGACGCCATTCAATTCGTCCCAGAAATTGAATAATACAGTGTAATTGTCATAAACTGGAAATACAGCATCCACTTCTCCAATAATAGATGTTGGAATTGGATTGACCAAGAGTTTTACGAGGCCATAGGCGTAATCATAGTTTTCTTTTCTGAATGTTAGAGTGATATCGTGCGGTATCCTTCCAGCAGCAACAACGGAGGTATCAATTGTCAGTTCGTATGTACCATCACCTAAATCTATTAGAGAACCACGAATATGCTCAAGAGTGAAGTTGGTAATGGCTCCTGGAATTCCTTCATCAGCGTGAGTATCTGTGAACTGTAAAATGAAGGTTACATTCTCTCCATAGAATCCAGCCATTGTCGCAGATGTGAGAATCTCGATTTCGGTTTCAATTGTTTCAACTCTAAGGGTGAACTGTATCAGAGATGGCGCAAATCCAGGCTTATCGCTTGATATTGACACAGTCCATTCTTGCACACTTAGATTCACCGTATTAATGTAGGCGCTATAATATCCTGGAGTAGAAAGTTCAGTCAATTGACCAACAATTGAACCTACACCATATGTTAGATTTGCTCCATCAACTGGAAGATTAAGATCCGTGTTATTCAGATAGACTGTGATATTCGTGATGTCTCTGAAGTTTACGGTAACAACACTAGGACTGATAGGAATAATCTCAGTCGCGATTTCAGTAATCTCGATGGTCAATTTAGTGCTAACTGTCTTGAAGTTGTCTGATGATGCCTGTACCAAGATTTGATAAGTTCCCACAATTACACCTGCTACTTCAAAGGTTACAATGTACTTTCCATCAACAAGAGACCAAGTCAGTATTCCAGTACCTCCGACCCAGCTATAAGTAACATGGCCGACATCTTCGATTGGACTACTATCGGAATACACTAGATAGTCAACCTCAATTGTAACATCTTCTCCGTTCACTGCAGTAATTGGGTCAAGAGATGCAATAATTTTCGCAGGTATCTTTTCGATTCTAATCTGGAAATCTTTCAATCGAGTTTCATAGTTGAGAAGGATTGATTCTATTGTAATCGTGTACTCACCGGATGTGAACATAGACGTTGGTACTGTGCAGTTATAGAGTCCATCCGTATGCTCAATCATTTGGAAACTAGTTGATGCCATTGTGAAGTTTACATACGCACCAATAACAGGCATTCCACTCATTCCGGGAAGCACAATGGTCACATTTGCCTGAAACTCGACGACATCACCCCATGACGGATTAGTGGGAGAGAAAATCAATTCTATATCAATAGGAATTGCTGCAAGAATTATGTCTACAGATATAGATTGATTCAAGTGTAGGAACTTAGTTGCGTTCACGGTAAAACGATATATGTCAGCATTGAGTGTTGATGTGTTAATGGCCATCTGATATATGCCACCAGTTATCCATGTAATGGTCGTATTCGTTGGATAGAGTAACTCCCAATCAGATGTAATGGTCGCACCTTCTATTCCAGTTCCAAACTCTATCGATGTGTATGTAATATTTGCATAGACAACCTCACCTAGATAGTATGTCACACCCTCTGGTAGTACGAAGCTCAGTGAGGTTGAAACTGGGTTTACAGTAATACTGAATGAAACACCAGTAACATTCCGATAGTATGGGAATCCAAACCAAGTGAAATTAGCCTCGAAGAAGTATCGTCCTAACCCTGCTAAACTGTTTGAATCAATCAGAGCTGAATAAGTTCCATCCCAATTGTCAATCTCCCAGTGAGTGAAACTAGTTGTATTTAGGCATCTTATTGTCATACTTGCTCCAGAAAGCGGAGATCCAGTCAAATAGTCACTAAACTCGAGGAGAGCACTTATGTTGAAGAAGTAATAGCCAGGAGGTGTTTGTAGTACTCTGGCTTGTGTAAATCTGGCGATGATTGTGACCTCAGTTGAAGTTGTCGCGTTAGCATAATATGGAGATGTATCACCCCAAACGAATTTTATTGAGAGTGGATAGTCATCCTCTAGCTCAGATGTCAAGACTAGAGAATTCATTGATATCGTATAGACTCCATTTGATCCAGTGAGGGAATATTGGCTAATTGTAATGACCGTTCCACCATTGTGGGTCAACAGTAGATTTGATTTATCAAGAGAAATCCCAGAATCATCTAGACCATCAGTGACTGTAATCTCAAAGGTGAGATTCGCAAGTAGTGGCGTGTTTAGTGGTGACTTTGAAACAGATATTGTCGAGGGTCTATGGGATACTTCTATATCGACGTTACGTATTCTGGTCTGGTAGAAAGGTTCACCAGCATCCCATGAAACAGTTATCGTGATGGTGTATGGACCAAAATTACCCAATGCTTCAGTGTCAATATGAAGAGTATAGGAGCCATCCAGATTGTCATCTACATCGTAGTTGACTCCGAGTTGCAAAGGTATTGCGGCTGTTGCACAGAATGCAGTCACAGTCGCACCAGGGATTCCAGCACCAGTACTATCATCAATATAGTATACTGTGATATTAGCTTGTGTCTGGAAGGGGGCAAGATCTGGCAAATCGCTGGTTAATTGTGTACGTCTAACAACTAATGTCAAATAAAACACATCAGTTGCATCTGCACAATATCTAGCTCCTCCATACAGAATAGATACATTGACAGTAAAGGTATTAATGGCTCCAAATGCACTTGTATCAAGATGCAGTGTATAAAGCCCTGCACCTAAATCGTCTACAGTGTAATAGGTGAAGAGCCATGCATCAAGAGTCAGCGTACCTCCGGCCATATTTACTGATGAATAATCATCAAGATCTCTATAGGTGAAATTGAGATGCAGAGTACGTCCATATTCTATTGGCGAATATGTTCCATGAGTGAGGTCTGTATAACGTTCTCTTATGGAGATGTGAATCTCTACGCCTGTTCGGTTTTGATAGTAGGGAGGACCTGTCCATTCTACATTGATTGTGAATGTATGACTTCCAGGAATAAAAACAGATGTATCAATTTCAATAATGAAGATACCAGTCACATCACCGTCATAAAAGATATTGAATGAGTATCCTGGAATTGTGATTGAGAGCTGGCTGCTATTCAAAATAGGATCTCCTGTAAGAGAGTCACGGTAAGTCAGAGTGAGATTGACAATCTCATCGTATGGTGTGAGTGGAAGTGGATTCCAGTCAACTGTGGTTAATCGATAAGTAGCATGAACTGTGATGACAATAACTTGGTTCTGGTAGTATGGTAAAGCACCAGGTGTCCAGTTTAACCAAATCCGTAATTCACATTCGCCCAATCCAGCAAGTAATGCAGTATCAAAGGTGATTCTGTATTCTCCCGGATTATTTGTTGAATCAATCTCAAGAATCAACATATCAGCCTGAGTGATTGTCTGCCCTGGAGTGAGGACATCAATGTATATGTGTACATTACCAGCAAATGGTCCTGTATTGTTCACTACTCCAGTGGCGCCACCAACATCATAGTAAATGATGCTAAACGATACATCTTCATCAAACGCGGTGGCAATTGGACTCTCTCCAATGAAGATGTCTGTCGGAGCGGAAGTAATGATAACCGATGTTGACAGTGAAAGATTATCATATTTGAGGTTGACACCAATCCAATTTGCTGTTATATCTAGTTTAATGCTTCCAATATCTCCCCACTGGTTTGCAGGAATTAGAATCTTGTAGAGACCACCCAGGGATATACTGTCTACATAGAAGACTGGTGATGGAAGGGTTGGACTGTAAATGATTAACTCAACATATCCACCTAGAGTTGTTCCATTTACAATACCTGTATCAGCATCTACATCGAAATAGACAAGGTTTACAGTGATATTGCCTGTATAGGGAGTTGGATCGACAGAATTATCGAGATACAATGATGTTAGATGAGTTCTCAGCTCAACTGTCACAATGAAACTATGGTTCTGTGCTCCATATCGTTCAACTTTGAATAGAACATCATATGAATCCAGTATGTCATCATCCATCGAGTAAATGACGACCTCATAGACTCCTGCAGTTGCAGTTTCAGTTACAGTGTAGTTCTGATCGCCACTCTCATGAATATCAGACCAGTTGCAACTGATATACCCTGCAGCTCCAGAGATAGGAGCTTTAAGATCTGTATCTCGGTAGGTGATTGTAAAAGAGGTTGTATAGCCAACAGGAAGTGACAAGAGACTGTTGGACGGAATAGCAGAGGTATGTAATTCTCGTACATTTGCAGTGAGAATAATAGTTGTTGTTTCGAAATAGTTCTTTGATGCTGTAATAAGAACTGGATATACTTCAAGCGGGACACCAGTTGTATTTAGACTAAGTAAATAGTTACCTGGGGATTCTTCCACAAAAGAGTATGATTGAGTCCAGTTGCAACTTATGGTAGCGTCTATGACTGGTTGAGAGAGCATATCTTCGAAATAGAGATGGAACTCTGCATCATATCCACTGGGGACATCGATACCAGGCGCATCAGAAGAATACAGATCTGTTGTATATACTACATTAACAGTGAATGTTTCAGATAGTGTATCGTAGTTTGCCTTAGTCCAAAAGAGATTGACATCATATTGACCATTCGATGGATATAGACCTGTATTGAACGTAACACTGTACTCTCCAGTTCCCATATCGTTAACAAATCCATCACCGAAGCCGCCAGTGTAAGTCATTACACCTCCTGCAAGAAGATCACCATTATCGGTATCATTTACTCTAAACTGAAGAAAGACCAAATCCCCATAGGTCACGTTGTAACTCCATGACATACGTCCTGCAACAGGATATTTCACGCTCAACTGAGTTGAATGATCGATACTAAATCCACGACTGAAGAAGCCGATATTATGAATTGATCCTCCTGATGTGGAATCGTCAACAACTGCTTGAACCTGCCAAGAACCGACTCGGGCAGTGAAGGCATCAAGATTTACGAATGAAGTCACTGCATAACCATTACTGTCTACAACAGCTACCAATGTATCCCAAACTTGACCATATGAATCGTATACTGTGAATGTAACTGTATCACCTTGATAGGAGGTGGGTAAAATCGCTCTAAATTGTGTGTCTTCATTTGCTCTGAACGTCTTACTCTGAATCCATTGACCTCCAACATCATCCCACAATTGTAGGTTGGTTATCATATTCGGTGATGTACTCCTAATCATCCAGAATCCATTTGGATCTGAAATTGGGACTTCATAGACTGAAACGTTGACTTCACCATCTCCAGGATTTCCTAGATTCCATCCACTTGTAAGGTTCGTATATCTGTGATAGGGTTCAGATACAAAGTAGACATCCCGATTCAGGGGAATGGTTGTATTGAAGAAATACTTGGATCCATATCCTCCCGGTACTGCGACGTAGAAATTAGTTTCCCAACTAACATCCGTAGCATTGCTTACAACATAGTTGTCACCCAATGTGATTAGTTCAGTATTATTAATCGTCGGTGTGTTCAATCTTCTAGCATATACCCATACATCAACATCTAGGTCAACGTTGATATCAAAATCGGGATCTGGAGGATAGGGAGTTGGAATCCATGAAAAGTTAGCATATGCGGCTCCATGTGTCCAAGGTATAGTTGGTCGGTACCATGCAGTTCCAAGACCATAGACAGGGTCTGAACCCTCTAAGACATTATCAACATCAACACCATTCATCTTGAGGTTGACATCTTCTGGTGTGGCTTTTGCAGTTACGTAGATCAAGATATTATCCAATCTACCCCGTGGGTTAATATCCGGCCGCCACCACTCAAAAGCAGTTGTTCTAAGACCAGCCCATATTGATACATTCGGAAGAGTAATTGCAGACGCATCTACTTCAATATATCCAGTCGAATACCATGTGAGGTCATCCTGAAATGCATCGTATGACTTATGCCACAAGTATGTGCCTCCATTATCTGGGTCTCCAACTGAAACGAATAGCTCAAAGAATCCAGTCATAATTCCCCAAGCAACATCACCCCAATAATCTAGAGAAATACCAATTGAAGTAACATCACCACGATCTATCGTAAGATTCTGAACCATGTATGCCTTGTCACCAACATCATACCAGTCGCCATAAAGACCACCACCAGCGTCGTAGTAATACCCATCCATTTCGAAGTACGCATAACCACTTGTTTGCTGAGAGGTGAAACCATTGGTGTAAGAAGGTCCAAATATTGATTCTTCATCATGATAAGTGAAAGTCCAGTGTGACGCGTCGTCGAGCCCGGAGTTCTCTATCCAAGTTCGATTCTCTGTGATACTTGTTATGTTAGTAAAGACATCGTATCCTTCCCAACCATCACCCAGAGGAACTGAGAGATTGGCTGTTGTCATTGTTGATCCTGCGGAATCATAATACAAGTCTTCTCCAGTAAACGTATCAATTCTTAGTCCTGATTCATCGGTTAATAATGAATCACCAGTTCCTGAGAGCTCTGATGGAGCATCTGAAAGTGAATACTCCCGTAGAACCTCATCCGGAGCGATCTGGAGCGTCTCTCCATTTGAGAGCTCGACAGTTTTGCTTTCCGCAGTTTCCTGTGCTATGTCCGTTGGATCGTAAGGAGTAATGAGTGTGCCTAGAAGCAAGGGCATAAGCACAAGAAGCAAACCTATCTTTTTCTTATACTTCATTGGATGGTCTCCTGAATAGGCATGTATTCGACTAATGTCGACTGGATGCTTGAGTAGTGATTTACCTCTATATGAATAGATGTACGTCATAGAAATCGTCAGGTTTTTCGATAAATCGAAATATGTGATTGAATAATCACTGTTTCCGTTTTATAGCATAAACACCGATGACTATAATCGTACAGGCAAGTGAAATTCCAGCAACCAATGGTATGAGAATCTCAGTAAGGAATCCGCCGCCATTAAATTGTACTACTCCTCCTTGGACTACATTCATCCCCCAATCGTAAGCTACAACCCACATAGTCAGATTTGTAGTATGATCAAGCGGCTGAACTGTAGCAGACCAGACAGAGCTAACATTTGAGCATGGAAAAATCTGTATGTCGCCTTGATCTACCTGTACGTACAGGGTGACGTTCTCTATTCCTGCTATGTCATCAGTTATGTCTACCCAGTAAAGAAATTCTTCAGTTCCTACGCTTTCAGGAATTGTCCCCCACGAGTTAATTGTTGGAGGTGTTGTATCAATTTGCGAGAAAACCATTCGACGAATCCATTCACTTGCCTCTGAGAGAGCCTGATATGCGTCTAGCCAGTTCATCTCTTTGTAATAGGCTCTTGCACTAGCAAAGGCTTCCTCAGCTTTTTGTTCGGCCAGCAGAGTTTCTGGACGTTCACTAGCACCCAAATCGGCTTGCTCAGAAAGAAATTCATCCCAGAGTATTGCTTCCATTTGATCCAAGTATGTACCTTGAACCCAGTTCTTGTCAAAGGTTGACGTACCATTATGATACGCGAAGTAGCCCATTGGTCCCCATGAGAAGTCGCTAGAATATCGCTCATGTTGCCAAGAGTGGTGAAATCCAATGGCATGCATAGTTTCATGCAACTGCACCGATGAGATTCCGTCCTTGGGTGTGACTCCATCTGGACGATAGTATCGTTCCCAGGATTTCCAAATTACTGTTTGGCCTCCGCCTCCAAGACCGGTATATGTTTGACCGTCAATATGCATCTCCATTTGCTGTTTTATGAACACGACACCAAAGACATTGATGTTATCGTCATCAACAGTGTATTGTGGCTTCATTATAGTGCGAATCGACTCAAACATTGCATAGCCATCCACAACGGTAGTATCATCTGGCTCAACTGTCGCATACATCCAGAACAGATTTGTCCAAAGTAGCTCATTATCAATGTCTAAGAATTCAATATCAACAGTCCAGTTAATGAATGGGTATAGTTCTTCTAGATGTGCTTTCTGCATATCAGAATCGGTGACCCACTCTAAACTCTCAATAGAAACGCCATCAGCTACATCCATACAAAATACTAGTCCTTTGAGAGTTCCTGATTCAACATAAGCTGCTGGTTCGTGTTGATATGGGTAGAAGAGTTGGTTGATTGGATCCCATATGCATTCTTGTAGGTATTGATTCAATGCATCAACGTCTGATGGCGACTCAAGATTTAGTGTTCCAACCTTATCCTCTAGGTCTTCTGTCCAGAAATCGTACTCAGTGGATATGAATGCACTCCACCAAATTCGACACCATTTCAAATACCATTGATGAGCGCTTGGGTCCACAACATAGGTGTTGTATCTTCCACCAAAGAAAGGATGATCCATTGTCACATCTGGATTTAGCGCGTTATCCCACTCCAGTCTGAACCAGTCTTGTTCCTCTCCCGTATCTGAATCAGCTGGATGATAGTCATACCAATGTTCCAGACTGTGATCCATCGAATCGAAGTCTGAGAAGTTCACAAGATAGAGTGTGTATCCGAGACCAGGCTTTGGAGTAAAGGGATTTTCTTCAAGCCAGTCCTCAACTGCATATGCATCAATAACCCTTCCATCTCGTGGATAAAAGATTCTCTGCGGTTCATCTAAGTGATCTTTCTGATACAACAGTGCACTCTCATCTAATCTTGTTCCTGTACCGGAACCATTTATCGAATTCTCCAGCATCACTTGTCGTAGATTATTCAAAAACATAGCATCTGCATACGTAACATCATATTCTATGTTGTAGGTAATTTCGACTTCATCCGAGTAATAGACTCGATCTGTTGGCATGTCTTGTAAAAGAATGGATTCATTAATCAAAGATTGCTCATAACCGGCAACTACTATTTTTGTAGTCCAATTTCTCTCGATGGGTAAGGGACCTTGGCTCAGTGTAAAAGATTCACAGTTCATTGATGTAGTCAAGTTACCGTTAACTGGCACCGTAAAAAGAAGAAAGAATGCAATCACCAAGACAAGAGCGCGACGCATAATTCACTCGTTTTGGTCACTGCATATTAAGAAACTGGTTCAAGTATCCTTAAGGAAAAGAGCACACACTGTTAATCAGCGCGTTCCTCATATATACACACATATTATATTAATAGCTAATAGTATGAAGGCGTAGAGGCGTCGGCCACAAGAAATTACATCGGTTATCCTCGATATGTCCATTGAGACTGTCATACTCGTTTCCGCAGGCGAGTACAGTGATGCATCGATCCCCATAAACTTCGCCGACGCCTTCTCCTCACACCTTCTTATTTGATTTAATTTGTCAATCAGTTACTCTTAAATCGCGAAGCAAGTTCCACGGCTCTAGCCGGAGACACCTTGATGACACATTTGAAGAGACCTAAGGTATCTGATGTCCTCGACGCTAAATCAGTTGCAGTAATTGGAGTATCTGCGAGCATGGGGTACTACTGGGCACACTCAATGCTCCAGTGGGAACACGACCTCAAAGTGTGGTTTGTTTCAAGGCGCGGAGGAGAAGTCTTGGGTCACAAGATACTAACAAGTATTGAAGACATTCCTGAAAATATTGACTATGCCATTATTCGAGTCCCGTATAGAGCAGTACCAGAAACCTTGAGGGAGTGCCACAAGAAAGGTGTCCGCGGAGTTACTATATTCACTAGCGGATTTTCGGAACTAGGAACTGAAGAGGGCAAGCTGAGGGAAATTGAGATTCGTGATATACTTGATGAAACAGGTATGAGGGCTTTTGGACCAAATTGCATGGGATTGATGTATCCCAAGAAAGGATTCGCATTCATGCCTACAATTAAAAGACTCTCCGGAGATGTTGGTTTCCTCTCTCAATCAGGTGGGGTCGCAATAACAGCCTACACTGCTGGTGTTGAGTCAGGAGTGGGTTTCAGTAAGGTGTTCAGCTTTGGCAATCAAGTGGATATCACGCCTCAGGAGCTTCTAGATTATTTCTTGGAAGACAATGAAACTAATACTATTGGTGCATATATTGAGGGAGCGAAGAATGGAAGAAGTGTTCTAGAATCAATGAAACGGCTCGCAAGTAAGAAACCTCTGGTTGTTCTGAAGGGCGGACGGTCATCAGAAGGGGCTCTTGCCGCATCATCTCATACTGGAGCACTTGCAGGAAGCAGAGAAATATGGAATGCAGTTTTTCACCAAGCAAATGTCATGACGGTTGACACGCTTGAAGACATGATTGCTACTCTAAGTGTGTTTTCTCTAAGTCCAAAACCAAAGTCAAGAAATGTAGGACTTATTGCAATCAGTGGTGGAACCAGTGTTATCTTGACTGACCTCTGTATTGAGAAAGGACTAAAGGTTCCAAGAACTTCTGAAGATACCATAAAGAAACTGGACCCCCTAATTCTCGATGTTGGTACAGGACTTAACAATCCAATAGACCTGGCAGCTGATTATTATCAAGATCAGACCACTTCAGAAGTGATACGTCTAGCAGGGACCGATGCGAATTTCGATTCATTGATTATTGGAGCAGATGTACACAATATGTATCAAGCAGCCTCTATTATGGGTGCAGGTGACGTTTTAGTAGAATTCTGGAAAGTAATGGCACAAGCTGGCAAGAAGGTTGTAGAGAAAGAGAATAAGCCAGTTCTTGTAGCGATACCAGAAGTAGCATATACAGACCAACGAGCTGAAGCCTGGAGTGTTTTTGTTGAACAGGGTCTCCCAGTTTTTAGAAACATCAATGAGGCAGTGAGTGCGCTTTCTCAAGTCTGCGATTACTATGAAACCAAAGACAGTCGAGAACTCTAATCTTAGACCTTAACAATCCAATTCACAAGCTCGATAGACATTGGATTTTCCGCCATCAACTGATTCATGTAATTACGATTCTTCAATTGAAGCCACACATACTGCATTTCGAAATCAAATCCTACTATCTTTATTGAATCTTCGAGAGGGGATGGACGAAATGCAATATATCCAAAGAGAAGTGAGAAGAAGAGTATCACAATGTATGAATACACCCATGGATTCACAGGACGCCCAAGCCAATAATCACTTCCTGCATATATCAAAGCGAATAGTGAGATACCAATAATGAGTGCTGCAAGAAACACCGAGAGACCTCTTATTTTCAGTTCTGCATTGTCAGACATCTGATGAAGTTCACACACCTCAACAAGAAGACTCTTGATCTGAGTATTCTCAAGCCGGTTATTTCCCTTCGAATTGAAATTGGGATCCCAACTAGGACGGAGCCAAACTTTCCTCTTGGGTGTTGATGAAACTCGAGCGAGTCTATCAGCAGATGCTCCGCAAACAGGACAACACTTGGGAAATCTAACTTTGCTTATCTTTACTCTAACTATTGGTTCATCGAAAAGGATTCGTCTTTTTGTCAGAGTCAAAGATAGAAACCTCAATTTCAGAAGGCTTCTGCAAATCCTAATTTAAGGTATCGAAGCCGGTAATATTGTTAATTCGAATAGGCTTGGTCCACGATGTTTATCAAATGTTTCTTCAAACTCCTAGATGCTATTACGGGATCGATGTTGATATTCGAGGAAAATGAATCTACTGTCTTTGTAGCAAGTTTGAAACCAAGCGCCTCGAGACTCTCACTAATTCTACCTAATCCGGTTCCATAATGCTTTGTGCTTTTAACACCAATTGCACTTAGAATCTTGAATCCGTAATGACTAAGCCAAAGTGAATTCAGAAGAGCCATACTGCCTTTGGTTAGAACAACTGTCTTTTCCATTTCTTGTTTCCTTGCATCAACAATCTTAGGAATGAGTTTCGAAGCACGGGTAGTCTTCATTGCTTCTGTGTCAAGGAAAAGTGTTGGTCCTCCCCTCTCAACCTGCTCCTCAATCAAATCGATTGCTCTATCAAAAACCTTCTGCTGAGCTGTGTGATAATCCATATCATCTGATGTCCAATCCAACAAATCTTTTGGATTTCCATCATATCCAGCAAGTTCATCGAGGGATAGCGCCATCATTAATCCACGTTGAGCTGGGTACCAATCGCTCTCAGGAACCATAGTCAAGATCATCTGAATTCTCTTGTGAATTTCAGCCCATTCCATCTTTTTAGCAAGTAAGTCATACTTATTCCAAATGATGACTGGAGTTGCTGTCCAAGGAGCTTTGTCAGGTCGAATCAGAAGAAACCTCTCTCTGAGCTTTTCACTCGTGAGAAGGAATCGAAGTGTGAAATCAGCTGATATCACTACTGAAGAATCAAGCTCCACATACGCCCTAAGAAAGAGGGGCGTTAAGTCCAATCCCGAAAGACGATTGTTCTTAAGATTCAAGTGTGTGAGAAACTTACAGTTTGCTAGCGGCCATAGGTCGAGGGATGTTAAGTGATTGTTCTCGAGATTTATTGCCGTTATTGATTGAATCTGAGATATGGGAGTAAAGTCAATTTCCTCTAGCATATTACTTCCCAAATTCAAAATCTCTAACTTAGTACACTTACATACCTCAGACAGATCAATTCTCTGAGCAGCTCTCATTATCATGTCAATCTTTGTGTCATCACAATGAAATTTCCGTTCTTCCTGTCGACCCAGATGACCCCAATACTTGATTGTGATTTCCTTCAGTGAGATATCGACCTAGTTAAGAAATCGAAATAGCAAGTACATATTGACATTTCGGCCAATCTCAAACTTAAGTTGGTGGAAGTGGAAGTTTCTTTTCGGCTACAATCAGATATCCTTCATCTAATGCCTCAAGCACCATCATGTGAGCTCTTCGTTCATTGAATCCAAGCATTACAACAGATTTTATGATTGAGTCTGGTGAGACTCCATGGTCGATTTCTATAGCATTCATGGCTTTTGCAATAGGAAGAAGTCTATCAGGGAGATCTTTCTTCACTCCAACATATCTTTTCATGAGACCTCCATCAAAGTGTTTGTCAAAAATTGGATCAAAAGTTAAAGCCATTTGTTCCATACGTTTAGGAGTCTGGAGTACGTGCTTGGTTGTTTCGTCATCATGGTCATAGAAACCACCAATTTCCAGACTGAATGATTCAAGTCGGCTCTTTTGTATATCAGAAGCACTATCCACTGTAATAGCTGCACAGATGAATGATTCAGTCTGTACTGCAGTAATGACCTCAGTGATTGGGATTGCAATCCATTTTGGTTCATCCAGTGAAAACTCCGTTCGGAAATGAGAGATTGCTGATATGAAAGAGCTGAGGAGGGCTTCATGGAAACCACCTTTGATAATCTTCGAGTAAACAGGAAGACCCACAGAGCTGTGAATAACTAGAACTCCTATCAGGTTCTTGGCGTCTTCAATACGGCTCTCAAGTGACAGTAGCTCAAGATTCCAGCGAGTTGTTGTTGAAACGTAGAACCGTCGAATAAGTGTAAAAGCTCCGATGAAAATGATTACTGCAAGCGCCCCCAGAATTCCTGCTCTGAAAGCTACTGCAGCGAGAGGTTCAGAGGAAGGGATTAAGATATTGATTGTGAATTCAGTTGTATCATAGAAGGGTAAACTTGCACTAACTATCATTACAAATGAACCAGTACCAATCAAAGATGTATTGAGATCAGCTTCAAACCAGCTCTTGGCAAGATTGGGACTGAAGACGATTTCGTGTGTGGACCAATTACCTACTATAAACACACCTTCCAATATTGGATTTCCATTATCTTGGTCGTAAACATAAATTGCAGCCGTGAACTGCTTTCCTGATTCAACCTCGATATTCGGTGTGTGCGCAAAAACATTCAATCGATGGTGGACTTCAAAGGTCGTGTGACTAAAAGCAACCTCACTCCCGTTAGACCACATCACAACTATATTCCAGATTCCGGGAGTAGAATTACTGGGACCTAGTGTCATCGTATTGCTTACGTGTATAGAGCTATTGAAATTCTCAATCACTTCATGGGACCATAAAGCATCTAGCGGATTATAACAAGATATTTCTAAATCATTAACAAAGGAGAGAGTTTCATCATCAGTTCCAATTGTTACTTCACAGCGGAATCTATCACCGGATCGAAATAGTGTTTCATCCTCCCAGTAAGAAGATGACTCCAGAACTTGGGCAGAAATCTCATGGGCATAATTTGGACTATCAAATGAGATTT
>JAEOUL010000143.1 GCA_016839345.1 Candidatus Thorarchaeota archaeon | reverse complement strand
GCGATTAGGGGCGAGGGGGTCGGTATAAGCGGAGGTGACCCACTCTGCCAATTAGAACGCACTCTAGGATACATACGGTTGTTGAAGAAAGAATACGGTACAGGTTTTCATACTCATCTCTATACTAGTCAGACAGATATCAGTGAAGTTGATATTCAACAACTGAAAGAAGCCGGACTTGATGAGATACGATTCCATCCACAGACAAATGATTGGACTGGAATTCAACGATCTGTCCAAACCGGTATTGTTGTCGGAATAGAGGTTCCTGCTCTACCTGGGAAAAAGGAGAATCTAATAGAGCTGGCCAAGAGAGCTGAAGATATTGGAGTTTCCTTTCTGAATATCAACGAGCTAGAAGCAAGTGAAACGAACTTTGATAGATTAGTTTCTCTTGGTATGAAACTGGTGAACATGGATGGTGCCAGTATCGAGGGCAGTGCTTCGACTGCTCTAGAGGTCCTAGAATGGTCCAAAGACAATCTCCAGAACCTCACAGTACACTTCTGCTCTGCTCGATTCAAGGACTCGGTTCAGATGAGAAAAAGGCTGGAACGCAGACTTGAACAGACCATACGTGAATTTGAAGAGCGTGATGACACGGACCCTCTATTGATACTTGGTATTGTGAGGGCACCTCATGGAAGTGAATTGTCCTCATCTGAACTGAAAACTATAGTTCGAATATTGGAAACTGAATTAGGTGTTCCGAGCAACCTCCTCAATTTAGATGAAAAGCGAAAACGAATCGAAATAGCACCTTGGGTATTAGAAGAAATAATTGAATCATTAAGAAGCACTATCTCAGACATCACAGAACTTGAAATTGGTATTGCTTTTGAGTATCCGACATGGGATCGCTTGCAGACTCTGTTCGATCCGCTCTAATCATTGAGTGATTTTGAACCGTAATATTGCTCCCATTCCTCCAAGACGTTGCAACTGGTCCCCTGCAGGATGGTCGGTAGAAACAACGTGAAATTTACCCCTAGTCTTCTCAGTATCCCTGATCAATGCATCCATCCAACGACGCGTGTCATCATCTCCTTCTCGGAGCCGTTTATCTGTAATCAAAAGCTCCTCTACTGCTCCCAACTGCACTGCATTGGAAACTTCATCATTTCCATATGCACCACGACCATCATCCTTTGAGATATGCTCAATCAGGTTTTCTACAAGTCTGGTTTCAGTTTCTACTTTCAGTTCAGTGACCGCCTTAGAGATGATACCACGAAAGAG
The DNA here is from genome assembly GCA_016839345.1 of Candidatus Thorarchaeota archaeon. The sequence continues at coordinate 12,626 of JAEOUL010000143.1, read as the reverse complement.
AATTTCCTTTGCTCCAGGAATTCCAATGGAATTTGTACTTTCTACTATAACAGGTGGCAAATCCTTGATATTGGCTGCTACAAGATAATCCCGAAAGTGGTCCTTGACAAATCCTGGTCCAGCAATAACAATCAAACCAAATTCATGTTGTTCAAGCTGAGAGCGAAGAGCAAGAACTGTGTCTGAAAAGAACTCTTTTATCGATATATCATGCGATTTCTGATCTCCTCTCTTTCTAGATATGCTTGTCCGAATACGAACAGCCTCACGAATCCCAAAATCCGCAGCCAAGAATAACTCCGCAGTTCCATCCTCTAGAGTCACAATTAGGCACATAGGTCGTAGCTGTGTCTTTGCTGCTTCTTCGAGCCTATCAAGAATAAAACCTGGCCAATGTTCTTTGATTACCGTCAGAGTATCGCCAGTTTCAACATTTATTGTGTGGTATGAACCGATACTGACCAAATCGCCAGGCCCCTCGAGGATTTTTCCCTTTATCCGCACTCTGTTCGAAAACGTGTGGAATGCAACTTCCTCAACCTCTAGTTTCAATATCATAGTCTTTCTTACACTGTCTTGCTTTCTACTATCTTCATCACCAATTCTTACACGACGAGAGGTTCTTGAAATGATTATGTCGCGGGGTCCGACTACATTGTAAAGGTGCCAAAGATCATCCAGAGTTTCAATCTTCAGGACAATCTTTCCTTCTTTGAGGACCCGTTTCACGATTTTCAAGATGTCACCTCGGTCTGCTACATGTTTCAGAAGAAATAGTCTCTGCTAATAGAAGACTTAGATTTTTGCTCCATAAAGTATGGGTTTTCATCACTAATACCCCTACTCAAAACATTTGCTTGGTGTACGTGGTCTGACATAACAAGGTCATAATTGTCTTGCACAGCCAAGTCTCCTGCAATTCTTATGATACCACCCAACTCGCGCAAGCGTAAGGTGAAACAGTCTCTTTTGTTATCAAGTCGAAAAGCCATCTCTTCTGCTATGTCTAGGACAACTCTCACTGCTTCAACATTCAAGTGTGGTATTCGACCGTCTTCTTCCACAGTCTGAGAAACAAACCTCACTATTTCATCGGTAGTTTTTGGAGTCTTTTCAATCCAAGAGGCCAACATTATTTCGTAACCATAACCACGAATCCGTGATCTTAGAGGAGCAAGGATATTCACAAGATTTTCAACATTACAAGAAGCGAACAGGATGAAATCACAGGGAACATCGTCCACTCTAACAGCTGCTCCAGAGCTCAGTGGATTGTGTCCTGAGATAGAATATACACGGTCCTGCATGGCAGTGAGTAAATGGCTCTGGTAACTTCCTAGGGCTGCAATCTCATCAACATAGAGAATCCCCTCATGTGCTTCATGCATTGCCCCCGGAACAACTCGATGATGTGCCGCTAATCCTAATGATTCAGCACTCCCGTATGGGTCATGTTTTACATCTCCTAGAAGCTCAACCGGACTTGCTCCACTCACCTTGATGAAGCGGTTTGAACTAAGTGGAACAAGCACACGTTCCTGCTGATTTGTGTCATCCAGTGGATGTTCCTGCTGCATAGCCACACCTTTTCTGGTGACAAGAATCTCACCTTGTTCCGTCCGCTGATATGTGACTTGAAAAGACCTGTTTCCAATGTCTTCTAGGTTTGTCACTGTCTTAAGTGCGGGTTCTCTCACCACCTCTAGCATCCTAAATAGACCAAGATACGACTCCCCGTGTGTCCAATCAAAACGTTTCTCAGTCCCACAATTGACACATGAGTTCTCATCTGGGGTAGAAATACTGCCGCATGCTGGACATCTAAATCCCATTTTGATAGATATGTCAAAAGGGAGCCTGTCTGGAGTAATATAGAAAGTATCATGAATGCTGACACCTTTGGACTCCGACTCTAGATCATTCTGTGAAGGACGTCTAATCACGACATCAGGTCGGTCTGGATGAGAAGGATTGTATCTGAGTCGTATCTCTTCACTTGGTGAATCGAGGAGTGAATATGCGGCCTTTGCGAGCATCGATTTTCCAATTCCTGGCACGCCACAGAGTAAAACATGTCTATGTTGCTTCACAGCTGAACGAACCAAAGAAATAGCATGTTCTTGTCCTATTATTCTCTGAAATGGATCCGATGGGGTTTCCACCTGTGCGGTTGTTTCTAATCCATCCAAGACTGATGTCACATCGAAGAGCCTCGCATCTGCTCCGTACTATGAATTCAAGAGGCGACGAGATAATTGTGAGTATTACTTGTCTGCTGCAAAAAAAGAACAGTGAAGCTCCAAGGAGCTTCACTATTGACCTAAATCATCAAATGTTACTATCTTCATGCTATCGGGTTTACTCTCGATGTCTGCCATAGCAGCTCCAATCAAGAATTCTGTTTGTTTCTTACTGGCAATGTCCACTAAGCGTTGTGTTATTACTCCATCAAAAACAATAGCTGGAACTGCATCTTGTTCCTCCAATGTCTTTGCTAGTTCAGCCACTCCACACTCCACAAGAACTTCCTTATTCTCATCGAACAAGAGAGCTTTGAACGCCTCCTTGATGTCTCCAATTTTCGCAATATAGGCTTCATCAACGACTATTGGTTCCCTATGTGCAGGTCTTCTACTAGATTGAACTCGCCGTTCACCTCTTTCCTCAACCCGTCTCGGCTCTTTTCGAGTGCGAGCGGGTTTCCTTATAACACGCTTCTGCTTTCTTGGACTGACTTTGCTTCCATCGACTAACGCAAGTGCCTGTTCAGCCGGAATCTGGGTTTGAAGTGCTTTGATCACCTCGCGTCTGGTGAGGTCTTCAACTTCTTTGCCTTCAGGAGCCCTAGCAATGTAGTCTACTTTTGCAACTTGCATAAGCTCTCTCAAAATTAAATCCCCGCCCCTGTCTCCGTCTAGAAAAGCAATCACTTTCTTTCCTCTCTTCTTTGTGAGCTCTGCAATGCTGATTGGAATATGAGTGCCTTCTACGGCAACAGTATTAGTGATTCCACACTTGATCAGGTTAACCACATCCGCCCTGCCCTCCACAATGATGATATCCTTGCTTTTGGCTACATCTGGACCAGCAGGTAGGTTGTCTGGCCCAAATTTAGATACAGGAACTTTGCTGCCTTTTGTAACGGCAGTCTTTATCTCATCAGTTCCTGGTGAGATGTCCTCCTCCCATCCTTTCAATATACTAATTGCTCTACTGACAACTTTCCGTCTCTTTGCACCACGAATATCCTCCAATTTCTCGAGAATGACCTTTGCTGTGCAAGGACCTACTCTATCAACAGTTTCAAGAGCTGCAGCCAAAATTGCGGTGGCAGTCTTATTTAGCGAAACGGGAATTACAATTTCCCCAGTACTTTTTCCACGTGCTGATCTGATAGCAATCTGAATTCGTCCTATACGACCGGTACGCTGAAGTTCGCGTAAATCTAGGTCTTCGCCAAGTAACCCTTCAGTCTGACCAAATACGGCGCCAACGACATCAGGCTTGTCAACCACGCCATCAATCTCTATCCTCGCGCGGATGACGTACTTAGCTGTACTCTGGTCGAAATCTGTTCCTATTTCTATACACGTCTCCTATTTTCTGCTACCACGCTACCTCGTTTACAGACCGAGGTGATACCTGCCTGCGTCTTGTCACCGACTGGCCTATGCCTCTCGACTGTGATTGGAATAAATCCTCATTTGATACTACTCTAACCCATGCCCGAACATATTCTATGATGATCGTGATGATAATCCTGTGAATGATAATCGTCCTAAGACGTTGCGCAGTGTTCTCAACGACTCATTATAGGTCTAGAGCCGAGGTCCACGTGGCGCTGTGATATGATGATATGATGATTTGCAAAGCACAGTTGAGCTTTAATCACCTGTGCTGTACACGGGGGCTGTTTCCCCAGCGTATTTGAAGATGTCGTTATCACCATTTATCCTATTTCCAGATGGACCATATCGTCATTCAAACCCATCTGATTCGCGCCATGTGGTAATCCTAATAACACAAGAAATACAGATTATCATGTTTAGGAATATCAAGTCCCGTTCACGAGGGCGCACTGAGGCTGAGCCAATGAGGTGTTGCGCATAGGGCGGGTTACATCCTGAACAACTGCCTGCCAAACACCAAAAGGACGAGCCCTAACGGACTCGCTTGATGGGGATGTTTGTCCTTTAGATGAAGAGCGGGTCACCCCGGTTTCGTACATTGGCGGGCCGGTCGGTGTCATTCTACCTGACACGAGACAGCTCAGCGGAGCCAGATGCAATATCTGATGCAATGATTCTGGGAGTTAGTGTGAAGGGATACAGACATCGACCACCATCTAAGACTAGATTTCTGTTGATTCTCCAGGTTTGAGAATAATCACGTTTGTGTCAGGACTTGTTTCAGATACAAGAGCCTTGAACTTCTCAGGATTCGCCTCTATCACTGGGAATGTGTCATAGTGCATAGGAATGACATTTCTCGGTTTCAGAAGCTTTGTTGCTAGGGCTGCTTGATGTACGTCCATGACGAAGTAAGAACCAATAGGGCTCAGAAAAAGGTCGATTGGAGAGTATAATTCTGCGAACAAGGACATAGATGCAAACACACCCGTATCTCCTGGATGGTAGAACGAACTACTTGGGAATCTAACTATGAATCCCGTTGGTGCTCCAACACCTGATGAGTGGAAAGCCTGAACTAGGGTCACAACAACGCCACCTATGTTCACACTTCCTCCAATATTGAGTGTGTGAGTATTCTCAACGCCCTGCTCCCCGGCTTTGTGTGCAAGCTCGTTGAGTGCTACAAAATATGCTCCAGTTCTCTTGCAAATATCTCGACCCTCTACAAATCCGTGATCGGTGTGGTCATGGGTGACTAACACAATATCGGCTTTGTCTACGTCATCTATGGTGATTGGTGACGTAGGTCCTGTAAGCCAAGGGTCTACATAGACAGTCTTACCATCTTCTTCAATTTTAAATGATGCATGACCTAGAAATGTGACCTTCATGATTCAATATCTCCAAATTAGTTGTCAGCCTTCCTGACTTCTATTTTTTGCCCTCTACACAAATCCTGCCCAATCTGAAAGTTAATACATCACGGAAGAAACGATTCGAGTAGTGACAATCTATGGAAATAAAACCTCATCCAGACTTCATGAAAGCTGGAAAGATTGCTGCACGAGTATTGAGTCTAGTTGGTGGTGAGGTTAAACCAGGAGTAAAAGTTCTCAAAATCTGTCAGCTGGCAGAGAAGAAAATACTCGAATATGGTGCTACAGGGATTGCTTTTCCTTGCAACGTTTCAATCAATAATGAGGCTGCACACTATACCAGTCCACATGGTGACACAAAACGATTCCCTGATAATGGACTTGTGAAGATTGACATCGGTGCCCATGTGAATGGTCATATCTCCGACACAGCAATTACCGTAGACTTAGATGGGTCCCATGAAAAGTATGTAGAAGCCGCAAGAAGTGCGCTGTATGCAGCTATCGATGTAGTGGTTCCAGATATATCACTTGGTGATGTCGGTAAAGAGATTGAACGTACTATCAAAGGGTTTGGTCTGAAACCTGTTCATCAGCTCACTGGCCACCAACTCAAACCTTGGAACCTCCATGCAGGAAAGAACGTTCCAAATATTGGGATGAAGCTTACTGGAAAGATGCGCCTTGGAGAAACTTTTGCAATTGAACCATTTGCTACAAATGGGAATGGTACAATCAAAAGTGGACCAGACATGTATATCTTCTCGAATAATCTGAGGAACAAGAAGAAACTTGACAGCCAAACTCTTCGAGTCAGAAACATTGCTCGTAAGAGGTTTGGCTATCTTCCTTGGGCTTCAAGATGGATCCATTCAAAGAGCGGAGATATTGATGTAGAATCAGCAATCAAAAAACTTCAGAATACAGGAGTAATTCATGGATACGCTGTCCTACTTGAGGGAAAGAACGGTATGGTGTCTCAATTTGAACACAGCATATTCGTCAGCGAGAATGGGGCGATTGTTTCAACCAAGCGTGATGAAGAAACACTTTAGCGTTCATGGAACCGCTTAAGAGTGCCTATTTATTTCCCTGAAATGGGTGGTACTGTGCCTAAAGGTCCAAATCCTTCAGCCATCAAATCGGGAAAGATAGCAGCACGTGTATTGAGTGAGATACGTGGAGAGATAGAACCTGGAAAGAGAATAATCAAGATATGTGCACTGGCTGAGAGTAAGATCAAAGAGTATGGAGGACGACCCGCGTTCCCTCTCAATGTTTCAATAAACCACATCGCTGCTCACAGCACATCACCACGGGGTGATAAGAGTGAGATTCCCGAGTTTGGACTAGTGAAACTAGACGTAGGAGTAGTTGTTGATGGATATATCACAGATACAGCATCTACTGTGGACATTGATGGTACCCTAGAGGGTTTTGTAGCATCTACCGATGATGCATTGAAAGAAGCTATTGAATTGATGCAACCTGGAACCAATCTCGGTGATGTTGGAAAACAAATAGAGCGAGTGATTAAGGAATATGGTCTTAGACCTGTCAAGAATCTCTCAGGTCATAATCTTGGGAGAAATCAACTACATGCTGGGAAGACAGTTCCGAACATAAAGAAAAGAACATCAGATGTTGTGGAGGTCGGTGAATACTACGCTATCGAACCTTTTGCCACCAGTGGTGCTGGCCAAGTAATTGATAGTGAATATGTCTACATCTTTGCGAACACTGGAATCGATGAACCACTAGAAGGAACTGCAGAAAAGCTCAGAAAGTACCTACGCGAGAAATATGGTCCGTTTCCGTTTGCCTTACGCTGGATTGGCACTGGCAGTAAGGAGATTGATGTAATCGGTATCATTAAGACTCTTCTCAAGGAGAAAGTTGTTCGTGGATTTCCAATCCAGATCGAGAAGAAGAACCGTCCTGTGAGTCAGACTGAACACACAGTCTACATCTCAGAGAACGGTCCTATTGTCCTTACTGAAAAAGACTAGATTCTATCCTTCTCGTCGGGTTCTTCCCTAACGATGTAAACACCCTCAATTGTCATGGCACTCTGACACTTGGGGCATGTGATCTCAACAGCTTTCAAAACATAATCTCCCTTCTGGAAATCACGTATCTCTTTGAAATCGCAACTATTACATCTAATCTCGGTGACTGTAGGTGGAGGAGGTTTCTTCTCTTTTTGTCTACTTCCCGAGGTCAGCATTGCAAATCCCATTGCCATCACGAACATACCCAAAAATGTCCAGACAAGAGATAGCGAATCATTCGTTCCCATTCCAAACCATAGAATGATGAATCCCGAAGCCGCAATTACTAAACCGAGAATCCTACTAACTAAACCCATCATCTACACCTCAGAGACCGATACCTATCGTGTTTCCTATCCCCGCGAGAATCACACTATCTCCGGGATTTGTACGTTTGAGTATTGAAGTCTTGATTCGTTCAATAACCTCTGGGACAGAGTCGAGGATGCGTTTATCCATTATTCCTACTGCCGCAGCCTCATCCTCCTTGACGACAATAGCTTCAATACCAATACCACGTTCAGTGGCAGACTGCTCTATTGCATGTTTTTCGGGTCCCAGATCTCCAATCGCGGCTCCAGTCCCCTCTGAAACACGACCCAACTCTTCACCTTCGAGTTTCAGAGCAGCATCTATTGTAATTATTCGGGTTACTTTGTTTCCAAATTTGTCAACAAGCATCTTTACACCCATCCCCGGCTTTCCTACAGTGCCTCCTGGACCTGTGGCCCTCATAGCATAGACAGTTCTTCCCTCAGCTTCAATCTTATAATATCCTACTTCACGAGAGATTTCGTGTGTATAGTTCTCAGGTGTTGCTCCATACTCTCTGGCAAACTTAGTGACAACGAGTGGACCAATACCGTCACCGATAGGCTTGCCCTCTGAGAAGGCGTTTAGAGCATCAAAATACGCTTTTGCAAGTCTCAGTAGATCTGGCAGTTGCATATGAACCTGCATAATCATTAACTGGCTACCAGTCTTCTTTCCTAGCAAGTAAAAGTGTCTAACAACTCTGAAGATGAGTCCAAGAACTTGAGTGACCTCCAATGTGTTCTCAAGGTTTTGGTTCAAGGCTTCATCAGACTCTGGAGCAACCTCTGCAACAAATTCTTGGAATCTGTCCCTGCGTTCGTCGAGAAGGTGGTCAAGTCTCTTGAGAATTCCTGCTGGATCCAAATCCACTGGCATGATCGTGAAATAATCCATCCATCTGTCAAGATTTTTGGCAACTTCTTCTTCCGATCGGCCGAACTCTTTGAATGTGTCTATTGCAACTTGTCGAGATTCAATGAACATTCGTTTGAACTCGTGTAATCCTGCCTCAATCTGCTTCAGATACTGCCAGATTTGGAACTTCGCTCCATAGAGGCTAAAGATTATAATGAATGCTAAGAATCCGATATTGAATAGGATACCTAAATCGCTTGTTTCACCGAGCTGCATCTATATCAAATCGACGTCGTTCGTTGTTCTTTTAATGACTTCTATCTAAACATTTTTGCATCAAATATCAAAGAAGAAGAATGTGGCAGCTTCATGGCCTGTCACGCGCTCGCGCAGCGCACATCTCCATGAACGTCCTGAGCCTTAACTTCTGAGTTCGGCCGAGTTCAGGTGTACACTCAGGACTATGGCCGCCATCAAGACGTTCGGTTTCTATATTTGGTTTTAAGCATTACTCTCCGACAGCTCTCTCCTCATTGATCTGGCTTGAGAGAGGAATGCACTCACATCATCATCCCACGTTCCATCGGGTTTCAAAAGCCGATGATAAAGCGTAGATGTAAAATCTCGAAAAGCACGGGGTCTCATACATCTAATGACAAGATCTTTCTGAATTCCCATCTGATTCAATTTTGAAATTAAGTCATATACAATATTCTCCGGAAATTTAGAAATCACTACACCTTTGTCAAATTGATCGTTTAGCATTGCCAAGGATGTAGGTGAATTAGTCAGAAGTGAATCAACAAAAGACGTAACACTTTCACTACTTCCCTGAATTATTGAAGATAGCGAAACTAGGCGAATATCATCCACATCATAGGTCATCTGAAGAATCCCTTTTTCATGTAATTTCGTTATTATGGATGAAACTTGCTTTCGACTCAAGTTGAAATATCGGAAATAATCTGGAATTTCAAAATTCTCCAAATATATTCCTCCAGATACAAGTCCGAGGACCTTTGCTTCCTCAGATGTTATCTGGTATGTATCTGGGCCTGTAGCTTTACCAAAACGTCTAGTTATTTTCCTCTTGGAGCTTTTCTTGTCTAATAGATCTTGAATTCTATCAACAGGAATCTCCCACTTCTCTGAATCCCTATCATACAGACCAAGGTTAACAACACGCTTAGACCAAGATATTTTGATACTCTGTGGAAGAGCTCTCATTACTCGTTCAGCACTAGATGGTGGAAGAGTCATGACCTGTAGGTGTGGAGGATTCTCACTAACCGTGCCCAGTCGAGTTATGAACCGCATATGTCGATGAGGCCATCTATACGCTGCTCCAATGTAAACTAGTTCAGTAAGTCCTATCGCATATGGGTTGACATGACCCCTTATTTTCAAACCATAAGTTATAGATGCCAGGCGTTTCTTCCATAACTTTCTGGATCTCATAGCCTGAGATTTGGTCACAGGAAGTCGAGGATGAAATCTAGAAGACTCATTTAGTTCCTGAGCAGAACTGATAGCAGTTCCAAACCAATTGGGAAACGACTCAATCATTTTCTGCCAAAGAAACCTGTCAGAAACTTCAGCTAAGGTTCTCTTTGGTTGCTCTAACTGGCCTCTTGATGACTGTAGGATGAGTTCCAAGTATGGCGGCCAAGTCACATTGTCAACTTTACATCTGAGATGTCCTTGTAGTAAGGCACTAATCATTGGGGCTGCATAGATATATGATGAAGGGTCTACAAGATCATCCATCTTTATTCTATCTGTCATGACTAATGCAAGAAATGCCATTAACTGCTCTCGAGTTGGATCAGAAAATGAATCTGGGACTAACTGGGTGAGTGTCTCTCTCACAGTTTTTCCCCTTTCTAGACTAGTAATAGTTACTTCCTCAACAAGTTTTGAAATCACTTCCCACGAAGGTGAATGTTCATCAAGAATCCTAAGTATCTCTTTATTCAGAAACTTCCCCTTGTCTGACCATACATACCTGTCCCACAATTCACCAATTTCCGAATTATCCAATAATTTGAGAGTTTCAGCCTCATACGGATGAATAATTTGCGTTTCAAATATCCTGCCTGTTTGCGAATCCCCAATTATTAACCAAAATCTTTCATCGTTTAGAATACCCTGAACGAAAAACATGGCTTTGTCTTTGCCTGCCCGTAGTCTTCCATAAAAACCACCAGAAGATGGAGGAAATATATCCTCAGAAACTTGTCCAACGTCTGCTGCATAGAAATGTGATATGGCAAGAACTGGATTTAGGAGAATTCTGTATTGGGCAATGCGGGGATCATCAATAATGGAATACGAAATGTTGGTAGCACTCTTACTTGATATGACATTTCCAGACTCCAAGACAATTATAACATCATCGTCTTTGATACGAAGAATCCCTTTCTGTACTTCCTCTGAGTTGATCCATACATTTACGACCATCTCAGAATTTGACATTTAAGACTCCACCAAACAGATATGCATCTCTGTCTAGTCTGGAGGTGCATTTTAGAATTACTCCAATCCCATAACTGAACTCTCAATCATATAGAAATTCAAAATATAGAAAATGAAATGGAAGCCGTCCTTGAAGTAGGACGACGTATTTATCCTTGCAAAATTATATCGACCTTGATTACTCTTACCAAGGTTCTGGATCAGGGCTTTGTGGTCTATTCATTTTTTCATCACTATCTCAATGTATAAGCAAACCAGTAATCCGACCACATGGTGAGAAAGTGGCAGTTTGAACATCATTTTATGAAAAATAATACCAAAAGATCATCAGAATGAAACACAGATTTGGTGCTCCTTATTTAGCAAGAGTCCATACTTCTTCCAAATCATCATACCCAATTTGTCAATAGCGAATTCGGTTAATCTGACGAAAAGTTCTTATCCCGTTCCTTGGTCGTGCCTCTCGCACAGGGGCAGTGGCCTAGTCCGGTATGGCGACGGGCTCCAGATCTAGGCGCTTTTCGCGCTTGAAATGGACGGGGTCAATAACGACCGTCGTCACCGAAGATACTCGTCGATCGTGGGTTCGAATCCCATCTGCCCCACCACTTTCAATTGGTCAGAAGTATGTGGTTTCTATTTGCAACTTAATATTACCAGCTATTCTGGCGCAGAACAACATTGTTACTCCTCTCACATCCAAGAATCGAAGCTATGTGGGAACACTTTACTCTCAGCACATAGTATGTTTCTTTCTTGAAGTTATTCTGAATTTCAGGAAAAGTTTCAAGATTTCCCTGTCCCTTGGAAATTACGAGATCACAATCTGCCACTAAATCGAGAAACTGTTGATTCACGAATCTTTTTGGAGTTCCATATGCTCGAGCTCCTGTTGTAGATATCAGAGCCATGTGTTCAATCCCTGTTCCCAAGATGTCGTTCTTAGTGGCGTCATTTACTGATGGTAATCCTTTGACGACAAAAATTACTGTCCAGTCTAACTGATTTATTAAACGAACAAGAGGAATATCAAAAACAGTTTCACCAGCGTTATCGCCAAGTATCACAACTTTTCCATTTGATGACTTCAATCGGTGCCATAGTTCCTTGCTACTGTCAATGGCAAACCCCTCTTTCTGAATCGACTCAAACATATACTCTAGACTCCCCAAGTCAGGATCATATCCGGCGTGAGCATAATCGATTATATTTCCTGCAATTGCTGCCGATAACGCCGCTCTGAATCTCTCAAAACCTGAAAACCGATTGATGCTTTGCTCTATCAATGGCAAGGCTTTCATTGCAGCATCGACGCTCTTTTGTTTTAGGACACTGAATGGATCATTTGCCCCTACAGCAGAGTAGAGCTCCATCATTAGAGGTATTAGGGTAGACGGCACATCCAAATCATTGGCATATCCTTCTGAGAGCGCTTGAAATGCCTTGGAATACAACTCTGATTGCTGCTCCCAACTATCTGCCAACATAGGAATTACTTTGCTCAATGTCTTGGTGATGCATACTGCACACTCTGTTGATAACGGAATTCTACTAACACTCATAGTATGTCGCCCCGCCAACCCTCTTACTATTATATATAAGCTACAGCCTATATATTGGCTCGATTAATCTGCTATAATGGCACGCCACCTACACATTGCGAGCGCCAAGAGTAAGATATCCGTGGAGTGGGCCTATCTAGTTAGAATAAAAGCATGTCAATCTAAGCACAGACTTCAGTACCTCTTCTTCTGACCCATCTCATCACGATGATACTTGCCAAACTCTGTGACATCCAAGAGCTGTTTCTTTGAATAGACAGGTCCATCTGCACAGACCAGCGTACCTGTTGGATCCATAGCACAGGTCCCACAGATTCCACAACCACACTTCATAAAACGTTCTAGAGATGCCTGAAACCG
>JAEOUL010000142.1 GCA_016839345.1 Candidatus Thorarchaeota archaeon | reverse complement strand
TTGGAATTGTCATCACAATCGTTGCCAGTAACTGTGTTGAAATCCGCCTCATACATGTAGATACCTCTACTGTTAGAGAAACAGGTGTTGTTCTCCAGAACATTGTGCGTTGACTGGAGAAGATAGATACCATAGCTATTGAAATTACAAGTGTTGTTGAAGAGAAATCCATAACTGACATTGTTCAGAAAGATACCCGCTCCAGTACTTGCTCCAGTAAGGTTGCAGTTTTGTATCGTGAAATTAACACGAGTGTTGCTGATATTGAAACAGTGACCAGCTCCTCCTCCAAGACCAATATCTAGTCCATCGATAACATAAGGATCAGTGAAAGACCCATTACCCAACCACCCCTCGATTATTGCAGTATCGCTGAAATTAGAATCACTATCAATGACAATCGGAATGTGCGGGATTAAGGACATCAGTCTATCTTCTTGATTTGAATGAACATTTCTTGATGATGATAAAATCAGGAGAGAACCAGATAGGACACTATTTCCCAGAATTAGGAACAGTACTATCATGAAACAAATGCCAGAATTCACAGTCTTTGTAGGCATGACGAAACAATCTCCCACTCAACAATCAGATACATCTGGGAATGTTTACTTATTAATCAAATCAGAAATTCTTGTCGATTCAATCTCACATAACTTGTATCTATCTCTATCAAGGAACTCCTGCTTCTTCGCGGGATTAGAGCTCGAAAGTGCCTGAAGATAGCCTGTCACGCGACTAAACACCTCAACACCAATATAGCCGCATTTTGGACACGGAATTCTCGATAGATCTTCAATTGTGGCAAATCTAGCATTTCGCCAATCAATGCCAGTCTGATAGGTGCAGGAGGATATGATGAAGGTGTAGGTTATGAATTTGTGTGCAGATAGTATCATCAGTAATCTAAAAAGTCAGAAGAGTCTTAGATACAACTACTATTGATTGATGCTAGGCTATATTGCAGTCAATCAATTCGAAAGGCGAAAAAAAATATGGATAGGAATAAGATAGACAGCATTGTCTTTGATTATGGCAATACAATTGTCTTTGATCCATTTGAGAAAATTCTCAGGTTGGAATCTAGGAGATTTCATGAAATATTCCAGAAATATAACTATCAAGTTGATAGCAATGAGATAGTTAAGCAATGGGCTGAATCCAACAGAAATATCAATTATCCATTCGTTTCTCATTTCTTCCAAGAAGAACCAATTGTTGAAGATGTGGTAGAGAAACTACTACTCTCATGTCACCATACTGACCAAATAGTGAATGAACTCCTTGCTCATTATCGGTCGGCTTTTCTGAAATATCTAAACAATGATGCTGCTAGAAAGCTAGAAGTTTACAAAACATTCAATGAACTTAAGAAGATGGGACTCAAATTGAGTGTACTGAGTAATGAAAGACAAACGTATTTGGAAGAAGCTCTGAAAGCATATGGGATTATCGAATGCTTTGATGAAGTCATAAGCTCAGAAAAACTTGGAGTCGAAAAACCTGAAGAACGTGCATTCCATCTTATGCTTGATAGACTAAAAACAGATCCTGAAAGAACAGTTTATGTTGGTGATGATCCAAATCGGGATATCATACCTGCCTGCAGATTAAGAATATTGACAATACTGATAGTTCCCCCAGAGGAGTATGAATATTCTACAAAGTGGAGGAGCTATGAGCAGGTTCCATCCTGCAGACCAGATGCGATTATACATAGCCTAGCAGAAGTACCAGTTACAGTTTCAAAATGGCTCTAGTCCAAGCCGGGTACTATACATCTCTGAACATAATATTATGGAATAAATGAAGCCAACCATGGTGAAAATGTAATAATTGATAGAATGATTCCAAATATCAATCCAGGCAAATAGAATGCGACCATGACATTCCTTACTTTTACATACCTCCATATACTTGTATTAATCGGCAGCCCCATCTGGGATATTCCCATGTCAGGTGAGCATTGGGCTAATTCTGCCATTCTTCTTACATTTTGTTCTGCCTTTGTTGTATGATTGTGAAATTCTATCCGAATCTTCATACAGAATCCGAGTCCCAGAAAAGAGAAGTATGCTATTATGGAATAAAGAGGAAATAGAGTGCCAGATGTAGGTGATATATTAGAAGTTCCAAGGATTGCCATGAGTGCAACTATCAGAACAACATAGACATTTGTAAACCACAAACGCTCGTTTTCTATGTGCCTTGCATGGAGCCAATTCTGCTCAAAGAAGACCTTTAGAACCTCTAATTCTGTTTCTGTGTCTGCGTCTTGCTTTTGAACATCTGCAGGGTCTGGTTGAGGATTTGGTTTACTACCGCTCATTTGTGCAGTTATATCTTTGAGAACTTAAAAAGTTCAGCAATGATTTCAGCAATCCATTATTAGAGTGAATATCTATGCCTATCAAGGAACTCCTGCTTCTTTGCAGGATTAAAGCTCGAAAGTGACTGGAGATACCCTGTTATCCTACTAAACACCTCAACACCAACATAACCGCATTTTGGACAGGGAATTCTCGATAGATCTTCTATCGTAGCAAATCTGGCATTTCGCCAATCAATACCAGTCTGATAAGTGCAGGATGGGCACTGTAAAACGTCTTTCGTGAAGCTCCAGTATGAATTGAGAGTTTCAGTGGCAATCTTCATTGTCAGTTTCCACAGAGCATCAGGGTCAGGGTTAGCCTCGCCAAGATAGATATGCGTAAGAGCACCACCATCCATGAACGGATGGAACATGCCTTCTTTCTTGATTCGTTGACTCAGTGGAAGATTGGCATTGACATCTAGAGTTGTGCTGTTTGTGTAGTAGACATTTGGAGCCTCACCCTTGAGGTATTTCCTCATTCCGGTGTAAGCCTTGTAGTCTTTTGCAGCAAGTCGACCAGCGGCACTCTCAGCAGGAGTTCGAGTCACTCCAAAATGGAAACCAGTTTCTTCCTGGAACTCAGCAGCTTTCTGCTTCAAATGCTTGAGGACTTTGATTCCAAACCGAGTGCCCTCTCTCTCATGTAAATGGTGGTCTGTCATCACCAAGGCCATTTCGTCAAAGCCAACAGTCCCAAGCAGGAACTCACGTTTGTTCATGTCAATCAACGGATCACCATTGGGTTTGGGCTGAGTATAGAAAGGAACACTTCCACTAGCTATCAGCTTGTCCATGAGTCGCTTCTTCTCTAAAATGACCTCCTTGGACAACTCCACAAAGGCATCTATCTTCTCAAAGAATTGGGCTTCATCAGCTCTACCAAGCCACGCGGCACGACCGAAGTTGGGTGTAACCATTTGAGAAGCTCCGAAGACCATGTTGCCACTTAGAAACTCTTCGAGCTCCTCTTCACTACTAGCAGTCCAAAGGTGAGAGCAACAACTACTGCAACCAGCCTCAATCTTGGATCTCCAGTTAAGGTAATTCTCAAAATATGGAGAACCATGTTTTGCAGTTAATTCAGCTACGAGTTTCCATGACTCGTCAAACTCTGAACCCATGAACTCCTTCCGAAGAACAATGTTCGGTTTTGGAAACCCAAATCCCTTGCCCTTGGCATCGCCTCCTATCATCACTTCCATAAAGGCATTGAAGTACATTCGAGCCTCTTCCTCATAATCACCGTAAGTGACCTCAGTTATTTTCCCTCCCGGTAGAACTGCTGGAACATCCCTCATGATTTTCGGAATTCCAGGTGTAAGATCTACACTTGAGAAGATTACCTGACCTCCACGAGCCACATATTGTTGAGTGAGTGTGAAAATGAGTTGTTGTGCAGACTGTTTGATCTTCTTGTATGAAAGCCCCTTCATGTAGGGAGCGAGAAAAGTGTTGAAGTAGAAGTACCCTTGACCACCTGCGAATGAGCTCTGTGCAGCAGCTAGCCATATAGCAGAGTGATTCACTGCGACGGGGAGATGCTGAGCAGGACCAGCTGCACTCGAGTGCATGCCACCTAGTCCATCGGGTGCAATACCTAGCTTGAGAACCTGCCGTAAATCCCAGGTGGCACAATAATCACGAGTACTGAAGTATTCACGGTCCTTGATGTAGATGTCACCTCTGAGATGAGCATCTGCAAGGTGAGGAGGTATGGAGAGGTAGGTATGCTGTTCCATAACCTGATCATGTACAAGTTTGGCGATGGTTTCAGGGTTACGCATTAGATTAGCATTGGATGTATGCTCACCGGGATTGTTGATGAGAAGACCGAGGTCGTGCATTGGGATTCCCACACGAGTATAGAGAATACGCTCTCGTTCAAAACCCATCTCAGCAAGAATACTGTTACACATCTCTCGAATGAGTGGTCCTGAAAGGAATTTGATACCCGAGGCAACTATTCGATCCATAACTTTGACAGCAACGAGTTGAGCATCTGCATTAAGAAGACCAGCCTCCTGAACAAGACTATCTATGATTTTGTGTGCGTCGAATGGTTCCATTGTAGATCTGGTTGTTCGGACCTTTGGCATCTTCTTCTCTCTGGCTCTGAGGTCTTCAGCTGAGGTAATTGTGCTGCCAATGTCAGTCATGCGTACTTCTGAACCTCCTCACGTATAGCCTCTACACTTGGTACTTCCCCACTATAGAGAAGTCTAAGTTTGCCGCCGTTCTCAATCAGAATCGAGGGAGTACTTGCAATGAACACTTGGTTTTCAAGGAGTTTGAACTCAAATTCAGGGTCTATCCTCCGGAGATCAATTGTCTTTATCATGACATCTTTGGAACCGTCAAAAGCCTCATCGATTACTGCTTTTGCTGCAGGGCAATTAACACAGTTGTCCTGCGTGAACAAGTATAAAGTTGGTATAATAGCTAGTCCTCCCGGCGTATGCATGAACCACTCCCTCCCGGCAAGAAGGAGCAAAACAAGGATTGGTCTTTCAGGAATAAAAGCGTAACGCCGCTTGGAGTCGGTCTGTAGCTTAGTTCTAGGCCAACCGGGGAAGTCCTTGAGTCACACATCTTCTCAAGTGTTAACTTCCGGACATCCCTCTTAAAGTCATTCGAATTTCGAACAACCTCTGCTCGTTTAAAAGTAGTATTTTGCAGTTCTGAAGGCGATTCACAGTACAAATTTCTAGTGAAGATCATCAAGAGATGAAACAAAATGTTCAGTGAATTTGGCGCGGTTCAATGCTGGCATATGGTCAAAAATTCAGAGGTCGGTTTTGGAAAGAAAACTAGAATAGGTGGGTCGATGTCCTTGGATTGAATAAGGAGATATCAATGTGCCAACATATCTGAGAGCAAAGACTCCTTTGGATGGATGGACCCGCATTATCAGAAAGATAATGGAAACCGGAATGACGCGTGTTGATGAGAGAGATAGTGAAACTCGATGGCATGATAATGTCATGATACACATAGAAGATCCATACACAGACAGAGTCAGTAACAAATACCCTTTCAGTGAAGAAGTACTCCGTGACAAATATGCAACTCAACTGCTTAATCCGGATAGAATGGACTTCGACTATACTTACGGTGAGCGGCTCAATGCATGGGGTGAAGAAACCCTCAATCAGATTGACTATGTTATTGCAAAGCTCAAGGATAGTCCCCACAGCAGAAGAGCAGTTGCGACGACTTGGGATCCTAGAAAGGACATGATTGTGGATGAGGTGCCCTGTCTGAATCACTTCGTATTCATGATGCGTGAGGGATTCCTTGACCTTTCCGTTATGATCCGTTCAAATGATATGTACGGTGCGTGGCCAGCAAATGTGTACGCTCTTGGTGAGCTTCTATCTTTTGTTTCTGAGAGGACTCAGCTCAAGCCTGGAACAATTACAACTCTTTCAGTGAATGCACACATCTACAAGCATGACTGGGAAAAGGCTGAAAAAGTCTAAAAGCGCGACCCGTTTCATTCATATAGACCTTTAACTTGAACGGCAATTCAGGTTTCAATTAGTACCCGTGGATTGTTATGAACTAATGGAGTGAAACTGAATGGATGATATTGACAAGAAATTAGTATCAATATTGCAAAAGAATGGAAGAACAAGTCTCTCAGATATCGGAAAGCAATTAG
Organism: Candidatus Thorarchaeota archaeon; assembly: GCA_016839345.1. The sequence continues at coordinate 757 of JAEOUL010000142.1, read as the reverse complement.
GAATGTCTCATGTTGCTGTGAGTAAGCGGCTTGACAAGCTTGTCGGGTCCAATCTTGTACAGATCACTGCAGGAGTGAATTCAGAGTTTCTTGATACAAAGGTATTCTTCATGGGGCTTGAAACCGAAGACATGGAAGTGGCTGAACGAATTCAAGAAGATTACAAGAACTGTCCAAGATTGTTGATGTTCGCACCTGTAACAGGAAGGTACAATATCTTTGCAGTGATGGTCGCAGAAGACACTTGGAGCTTGGAATCAATTATTGGTACCTGTAGTATGAGGACTGAGCCCGGAGTCAGAAGATCAGAGAGCTGGTTCGGAAATGCTCCCGTTTACCCAAAGTTCATTCCACTTGATTTAGCTCCCAAATCGACTGGCTCACCCACATCACCGTGTGGACGGAATTGTGGAAGTTGTAAGAGATATCTTGCTGACAAGTGTTTAGGATGTCCGCCGACTAACGTCTATAAAGGTACGCTCTGGGCATCACCAGCGAAAGTTAAGAAAAAACGAAAGAGCAAGAGTTAACTCTAATGAAGACTTGGAGAACATTGTGAAATAAATGACCGAAGTCTTCATCCACCCACTTGCAGTTGTTGACGAAGGAGCCAAGATTGGTGAAGGATCAAAAATTTGGCATTTTGCCCACATCAGGGGAACAGCATCAATAGGAAAAAACTGTATCATTGGAAAAGATGTCTATATTGATGCAGATGTTAAAATTGGAAATAACGTCAAAATACAGAACGGTGTTT
>JAEOUL010000141.1 GCA_016839345.1 Candidatus Thorarchaeota archaeon | reverse complement strand
CCCAGTTTGAAATTGGCCAGTTTGTCACATCGTTTCCACTCGCATCAACTAGATACCAGTCATCCGATTCTTTCATCTTAAAGGGCCAATCATCTTCTAACACTTCGCGCATTGAGGAGTTTTCATTAGCTTGAATGATTGTTTCAGCTCCCGTCACTGAGTCACGAATCACACGGCTCAAAATCCCATCTTTTGGTGATTCAGGAATAAGAGATGTCTTCGGTCTGGCAATGAACGAAGTGCTAGCCATTATTGTCGTACTAGATAGACATAGTATAGAAAGAAAGAGTACTACTGTCACACTGATTACTAGCTGTGGCTGCAAAGGAAGATATCCCCACCCGCCTAACCAAGATAGTGTGAGACCAACTATCAGCACAAGAAATCCAAACCCTAGGAACTTTCCAGACCTGTTGATAGCACGGCTACTCATTGTAATCCTCCTCTCACGACAATACACCTACTTACGGTTCTCTTATACATGAATACACATTAAGTCTTTCATAGAATTGGCGTCAATTAGGAGAACAATTTGGAACTTGAATGATGGTAAGTATACGAAGAGTAGGCTGTGGTTTTCAAATCAAGAGGGTCCATTATTGGTTAGCAAGAAGTAACCCGCAAGTACATACTTGGATGCCAATCTTGCAATCTGTTTCTCATCATCGTTCAGGGAGAGTGACTCTATTCCCAGACTCTCCATCGCCTTAGCAAGTTCCTCTTCATACATCTCTTCTACATACTTCTGGGTTTCAGTTTCCAATCTTTGAATGTCCTCTCTTGACAACTTCACTGCTCGATCAGTACCCGCAATAAGATACAGCATTGACGTACCTACACCGATTCGTATCAATTCTTTGACCACCCGAGGTCTCTTTCTTCGATAACCTCCACGGGACTCTCTTCTTGGTCTTCTCATTTCTAACCCATCTGCAAAGACTGTCTGCATAGGTTTCAATGTTTCTGCAAGGTTTTAGAAATCATAAAAGAAGAATTTGGGTCCGGAGCGAGGGAAAATATGGGGAAAGTAGGCTGCCGTTTCGAGAGAATCAGGCTACTGTGGATTCTGACTCATGATCCGCGATGAAGATTTCAGATTTGTTTGGATCATTAATCTGAGTCAGGTATAACATCTCAGACAAGTCATAGAGTGCGTGGAGAATAATATCAATCCACCCTGAAACGCACATAATGCATTCACTTTCTACTTGCCTATGAAAGTAATCTCGACTATACCTGAAGCATTGCAATAACCACAATGAAAAACTTGGTCGGCCTTTATATCAGCTACATCAATGTTGGCATCGCAGTTTGGACATTCAAAATGAGTCATTATGGTTTTCAGCAAAGTAATATCATCTAAACTCTCTTTCCTTCTGGAATCCTTGGGAATCTTTGAGGCTGAATCCATACCTTTACGATGTTTAACTAAAAAGCACAATCCTAAAACCATCAATCCTATGATACAAACCATGAGCGCCATATTTGTGAAAAGATAAGCTCCTCCTATTGAGAAATAAATCGCGATCATTAAGACAATCCAAAAGCATGCAAAAAGACTACCACCTCTTGTCGATTCGGCTGCATTCAGGCAAGACTTCGAGCAAAAAGTACCAATTTGAGCATGCTCCCAATCTTCGCTTTCTAGTGAGCCACACCAACTACATCGTACCAACTTAGATGGATCAACCGCAATGTACAAACGAGGTAGTTCACTCCTCTCTCCCATCGTTCACTCCAACATTGGATGTATTCCAGAATGGCATAAATTTTATGGACTCTCGCCAAAATCGCTCCTTCTTCTTTCATGCTAATGTTCAGATACTCATCTAATCAATGAATTAGAATCAGGAAACTTCTGGTTGTTTTGGAAATTTCGAATCACCAGAAAGAAATAGAATTTGGGCCCGGAGCGAGGGAAAATATAGGGAAAGTAGGCTGTTGTGTTGAAAAAACCCAACAGCAGGTATTCGCGTGGTTAGGAGGGGAGTTTGAAATACCCTCACACCAGACCCTGTAGTTTAATCCCGCGATTATATATTAAACATTGAGTTAGAGGAAATTAGAAAAATTAATTGTGGGACAGCTCACTTTTGCTGAGTTCTGCACCGTTTAATAGTGATGCACCTTTGGTCTTTACAAAGGTGATTCCTATGAGACCAACTGTAGTCGTGGTAGAAAGCGATTCTTTCGCAAGTTCACTTGATTATATTGAGAACATGAGTGATCTCTATTCCCCGAAAAGGAGGGTTATCGTAAAGGTTGGTATCTATAACTCTGAAACTGGAATTTGCACAACTGTAAATACACTCCAATCGATTGTCGATTCATTTGATAAATCCCCAGAGATACGAGTGACTGAGTCTGATAGTGGGGCTGGTCCTGGACTGAAACGACTCGAGATATGGAATGATTGTTACAATGAGAAGGTCGTGCCATTCAATCTCTCAACTGACAATGATACAAAGGATGTGGAGATTGCAGGAGAGAAAGTTCCATTTCCAAAGATATTCTCACTACCAAACACTTTCATTAGTACACATGTTCCACGAAGATACGAGGAGGCTGGGCTAGAGGATCTCATGAACCTTGGTTTCGTCATCAAAAATCTACTTGGCATGATTCCCGATACAAAGAAGCATAGATTTCACAGTCAATTGACCACCGCACTGATAGACATCTATGAAGCAATCGGAGGAATTGACCTTGCAGTATTGGATGCGACCAAATGCTACTTAGGTTATGAGAAAAGAAGAATCACAGTTTCTCCGAATCTTCTCATAGTGGGAACGGATGCCTTTGCAGTTGAGGCAGTAGGAGGACATCTTGTAGGCTTTGAACCAACCGAGATGCCGGTCCTGCAAGAAGCCAGAAAAAGAGGACTCGGAGAAATCGATCTTGACAGGATAAACATAGTCGGAGATTTAGAGCCCCAAAGAGAGATGGTTGCTAAGGCATTTTCAAAATTAGTCCCGTAATTATTTGAACTCGAAAACACTTTTCAGACAGCATTTGTGACACTCGTATACTGGGAAAGAGGAGAGTCGAATATTGAAACTTACCCGGAGTGGAGTGATCTTTCTTTTTATCCTACTTGTCATTGAAGTGTACACCATTATGACCCAATGGATTACGCCTTTGAGTTG
>JAEOUL010000140.1 GCA_016839345.1 Candidatus Thorarchaeota archaeon | reverse complement strand
TCTGTCATTTTTACGGAAGCGGACATTCTTGACTGGACACTAACTGCAGTTAATAGTGATGCGTTAGTTGTTGAGAGCTATGGATGGGCCAGATGCAGAGAGGCGGTGGAGGAGAAGAAATATGGGCCATTTGATCGTGAGGCACTGCGTAGGGCTGATAAGTGGTTTCTCAAGTACTCTGGAATTGATGATGTTCTGAAGAAGCACGATGTGGAATATCTCAATATCACCGAGGAGGTCTGGGCAAATCGTGTTGTTGAACAGGAAACCATCAATACGATTGTGGAAGATTCCTACGCACCCCTCCATATGAGAGAAACAGCATCCTTTGTTCCTCAACGTCTTTATGACTTGAGTGACGGCACATTCCTCAATCTAGCAAAGCTGAAATTCATGGGCGAGGATATCGTCATCTCTCTGACACTCAAGAATCTCTTTGGTATGATTCCTGGACCTGATCGAGGTAAGTTTCATGGAGATATGAACAAAGCGATGAATCCCAGTATCATTGATATGAACAAGATCTACCGTTCGCTGTTCAAGACAAAAGGAGTTGTCGAGGGAGTCTTTACAGCTTCAAGAGGAATGACACTAGAGCCACAAGTCTTCAACAATCAGGGCGTCCTATGGACTTGTGATGATACTCTTGAATTAGATGCGGTGGTTTCTTCTCATGTAGGGATAGATCCGAATGAAGTGGGGTATCTGAAACTTGCTGCACAGAGTTTTGGTGAATGGGAAAATGAACCTGTGACTCTAGCAGCTAGGCATGGTCTCACTCAGTTCTCTTGACACGTTCCTCCATTCCGCTTTTTACAAATCCAGCAACTAGGAATCCAGGAATCTCCTGTTTATACTCCAGAAGTTGTTCGTTCTTGATTGGACGTCCCCGGGATAGTTCAGTTGTAATCTCTCTGAATGCAATCATCTGAAAACCAACGGAAAAGAGTTTCTCGAAGTAGAAGCTCAGAGGTCGATGATAGGCTACAACTTCAGTGTCTTTGTATTTGGGATGTGGAATCTCTTTGATTGACATGTAATGACGCATCTGTAAGTAATAGCCATCCTCGTCCTGGGATCTTCTGGCATATGTTAGAGGGTGTGGAATTGCGAAGACAAGCTTTCCTCTATCTTTCAGAACTCGACTGCATTCATCAATTGTCTCTTCTATTTCTTTGATATCATGGAATCCAAAAGTGGACACAATGCAGTCAATAGAACTGTCTGAAATCTCACTCATATCAGCAGAGCTGCAACGGATATACATCACTCCTAGAGGATCGGATTCTTCTGATTTCCGAGCAATCTCGAGCATCTTATCTGAGATGTCAATACCAACCACCTTCGCTCCCTCCCGTGCAAGAATTCTGGAGAGGTAGCCTTGTCCACAGGCCAAGTCAAGTATGGATAGACCTTTGATATCTCCCAGAATATCGAAGATTGCTGGATTAACATATGTCCGATGATACGAATCACCTGTTTCGCCGACAGTCTTGTTATAGTCATCTGCAACTTCATCCCATGATGCTGGCATGATTCTGATTCACCATCGAAAACATATGTGAGTTCTGCCAATCTGACTCCGATAGCAAACGTCTGCTCCAAACGTTCTTCTTTTATCCAACTTGCTTCATATATCAGTGAGTAAGGAGGTTTTCTCTGTGCGTTTGATCACACTCGCAGTTATTTTCATATTCATTTCAGGAGTTGTTTTGGTTGAAACATCTCCAAGACAATTCGTAGCTCAGACCAGCATAGCCTTGGATGAGTTAATCGCCAATGGAGGAATGGATGTGAGTTTTTGTTCTTATTTTGGCGGAGACGGAGAGGAGTGGTCAAATGATATTGTCTATTGTTCTGATGGTGGCATTGTACTGACTGGTATGAGTAAATCCTCTGGTCTTCCAGTAGTGAATGCGCATCAAGAAGAATATGGAGGGGGAGGAGATGTATTCATTGTGAAGTTGAATGATCAGTTCGAGGTTGAGTTTTACACTTATTTTGGAGGGAGTGGTCTTGAGGAGCCAATGGCACTATTAGTTGATCCTTATGGAGCAATCATCGTTGCAGGAGGTACAAGTTCAGACGATCTCACACTCTTGAATCCGATTCAAGAAGAGTTGAACGGACCCTCTGATGCATTTCTAGCAAAGTTCAGTAGCAATGGGAATCTTGTATTCTCGACATATCTTGGTGGAAATGAATCCGATCGTATCGAGGACATCTGCTTAAATTCGGACATGCAATATCTGATGGTAGGCCACACCGAGTCAAGCGATTTCAATACAACCGTAGGAGCATACCAGGAGGCATATGGCGGAGGAGATTCAGATGTTTTCATAACAGAAATTACCTATGAGGGGCAGACGATTCTCTATTCAACATTCTTTGGAAACTCAGCTGCCGAGGATGCATTTGATATTGATGTTGATTTAATGGACAATATTGTCATTGCAGGTCTGAGCTTTGGCGCCACGATAACAACTGCATCTGCATATCAACAGACGTATGGAGGAGGCACAACCGATGCATTTGTGGCCAAGTTCTCGTCGAACTGTTCATCCCTTATTTGGTCGACATTATTAGGAGGAAACGGTTGGGAGTTTGGAGACCAGGTAAGTTTCGATTTCAACAACAATATCATCGTGTCAGGATACACAGGTTCAACAGATTTTCCACTTCTAAATCAAATGCAGAATAACTCTGCAGTCAATGATGCATTCATCACAAAACTGAGTGAAAATGGAGATAATCTTCTATTCTCAAGTTACTTCGGAGGAAATCTTGAGGACCGATCATACGCTATGGAGGTCATATCGGACAGTGCCATAATGATTACAATGCCATCCGCATCCACTGATTTGCCCACCATAAATCCGTTTCAAGAGAATTGCAGCGGTGGCACTGATGGATATATCGCTCTCATTAGAGGAGAAACTCCAACTGTTGCATTTGGCAGTTATTTTGGAGGCCAGATGAATGACTATGTGTTGGGAATGTCTATTTGCGGTGGCAACATTGCTGTTATTGGATATACAAGCTCGGAAGACCTTCCAACACTTAGAGCAGTTCAAGATGAGTACGGTGGAGGTTTGAGTGATACAATGGTTTGGATTCTTTCTGCTCCTCCAGTACCCATAATAGATGGTTTCTTTCTGTTTGATTTTATAATCACTGTTGCTGTTGTGGGGGTTGTTATAGTCATTGGATATGGTGTATGGAGAAGAAGGTGATAGAATCATTCCATACCTGAACTCACATATTGATTAGTCATATGATGAGTGATGGTGAAATAAACAATGAAAGTGAGAGGAATTGGAGGTGTCTTCTTCAAGTCGAAGGACACAAAGATACTCCAGAAATGGTACGAAGAAAATCTGGGGCTACAACCCGATGAAGAGGGGTATATCTATTTCAAATGGGCAGATCTGAAAGCACCTGGTTATACTCTTTGGGGCCCCTTTCCAGAAGACACTAATTACTTCAATCCAAGTGAAGCGCGATGGATGATCAATTTCGTCGTCAGTGACATCGAACAGTTCTTTACAAAACTAAAAACGAAGGGAGTCACTGTTGATGAGAGAGGAATCGAAGAAACCGAGGAAGGAAAGTTTGCATGGTTTATAGATCCAGAGGGTAATAAGATTGAACTCTGGGAACCTCATGTATCAAAATAGGAACTTTCACTTACGGTCAGATTTTATCGCCTGAAAGGCAAGATGCTTTGCGGCTTCTCTTTTCTTTGTTATGTCACTTGCCTGAGTCCGAATCTGTTCGAAAAGCTCTTGACGAGAAACAATCATTCTCTCAACAAAAGCAGCTACGGCCTCAGATCGGCTCTTGAATATCTCAAGTTCAACAAGGGCATCAAGGATTTCAACGATATCTATACTCATCCGGGTCATTACTGAGATCTCACGGTTCTTTAGACCATATTGCTCTCTCTCGAACCTCCCTAGAAGTTCATCTCTTAGACTCTGGTTATCGGGAACGTCTTTGATTTCTGTTTCTTGTTTTGACATGCTTAGCACCTCAATCACTTTGGATTGACTGGTTCATAGGTGAACGGTTTATAAGGTTTCATGTAAGGTATCATTCGTAACAGTGTTACATTATCTTGTAATGGTGAAAATTAGTTGTCAGGAACAAATGCTACTAGACAAGTCCGCTCCCTAGCAGAAGAAATCCTACAGGGAACCAGCTTCAGCCTTGAAGGACCAATCGCACATCATGGTCTTTCCCTTGTGCCCATTGTACCTGTGGGTCACATAGAAAGTGATGAGTCATACCTTAACGCAGCAGAAGCTTTTGAGCATAGTGTACTTTCCATCACAGAAGCGGGTGACGCGGTCAATACAATCCTAGCACGCAATATAGGTAAGGAACCTATACTCATAGAAGAGTCAGAGGTTCTTGTCGCACCAGATAGTCAGGACCGTATAGTTGTTGCCAGTGTTCTACTTCAACCAGGGGAGGAGAAACGGATTCCTGTGAAATGTGTCCATGCACCTCATGGTCTCAATCGGGGTTCTGGATTTCATTCAATGGGTGCAGGATCACTGGAATTGAAACGCAAGATGCGGAGAATGAAGTAT
>JAEOUL010000139.1 GCA_016839345.1 Candidatus Thorarchaeota archaeon | reverse complement strand
CGAAAACTCGTTTTCTTCATCGGTGAATTGGACATCTACCGATTGATTCCAATCTAGTTCGGAATCAACAATAAACTCAATTGTTACGTTTTGACCTCTTGTGACATTCCATGATGGTTGAAGTGGAAAGAATTGTAGGAAGTTGGGAAGAACATTGATAGAGAGTATTTCTTGGACTGTCTGAAATTGAGGATTTGTTGCTGTGATATTGACCAAATGCGTTCCAGGACTGGTCTGAAATGGAATTGTCGATGAATAAAATCCATTTCCTTGGTTTGTCATCAGTCCGTTTCCAAAAGTGGTTTCCCAAGAGATTGTACTATCATTCACAGGATTGAAGTTGGAATCTTTATGCTCGACTAAGATATCAGCTTGTTCAACATGATTTCCATCCGGCGATTGACAATGGATAGTTGTCGGAAAAGACACTATAGATAAATTGGATATTGCAGGGAGTAAATTGATCTGAAATGAATCTGAGAAAGGCAGAAAGTCTTCATTTCCGCTGCCTGACAGTGTTAGGTTGTACGATCCTGGAGGACCTAGAGAATCATTCCAGTTTAATGATACTAATCCCTCAGTAGTTGTTGTCAGATTTGTATCAATAACCGTCTGAGAGTTTGCATCCTCTATATACAAAGCTACTGTTTCTTCAGCATAGACTATACTGCTATTGTGTACGCTTTCTACCTTGAACAAAAGTGTCGTGCTAATTCCAGATTGGATTACTAGAGGTGTTTCTGAAATCACATTAAGATGGCCTCTAACTATCATAATTTCGATATTATCTCCTGCGCCTTGTGAAACAGTATCAAATATTTCAACATTGAAGAGTACAAATGCTTGAGCTCCGGTGGTATTTGGAGCTGTATGTTCTGGAAGAATTGTGTATGATGAATTCATGTAACGAACATCGGGTGATGGGGAAATGAAGTATTCATTTGCAAATACTGGACCAAGATCTGATACTACTGCAAATGAAACATAGCACCAACCCTGATTGCTGAAATCTGCGATTAATTTTGCAACCATGTTTATTGTTTCTCCAACTTCGTATACTAGTTTATCAGTTTCAAAATACTGAAAATCAAAATAAAATGCAGAAACGGGTGTCACTAAACACAAAGTGAGCAATAGTGATAATGGGATTAGTGCTCGTGTCCTTTGTTTCACTTATCTACACCAGAAAACAGTCAGTGTCCTTCCTAAAAAACAGCACATGGTTTCAACGGTAGGTTTAATTCACCCTAGCTCGCCGTCAAAAAAGGCTCTAACAAATTGGAGTGTTGTTTCAAATGGTAATTCGATTCAAGGATGCTGTCATTGACTCTATCGAGGAAACCGAAACTAGAAGATTGAAGTTGTTGAAGGTGTCTTCGAAGAGTGATAATGCTACACTCACGTTAGAATTACCTGATGCGCTTTGTGATTCACTAAACTCTAATGACTTAATCAATGTCATAATTGATTCCAAACCTATTGCTAAAGGAACACAAGCTAAAATATACATTCAGGGAAATGTCTTCAAGAAAATGGAGAAGGATGATTTGGAGATTGTTGGTTCAATAGGAGGACTAAGGTTAGTTCTATCAATCACAAAAGCTACTCCAAGTCAAAGTACTACTTTCAACTCCGGCACCTTCTTCTTGGCAATCATCTAAATCGAGATTAGTTTCGGTCATCTCTCTTTCTGACCGGGCTAATAGAACCTGCTCTATGTCGGTTGAAATTCATTCTGACTAACTAGTTTTCCCTGTGAATGTATGTTAAGTATCTGAAACTCAGTTAGGGGCAATTGCACATCTGGTTAATGGGTGTGGTTTTGGCTAATGGAATATGTGAATCTCGTTCGATGGATTTGAAATCCTGTCCAGACTGTAATGGCTTCTTGGTCACTAGTCAAGGACATGTAGTTTGTGCGGAATGTGGTTTAGTGCTTTCAAGAGAGTACGTTTTACCAACATATCAGATGGGACAACAGCCACATGATGACTCTCCTGATGCGAGTGTCTATGTATCATTAGGAAATCGAATGCATATCGTTGATGGTCTTGGTAGCTATATTGGATTTCACAAGGACAGGTACTTTCAGGATGCTCAAGGACAGGCATTATCGGGGAGAATGCAGAAAAAATTCAAACGATTGAAAACAATATACAGTACAAGAATCAGAATCGGGAAGAATGAGGCAAAGTATAGAGCTCTTAGAACTCTTAATCATGTGTCCAAACTTCTCATGCTCAATGAACAGGTTCGTGATCGCACTGCGTATCTTTACAAAAAAGTAGTGTCTGAATCATCTCAGAAAGTGAGTAACAATATATTGTTGATTGCGGTCTGTCTTTTGATGGCTGTTAGGGAGTTTAAAGATGAAGCTCCAATAACCCTTGATGAGATAGCTGACGTGTTCGAGAAATGCGGACACCGTGTCAATGTGAGAGCGATTGTTAGAGAAGCGTTGAGACTCAAATCAATAACTGGGTATTCACCTCAAATTCGAAAGCCGGAGGATTATGTTCCAAGGGTGATTTCCATGTTAATGAACAGTTCAAGGGTAGTTAGCAAGGTCAAATCAAGAGGTTGGAAATTGAAAGAATATGAAAATGCTCTCAGAAACAAAGTATTGGAAGTTCTCAATATTATACCTGCTTCAAAGCGTGGAGGACGGAATCCTTTCATATTCACAGTTTCAGCTGCCTATGCTAGTGATCGAATAGTAGCTGACCAACATGGAAAACGAGCTGTTCTCACTCAGAAACTTGCATCAAATGCAACAGAAGTAGCAGAGTACAGTATCCGTGATCATTTTGGAATGATGAAGAAGATGATCGAGCTATCTCAGGATTGTGCATAATATTCTACTTTTTGCTATGAGATTATCTTTGAATTCTCTAGATATATAGTTGGAATCCTCTAGAGGTGACTAACTACGTGAATTCGGAAACTCGTTTAGTTCGTTGTCCTGTTGGACGATGTGAGAATTGTATTGACAAGACTGAGTGGGGCTGTCAAAAATTGGGACAATTCAGAGAGCCTTCTGGGAGAATGGTTCGAACAATTCTGGCAGAAACTGAACGAGGCTTTCTTCATTTCTGTGAAAATGAGAGATTGGAACTGACATATCCTCCATGGTATATCGATGGATGGGAAACAATGTTCATTGGTGTGAATAGTCCTTTATTCCAAAATCTGGATGATGTTCTTGAAGTTTACAGGGTTGGACCTTATCTAGCTATGTTTGTGGGAACAGCTTATCAGGTTCAGTATCATTCAATTCCAATTGTAAGGACTGCCCTTGAGTATTCCTTAGTTGAAGAGTTGACTAGTTCCACTATACAATTTGACAATACTGTGAAATCACTCAAGGAGAAAGTAACTCAGCGGCTTGAGCAGAAAACAGGCATTATCTCGAAACATATATTGAAACTCATCCCTGAAATAAGCAAAACTACAAGGAAATCACTTTCTGAGATTATTGCTCAACGTAGAAGTGTTCTTGGTCCTCTAATTCCAATTCTGTTAGATGATTTGGTAGAAGAGCTATATCTTGATTATCCCGGCGCGACTGTATATTTTGACCATCAGAAGCTAGGGAGATGTGAAACTACTTTCACTTTTCTTGAGAGTGATGTGCCAAAGATTGTCACATTGATTCGTGCAGAAAGTAATCTTCACCTAGATAGAAGCAATCCATCACTGAAAATGGATTTACAGATCCTTGATGCATCATTACGTCTCTCGGCAAGCATTCCTCCTCTCAGTCCAGATGGATTACACCTTGAAGTGCGTCGTGCACGAAATCGTCCTTATACTATTGTTGATCTAATTGGTAATGGTTCAATGACTCCTGAGGTGGCAGCGATTCTTCTTCTTGCGGTGGCATGTAGGTTCAATGTTACCATAACTGGAGGACCAGGGACAGGTAAAACTACGCTTCTTAATGCATTGGATATAGTTACTCCTCGGTGGTGGAGAAAAATCTACATTGAAGATGCTATTGAGAGTAGAACCCAAGGGAAACATCATCAATGTAGGTTTAAAGTAGATCCTGTAGATGAACAGCTTGGTAGGTCAGATAAAAGTAATGAAATCATCAAGTCTCTACACAGATCACCGGATTATCTAATTCTTGGAGAGATACAAACAGCTGAACATAGTAATGCTCTCTTTCAAGCAATTGCGGCTGGTCTCCGTACTTTGCAAACCTGCCATAGTGATTCATCAGCCAGTCTGATTTCAAGATGGAAACATAGTCATGGAATTGAAGATTCCAATCTCGCACTAATGGACTTGATAGTTACTCTTGAAAGGCCAAATCCAGGAGAATCTAGTCGCAGAGTGAAAGAAATAGCTGAAATCAGGAAAAAGAAAGTTGATGGTCTTTTACAATTCTCGGGACTAAACATTGTATACAACATAAGAAGGGGGTTGTGTGATTGGGCTAGTGATGGAGCTTTTATGACACATGCGATGGACCTTGGGATTGAGAGTCACATTCCAGCTCTCACAAGTCTTCGAAATATAATGACTAATGAGTTGCATGGGTTTGAGTTGGATATAGTAAGTGAACAATTATGGTCGAAAGGTCATCCACTGAATTTTGTCCTAAATGAGTCTTAAGAAACATGTAGATTTTGGGGGCTTTAAAAGGTTGGAAACAAATAGGACTTTATGACAGAGGATGCTGGTTTGATTCAAAACGAGAATGGAGGACCACTAGTTGAAGAGAGCCTTCTTCTTGGTCTTGCTGTCGTAACTGTATCAATTGTAATTGCGGTTATCCTCCAAGCAACAGGGTGGGCTCAGGATGTTGTTGAGGGTTTGCTGCAGCTTTTACAGGACAGTTGGAATAGTCTAACCCAGTTGTTTAGCACACCTTAGTTAGAGATTGGTTTTTTCAATGGGAAAGGCTTATTTGTAGAGTTTGGACGGGGCTGTCGCGCTCCGGACTGGCGTACCATCCTTGGCTCCGGTAGAACATTGTAGATATCCTACGTGATACCGAGTGTAGTCCGGCCCAGCATGGGGGACTCTCGATCCCCCGACCCGGGTTCAAATCCCGGCCGGAGCACCATTTCTTCTCATCCTACAAGATATCGACGTCTTAGGATTGGAACAGCTGCTATTCCAATTGATGCAAGTAGGGCAAAGATCATTCCTGTAACTCCAATACCCTCTGTTGTAAGAATGTCGTTTATTGTGATTTCAATCATAATCGAACCACGAGTAGAAGCAGTGAAACGTGTGGATTCTGACTCGTAGTACAGAGTATATTCACCACTTACAGTTGGAACAGCGAGATGAAGTATTATAAGACCATTATCAAGACTCTCACTGGTTATATTTGCGGAGAGCCAACTGAATCTCAATATGACTCCATTTAATAGAGAGCCATTGAGCCCTCGTACCGTCAGCTTCATTGACAACTCATGAAAAGCTGCGATAACCTCGTAGGAATCCAAATCGATTCTTATGGGCATAACTTGAGTGACAAAAAGATTGTAATCATACTTGGTCCCGAGTTCGTATCGACTAGTATTTCCGTTATAGACTATAGAGATATTGTATTGTGCCTCTGTTGCAGGAGCTGTGAAGGTAAGGAATGCTTCTCCTTTTATGTCAGTAATGCTTGAGGAGTAAGTTTCATTGTTAATCATGAGTTGGAGATGTCTTAACGAACAATTCCCTTCCCAATCAATCAACCAGATTTCAAAGGTAAGTTCTTGGTTTGGAGATGCATAATGCTCCACACCGGTATTCAAGAGTATAATTTCAGGACGTGACCAAAAGGTGAAGTTCATTGTCAAACTGTTGTTGGAGATATATGGATTATCTGTGACTTCAATGATAAGAGTGTGAGTCCCCGGGGGACCTTGAGGTATGTACTGAAAATCAATTACTGTATCATCAATAGGACTAGAGTATCTCTGATCAGATGTTGTGTCAAATATTGAGAGAATTGAATTGGGAATAAACCGATTAAAAACATCAGTTATTGTAATCTCTATGGGTAAGTTGGAACCAATTTCAACAATTTCCGGAAATCTTGTAGTTATTGTTATTGGACTAGATATAACAATAGTTTTCTCAAGTGTGGATTGAGTATAGTGTTCTGATCCGTTATAGCATATCCTTAGAATGTGCATACCTAGAGCAAATCGCTCATCAATTGTTGTGTAGAGATTGGCTATTCCTGAAAGGTTAGTAGTTCCAGTTGCAAGTAGCATCGTGTCCTTGAAGATTGCAAGTTCTGCATTTGCGATTGAAGAGTTTGAATCGTCTACTAGATGAATATCGAGAGAAAGCATATCTCCTAGCTCAAGAGTTTCAGGAATTTGATCAATTTCGATACGAGTTTGTGAAAACACTAGGAGGGACACTCGTTGGTATGATGGAGCTAGTAAGAGAGAGTCATTACCGTAGAATGTTGCATTGATGATGGTTGCTCCAAGAGTGTGACTCAACGGTATTTTCCAATCAAGTGAGGCAACACCATCTTGATTTGAAATGTCAGAACCAAGTAGTGTATTGTTTGTCTGGTCAAAGAAGTATATTCGTTGGTATTGAACGGGGTAACCATAGCTACCATTCTGAAGTATTGTGACTGTTATAGTAATCGTATTTCCTCGGATTACCTGAATTTCGTCTTGTGCAGCCACGATATCAGGACTTAGTGTGAGTAAGGAGAAGGCCATGAGAATCGTAATTATGGTTGTGAACCAAGTTGATTTTCTGATATCGAATACCTCCTAGGGAATATACTCAGCTATTCAGTAGGGCTTCTTGGTTTTATTCTCCTACAGGAATTGGATTTCTGTTAGAGAATTTGGGGGGTGTTCATATGCTCAATACTTGTACGATGGTTTGATTCCAGAGGCAATCAATCACACAAGGAGAAGTTTGTTCATGCCATTTAGCTTGCGACGCATAGATACTACAAAACAGGGCAAGTCTTGGTTCTGGATAAGGATGAGTTGGATAGGTGGGACTGTTATCTCTGGAATCTATTTGGTATTTGTCTATCTACTTCCTTTGACTGGATTGATTATTCAACCTCAAATACCTCTGAAAATGTTTGTAGAAGTGGTAATTTGTACAATTCCACTCCTAGCAGGTTCATTACTAACTATTCACAAAATACAATTTCAGACTCCTAATGTTTCTGTAAATGACAATGTGTTATTGGTCCAATTGGGCAGCCATGTGATTGGAGTTTGTTGTTTGGATATCGTTTCTGTATCAGGATCTGTCTATCTTGATGAGGATGGTAAGCCAAAATATAATGAAAGCATGTTGTTAGCTATACGTGCAGGGATGAATAAATCTGTGAGTTTGGCTTTTGAAGCAGGTGTATCTGATGGAGGACCTTATCTACATATCTTCATTACTGCAACTGGACAAACTGACAAACAGATTCGTGAAATTCTGAAACGAGAAGCAACTAGAACCGAAGCTATTCTATTGGCGTCCCTAAACAATGTTGAGCTCAATCTACTTGAAGATGAACACTTGAAGAGGGTTGCATTCAATCATATTGGTGGATTCGAAATTGAAAACTCTAGTTTCAATAGTGACATGGCTTCAACTAGGCTGTTTGTCTTAAAAGGAAAGCCTCGAACCTTTCCATCTTTAGATGCATCTCAGGTTGGAACTTTTATTTCTACAGCACTTAGACAAGGATACAGCGCTAGTATGACTTGTGTTTTTTCGACTGCTAAACCTGGCAAAGAGCAGAGGACTCTTGAGGGGCAATGGAAGACAATACAGGCAAAGGAAAGAAGAAAAGAGGAGTCACTACGAGACCATGCCATCAAAAGAAGACTTCTTACTCGATATGAAGAGATTCAAGATGCGGTTGGTTGGTTTGATACCACAGTGTATTTTGTTGTAAAGTCTGACATGAAAATTGACGAGGTCCAAGATGGCGTTATGGGTCTTGTTCATTCAATTTGGGGTGGAACTGATTCTATCAAACTGTCTGTCAAGAAAATTGTGAAACGCACAGCATATAGATTGCTTACCAGAAAGCACCTAAAACGACAACGGATGCATATAGCTAAATTGAGTTCTTTTGTCAATACTCCAATTCAGCAACTCCCAATCATCACTCCAAAACAAGCCCCAGTATTTTCGGTTCCCACAAAGGAAATAATAGATAATGATCTTGTCATAGGAGAAACCGTTTTTGGCGGTCGCAGGTTAACGAAAGTTGGTTTGAGAGTTAGCTGGTTAAGGGAACATGTCGCAGTTTTGGGTGCTACAGGAACTGGCAAGACAACTCTTGTAAAACATCTAATGGCACAATTATGTGAAAAAACAGATGTTCCCTGGTGGATATTTGATGTCAAAGGTTCAGAGTATCTTGGTCTCATGGAGTGGGAGAATTCAGATGTATTGCTTTTGAAACCGGGTTTGGACTCCTCATTTGTATTGGATCTCATTGATCCTGAGATGGAGGGGGATGAGAGCTGTGCCCATTCTACATTTGTTATCTTGAAAGAACTCCTTAATGAGAAGGGTGATTCCTCATTACTTTCTCCAGCAATGGAAAAACTGCTCAGAGAGTCTGTGATGCATGTTGCAAGATTATTGGAGAAAGGTAATTCGGTGCAGGCTCTTACAAGAGCGGTTTCAGAGCTTGCAAGTAAAGATCGAACAGGGAATATGACAAGGGATGCACTTCTTAATCGTCTTGAGATTCTAACACGAGAACCTCTTGGGTCTATCTTAAAGGGAGGACCTGAAGCTATCGGTATTTCTTGTCTTCTGGATAGACGAGTTATTCTTGATTTGAGTTACATTGCAAGAACTGGAGGATTGGATGCTGCAAGATTGTTCTACAATCTCGTTGCTAAGCGCATCTTTGACGCTGCTATGAAGCGAGGTGTTTCAGAGGGACTACATCATGTTGTTGTTCTAGAAGAAGCAAGCAATCTTGTTCCAGAGAGTTACACAAGGCACTCTGCTGCAGATGTGACAACAGGAGAGTCGATGGTGATGCTCCAGCGTGCAACAGGACAAGGTGTCATTGTGGTTTCAACAAGACCTAATATATCCTCAAACATCTTGGCAAATACTTCTACAAAGATTGTGTTCCGACTACCATTTGATAGCCAAGTTGGCGGTAGGTTCTTGTCATTAAATGAAGAGCAAGAACGCTATTTG
>JAEOUL010000138.1 GCA_016839345.1 Candidatus Thorarchaeota archaeon | reverse complement strand
TTAATCTTCCGCTTAAGATTGGAGAGCTCGCTGGGAGAGGTATACAATGCTCTGAGAAAGAGTTCTCCGGAGGCTATTGGAAGAATCAGGAACACAGCACGGTCTTTTTGTAAACACGCTGTGAACTTGTCAAGATTGACGGATCCGTCAGTTCTAACAATGATTATCGCACTCTTCGCAGTGATGTATTTGCTTCCTAGAGTCACAATATAGTCTTTGATGAAACCAACCTCAAACAACCTGTCTATTCTCTTTTTGATAGACGGAGCTGTCAACCCAATTTTCTTAGCTAGCTGGCGTAGTGTCTGTCTTGAGTTACCCATCAACTCGAAAACAATACGTTTGTCGTATTCATCCAAGACAATCAGCCTGTATTAACAGACTATTTAGCTTGAGAGATTTATCACTTCTTATTGATTGAAGTTTCACTTGATTCATAGTAGTGACATGCAATTTTATGGTCAGGAGTAACAGAACAGAGTCTAGGTCTCTGGTCAATACATTTCTCTTTTGTATGGGGACATCTCGGATGAAATGAACAACCTGCTGGAATATTCCGTGGATCAGGTGGGGCTCCTGGAATTCCTTGTAGCTTTGGTCTTGCTCGTCCATTGTTTTGCTGCATCATCATAATGGTCGGAAATGAGGACATCAGACCCTGAGTGTATGGATGACTTGGATTATGAAACATCTGCACCACATCTCCAACTTCTACAAGTCTGCCAGAATACATGATAGCTACTCTATCTGCCAACTCAGCAATAATAGATGCATCATGAGAGACAACCATCAATGCCACGTTGAACTCATCCTTGATCATCTTCAAGACGTTCAATACCTGGGCTTTTACTGTGACATCCAAAGCACTGGTAGGCTCATCTGCTATGACAAGAAAGGGGGCAGCAATCAGAGCCATAGCTATGAGCACTCTCTGCGCCTCGCCGCCTGAGAACTTCGCAGGATCATGAGCATAGCGTTCTCTTGCGTCGGCGAGATTCACAAGGTCCAAGTATTCCAAAACCCGATTCCGCATCTCAGATCGACGAATATCTCCATCATGAATTTCAAGTGGTTCAGAAGTCTGCATACCAATACTGAATATTGGAGTGAGTGCTCCTTGAAGTCCTTGAGGAATGTAAGAAATATGTTTACCAAGATATCTCGCACGCTCAGATTCTTTCAGAGTCAGCAAATCAATGCCCTGATAGAAGACCTCTCCGGAAACTGTTTCATTCCAGACCTCTTTCTCGATGTACTCCGTTTGGATGGGGAAACTCCATTCTGACCTTATCTTTGCATCACTGTATCTGTGAGTGATTTGAAACAAGCCAAGTGCGGCATTTATCAAAGATGTTTTGCCGCATCCCGACTCTCCCAGCAGACCAAGACATTCGCCCTCCCTAATCGAAAGTGAAACATTGTCCACAGCAACTATACTTCCCTTGCTACTAGGAATAACAGCTCTAAGATTTCTAATTTCAAAAAGGGATTGCTGCAAGAAGATTTACTCTCCAAAATAATTCCAGATTAGGTATCCAATAGTGATATGAATCATTCCAAATAGTGCAAATATCAGTGATTTTGCTGCTCCCGCGTTTCCCCAAGTCAGTCCCGTTAATATTGCCCAAAAACCAAGAATCACTTCTATTATCACAAAGACAGCAATTACATTTGGTTTTCCAAGGAATAATGAAGATTCGAAAGATTTGGCTGTTTTTTTGTATAATCCAACGTTTTCTCCATCAACATGTCTGATTGCATGTATCTTTGGAAAGCAACCCATAGTATGATGAATTTCCACCAGACTTCCAATTTTTGGTATTTCTCCTCTAGACTCTTTTCCAAAGCGAAGATCTATTCTCTCTCCATCTTTCGTTTTCACGGTGAGTCTTCCGGATACAAAACCAGCCCACTCACCAATCTCATGTCCAATCAGAATTCCGGTTGTGATGGTCGCTGCTAATGGGTTCTCACTCTTCATAATTGGCTTGATTCAGTCTTTAGATAATAAACAGGTGTTTCAGAGTAGCGAAACAAGCGATTCCCGCCAGTTCCACCACTTCGTTCAAAGATTAAGCTGGTTCAGAAAGCTTTCTACCGGAAATTAATGCATAGCCTCCGTTTTTCTCCAATTCGCTGTTGACTTTTCGATCTATCTTCTGTATCCTCCTGTAGCGGGAGTCAGTCATCATTTTGCGTATAATTTTACCAAGACTACGAAAGACAAAAGAAAGGCTCTTGCGTAGACCTAGATCTCCCTTCGAGCTGGGCAAATCAGGTCCCAGAAATACATTCATTTGCAGTACTTCAAGTTCTACTTCTTCAAACAGTGCTTTCAGACTCTCTTTTGTGAAATGACCATTTATGGAAGGATACTCGTCAAGTAATTCCAAGAACTCTGGCGTCAGTTGTGAATCAAATATCGTTTCATTCGCTGCAACAATGCCCTCTGTTTTTACAACACGAAGTGCTTCTTTAATTGCTGAAAGCTTGTCTTTGATGGCAGTCAAAACAGACTCAAATATGACCACATCGAACTGTCCATCACGAAAAGGCAACTCTGTTGCATCTGCAACTTGGAATCTGATGTGTTTTTCCAGACCAAGTTTTTGAGCCCTCTTCTCTGCTTTCATAACCATTAACTCAGAGAAATCAATTCCTACTACCTGAGATCCATATTTCTCAGCAATCATGCATGCAGTAGTTCCAGGGCCACTACCTATATCCAAGACTCTAGTGTGTTCATCAATAGCGCACATCTCTAGTAAGTCATTGGTAGCTTTGAACCCACCCATATGGATGTAAGGCAGACCCTCTGCAAACAGACCCATGAAGTCATACCAATCCTTGCATGTAAGCTCCTCCAGTTTAGACTCCATTTCCTTCAATCTCAACACCTTTGTGATTTGCAAAATATTGCAAGTAATTTGCATTAATATGCAAATTAATTCTATATAGCTGAATATTAAAAAGGGTTTTCTTCAAAGCAGCACAATACATTCTGAAATCAAGGTAAGATGATAATGTCCTCTCCACGAGCTGTGAAACTAACTGAATATGAAAGAAAATACATCACCATTGTGGGTAAGAGGTTCGGTGTGCATGGAAGATCAGAGGCTATGGGTCAGATCTTTGCCCTATTGAACTTGAGAGCAAGATCACCTGAAACCGCGATGAGCCAACAGGAGATTGCTGAATTAATCACAAAATCGCTCAGTACAGTTTCCCGGTCATTGAAGAAGCTCCTCAAAGGAGGTTATTGTAACTATATTTTGGAAGACAATGAGCTAGAGAGGGCAGAAAGACGCTACCATGCCAGATACGATTACAAGGAATTCATACTAGCTCGATTTGCACATACCCTAGGAGAAGCTCGTCTATTAGTGGATGAACTCACAAATTTGTTTCATTCAATACCTGCAGATAGGATGGACGAAAACAGTAACTTATTGGAACAGATTACCCGCTATATCAGTGAAACCAATGTGTCAAGCAAAATAATTGAGAAACTGCGGGAGGAGCTTATTGACGATCTCAAGGACAAATAACGGATAGAAAGTCATGAGCGCATCCCCTGTTCAAATCTCGCTTGGGGATTCATTCTCAAGACTATATAACCAGCTTTTGACTAGCGTCTGCGAAAACGAAAGATGTTAATCAGCATAATTGCTATTACGATGCCTGTGACGATGATGAGGACTGGATTAAGATTGAATGCAGGAAACAGACCCACATCGACAAGTACTAGATTTCGAATCTCGGTTGTATTCCGCTCGATCTCATACCAGTCATTGGAATGATAGTTCAGGATGCAATTTACATTCGTGAGCCAGACATACCCAATCATCTTTGTAGGATTGAAATACATCACACCCCGAAATCCGATTGTAGAACCTCCATGACCATAGAGTCCGTGGGAGAAGATATCCAGACCAAGACCATACCCCTCCCAACGAAGTTCAGAAGGAACGGTATTCTCACTAGCGAAGTCAGATACCCTCTCAAGCATCATGTCGATTGTTTCTCGCTGGAGGATCTGAGAGTCGCCAAACTGTCCTCCGTTCATGAGGGCGATCATGAGATGTCCAAGATCACTCACAGTACTTCGCATCATGTATTGTCCATCCCATATGGGCAACTCAAGATTTGAGCCATAAATACGTGTATGAGGTAAAGCATGATGACCTATGAAGTCTGAAGAATTGAATCCTGTGTTGTTCATTAACAATGGACTGAAGATGTTCTCTTGCATGTATTCTGAGATAGTCTGTTCTGACACCGTTTCTATGAGATACATCAATATCTTATAGCCGGAGTTAGAGTAGCTATACTGGGTTCCAGGTTCAAACAACCAGCTCGAACTGCTGTAGTAAGACCCACCTGGAGTCAAGCATTCGTAGAGGAATTCGCCTAATGAGATATTGATGACAGGAGTATAGTATTCTCTCCCATATGCATAGTCGGGGTAGTACGCACCTTCCCAGTCATAGCAGAACTCGTGTGGCAGAAGAGTGTTCAACCCCGTTCGATGTGCTAGCAACATTCTGACCGTGATGGCAACATCGGGATGACTCGGATTCAAAATTTCAAAGGGAAGGTAGTCACTGACATCGCTGTCTAGCTCAATAGTATCGTTCTCATAGAGTTGCAGTATTGAGATTGCCACGAGTATTTTCTGAATGGAGCCTATGAGAAGGACAGTGTCAGTATCAGTCTGTGCTCCAAAACCCTTCACCCAGCTAATCGCACCATCAGAAACTACACATGCATGAAATGAGGGGATATTACCTTCAGTAGTAATTCTTTCAATCTCCTCCTCAACATGAGATGAAACAATTCCTGTTTCTATGGCGTTACTTGGTGGAATCAATAGACCAACAACAAAGAGTATGATGCAGATGGAGGTGATTTTCCTCTTCATGACCAGTCTCTCTCAACTCGAGGATTACTTCAAGGAAACATTTGTTTCGAGCGTATATATTTAGAGTAGTTGGCGCAACGCTAGCCCTAAATCCTATACTATTCAAAGAAATGATTCACATAATGAATAGAGAGTGATAATAATCACTGAATTCGGGTTTCGCCTGATCTATCATTGCTTTCTAATCGACAAATACTAGCATTTACCATAGCTGCGTTTGAGAGTGAAAACGAGAATAACACCAAATATGAACATGATTGGTATTGGTATGTATAGAGGAACTAATGGATCCCCTGCCCAGTCAATTAGGTAGACGAGTGGTGCTGACACGATGATTGGTTGCAGCTCAGAAAGAATTCCTGTGAGGATTGTTTTCTGTGCGGTAGTATTTCCCAAACAGAATCTAGTCAAATATATTGCAAATACAAACCTTAGAAAAGTATACGGAAGCACGTCTAGAGGGTTCCAAAATCTGAATCCCGAGTACCAGCTAGACTCAATGTAATCCCATATCATTGCTCGGATTGAATCAGGTCCAGGACCGATGTCTATTCTATATGCAAATGGTAGGACTAGAGATATTATAATCATAATTACAGCTATCACCAAGAAGATTAACCTGCGTTCTGAAGTTTCTTTATTCACTGTCTCAACCCTCTAGTGGACCTGGAGTTGGTGATTCTACAGATTCATTGATTATTATTTGTGTCAACGCCAGATTTGAAGTGGATTCACCATCTAATTCAGATATCGCCCGGCCTTCCACTTCTTCCAGACCTATCACATCAAGCCTATATACAGGTCATGATGTTATTTCTTCGACAACTCTTTCATACTGAGAAACAGAGCTGAAAAGCACACTTCTTGATGACTGGGTATTGGAAAAATGAGTTGATTCGATGGTAGACCAAGAAACTTGGGAGAGCACAGTACTCCAGAAACTAGAATTGCCAAATGGAGTGATAGCCTCCAACCGAATTATGCGAGCCGCTACGTGGATGGGACAGGCAGAGGAAAATGGCATATGTGGAAACACAATCTTCGAAACGTATAGCAAAATCAGAGCAGGTATCGTGGTTACTGGTTTTCAATATGTGATGTATGAGGGACAAGCAGTTAGACGTATGATCTCGAATTCAAAACCCGCAGATGTTGAAGGTCTAAAACGTCTAGCTGAAATAATTCATTCTTCTGGTGGTCTAGCAGCAGCTCAATTGGTTCATTGTGGGAGTATAAGCTTCCCTAAATATTCAGGCAGCGATATATTTGGACCCAGTGACATGGAAGTCCCTCAACAGAAAGGGGACAGTATTCGAGTGAAGGCTATGACAGTGGACCATGTTGAAAGAGTCACTCAGGCCTATGCGGATGCGGCGAAGCGTGCAGTTGAAGCGGGATTTGATGTGATTGAACTTCACGGGGCTCATAATTATGGGCTTTGGCAATTCTTTGACCCATCGTATAACAAGCGTCCATTGAATGACCCATATACAGGGTCAACAATCGAAGGACGCTGTAAAGCAATGGTCGATGCTGTAAAGGCTGTTAAGAATGTGGTTGATGTTCCAATCCAAGTAAAGGTGGATACAAGCTCGGAAACCGTCAGACCAGAAGAAGTAGGTGAGCTGACGAAGAAACTTGCTGAAGCAGGAGTATATTGTGTGATATTCAGTGGTCCTAACCCACTTCAAAGTCCGAATGATTCAGAGGAGGCATATTTCTTGAATGATGCAATGACTATTCGTTCGATTGCACAAGGCAGTGACCTCTTATTTGGATTAGTAGGTGGCATCAGATCTCCGGAAACCGTCGTCAGGCTGCTAACGGGAAATGGAAATTCTATGGCTGCTTTTGATGTAATTCAGCTTAGTCGTCCATTGATTAGTGAACCTGCCCTTTTGGATCGTTGGACAGATGAAGCAAAATTAGGGAAACAAGAGCCTGCTCGATGTATATCTTGCAACCGTTGTTTTAGCGCGGGGTTCAAGAACGAGGTGAAATGCGTTCAGTTTGAGAGGGATTAGCAGATACTTGGAGGAATGCTGGTAATGCGCTGCAGGCTGCGCTAAGTGGTGGTTCGTTACAAACACCTTCTGAATGGCTATATCTGTTGAGTGTGATTACGACTGTAAGTGTGGGTATTACAGCCATTGTGATTGTAATCGCTTGGAAGCTGGTCAGACGAGAATAACTCTCAGAATGTTGAAAAAAAAGAAGGCAGCAATGGAAAAACAGGATTCATGAATAGTTCTACTCAAAAACCAGTTCATATAATTCTACATCGAGACCCCAAAGATGGTTCCTCAGATACGCGCATTTTTTGAATCCATTCTTTTTGTAGAGTGAGATTGCTTCTTTGAGGAATTGTACAGTATTCAACCAAACTTTCGCTGCTTTACTATCTCTTGCTACTTCGACGACTTTCTCAACTAAAGCTTGACCTATACCACGTTGTCTGTGTTCAATGTCAACTACCATGTGGGTCAGGTAACATGTGCCGTGTTTGAAAATGCATCCTACAACTCCAACTATTTTATTCGTGCTTTCGGCAACAAAGTATGTATCTGTTTGCAACCATGTCAGGGTTTCATCAGGCGATGGTGTTCTAGATTCCAACAATTCTTCAGGAAATCTATCAGCATATTCGTTCCAGACTTTGGAATAGAGGGTTGAGATGCTTGATGCATCACTTGTTTTTGCATTACGGATTACGAAACTAGACAACGTTCACACCTACTGATAATAAGTAAATTCAACACACACTCATTATTGAATTCACTTATTCTTTAGGACTGGACGTCTATCCACTATTTAGAAAATGGTATTTCATTCACCAATCCGATTTCCGAGTTGATAATAGTTGAAGTCACCGGCTGTAGCCCAAACTAGTGGACGAACCTTTCTCATATCCAGCTTGCCTTCTTCAAGTAACCCAGAGTCGACGTATGATTTTACTACTCGCCCAATGATGCCCTCATTGGGATCATAATCAAGAATCTCTGTTACTTCACACTCCATGTTCAAAGAACACTCACGGATCATTGGAGCTGTTTTCAGCTCGCCATAGAATGTGTCGAAGATTGATGATTTATCATAGTCTTGTCCAGATTTACTTCCACATACCTTTGTCTGCTCTAGGAGTGACTCAGACGGTATGTTAACACTGAAGGTCATATTCTCATGGATTCCTTTTCTGGTGTAACGTTTCTTATATAGGCTGAAGAAGATGTGTCTACCAAAATTGAAAGGCGAGATGTATCCTATCACCAAATAGTTTGGTTTGTCATTCACTAAAGCCCCTACTAATGCCACAGGCAGAGGATTGAGTATATTTCCTTTGATTTCATCTTTCAATGTTTGCCACCACCATAGTATGAATCTTGCATTCTAGGAATTCAAACTGAAACCATATGCTTCAGAAAATCCTATTTCATTCAGCTCCAATGTGGATTTGGGAGCTGGAACTTCATCAGGAACGCCGAGGGTCACTAGTGCAACAATATCAGCAGTTTCTGGAATTCGTAGAGCTTCTTTGACTGCAATAATGTTCTGACTGTTTCTTGAATCTAGCATTGCAATCCAACATGATCCATATCCGAGTGCTGTTGCTGCCAAGACAACATGTTCTGTTGCAATCATTGTGTCCTGTACATGCCACATCGAGGGGTTGCCTGGACAACATGAAGCAGCTTTGTTCGCCAAAGCAATAACAACAGCTTTGGCATTCGCAATGAACTTCTGTCTACCTGCAACAAGTGAGAGTAATTCTATTGTTTCAGGATTTTTCACCACGACAAAACGCCATGGCTGAGTATTATTGGTTGATGGTGCGAGCTGAGCTGCTTCTAGCATCTGATGAATGTGTTCATCAGGAATCTCTATGTCTTTGTATTTCCGTATGCTCCTTCGTTTTGCAACGACGTCGAAGAAGTTCTCGGGTTGAGGTTTTTTCATATCCACCACAATTTATTGGATGTCCGATATATCGGGCAGTCTACATATAAAATCTGCAAACTGCGCAAACCGAGGTGACTGGTCCTAAGTACTGCATTTTCTCATCCTATATCAAGCACAAGAATAGGAGAAAATCAAACAACTAAAGATTCCAAAGATTCCTGTTCCAAGGAGGTTGTGTTGAGGTATACCTTTTCTTAACCCAGGATAGTTATGAATATAGTTAAATGAGAGGCAGTTAAAGTTGCTTCTTTGTAGCGCACTGGGTTCGAAACACTTTTCCTATTCTGAGAGTATACTTCACGAAATTGTGATGTCAATTCGCCTGCTCGCACTCATTCTGATCGGTTCTATTCTAATTGTTAATCCACAATATCTTCAGACAGACACGCCTGAGTTCTTAGAAGTTGGCTCATTTGCGCAATACAAACAAGAATTCTCCACCGGGGAAACTCACGAATTGTATTGGGAGATTGTTTCATTAGAGCACAGTAATATTGAGATACAGGTTCGTTCACATGGCTTGATTTTCAACACCACCACAGAAACATTTGCCACTATTTCTGGCGGCGGAACATTAGTAGCTGACAAGAACTCTCTAGTAATTCTATATGCGTATCATCCAAATGGCACAGAAATCACTGATTATCCAGTAGGTGAAAAAGCAGCGTTCTGGATTTCACCTGAAACAAATGAGAGTACACCTATCGATACAATGTATGAAACAAATGAATTTCCTTTGTCTGTTGGCCCCCTTGAATTTGATTGTTTGCCCACTCCACGAATGTGTTGGATGACTGAAAATGAGTACTCATTTGGAAATCAGATGAATCGATACTACGATCAACAAACAGGAATAGTCCTGAAGATTGAAACTAATAGAACAGTTTCATCTGTGGATATTTCGATTTTGGAAACCCTGAATGATACTAACATTGTGCCATTGATTGAGGTTGTGAACGGCATTAATCTAGAAATCGTAGTCTTATGCAGCAGTATTGTTGGTTTCATTCTAATAGTGATAATTCTCTATCTTAGAAAGAGCGCACGGTGACGCAAGTTTCATCAAGTGTTTGAATCGTTATATGACTGGGAAGTTTGTGTTGAGTTTCCAGTATTTTAGTGACAGAGAGTACGAGAAGGCATTTTTCGAATTTGGCAATATACGAAGCGAGATAGTAGATAGAATACGCCAATTATCATCTGATGATGAAATCACAATTCTTGACCTTCTATCTGGCCATGGACTGCTCTCAGCAGAAGCAGCTCTAAGATTCCCAAAAGCAAGAATCTTCGGAATAGGTCTGAATAATGATGTTGAGTCATGGAAACGTGTCAGAGAGTCTGATAAGTACTCACAGAAAACTTGGTCAAAATTCCACTATCTCCTCTCTGATGCAACAAGAATACCACTGAAATCCGCTTCCTGTGATATGGTCGTCAATTTTTTGGGTTTGGAAGATCTGCATATGACCTCTGGATTGAAAGGTGTCGAACAAGCAGTGAAAGAAATTAATCGTATAACAAAAAATAATGCCCTCATTCAGATTAGCATGGTGGAGTATGGTGATTTTCCAGAAGAAAAAATAGCACAAGAGATTTGGAATACAATAGGTCTGAATGCAGTATTCCTTGAGAGTGAAGACTATCTTCGTATGTTTGAAAAAGTCAGAATTCACCCAATAGAGGATTTCAGACTAACACTAGGAAAGAAAATGACTGCAAAACAGGCTAAGGAAGAGCTGAGTTTTGCATGTGAAGAAGCCCCCAGAATTTTTTCAAACTTTGGAGTTAAAGCTATAGAATTTGATGAGCTTTGGGAGAAATTCGGTGAAAGAATTGAAACACATGGAGTTGCCTATTGGTCCCAGATAAGAGTCATTGTTCTCTCTAAAGAGTAAAAATCTCAATAACCAGTCACTGGTTCGTCATCCAACCGCTCCAACTTGAAACAAATAGGTTTCGTTCCATCAGAACATGAAGTGTATTGAATTCCTGAACCCATAGCAAAATTACCACCAAAGAATAACACTGAAAGATCCTTGTAGATATCTCTCCAGGCCCAACCACAGAAGCCCTCTGGTTGCTGCATCACACTATCAACAATGAACTCATCACCCTCATTGAAAAGTCCGCATTTCTTGATCTTCTCTCCAGTCGAAGGCAAGAAAAGCTCATGGCCAAATACATCTTCTGGGCTGAATCTTTTGATCACTGTCACTTTGACTTTCCACATGTTACCACAATCTTTCGAAGTAGGAGAGTGCAATAAAAGCAAATACTTCTGCGCATTTTCCGAAATACTTGCTAATCCTTATTTTCATACGCTCCCAGTAGCTTGTGTTGGTGTGGGTATAGTGGATCACATTGAGAATAACCTTGTATTGGATCCAAAAGAGCAACTCAAGAAATCAGTACGTAGGAGAATTATCATCGGAGCTGTAATGACAGCAATGCTACCTCTACTGCCAATCATTGTATTCCTTATACAATATTCTGTATCCGATTTTGTAATCATGTTGATATTTGTAATATTTGGAATCGGTGGAATCGGTGGGTTGCTGCTAGCGGGGTATTATGGTGTAGGAAGCTCCATGCTTATGCATAGTTTTGATATGCTCAAAGAACTAACACCACCAGATCCAATGATAATTGATAGAGTTTTGATACTGAATCGAGCTCCGGTCTATTTAGTTGGGCAGTGGGGATCAAATACGATATATTTCATAGCATTTCGTCAGGCTGAAAGAACTTTTGATTCGAAACTGAAATTACCTCGAGTTTTCTGGGCATGGGAATACAAGCATCAGATTGGGGACATAAAAGTTGCAAGACGTGAGGGTACATTCACTATTCCTGTAGAGGATGGTGTGTACCTTTCAGGCACAGGTATTATCTATTCGCTAATGGTTGAACGGGGACACAGAATTCGGATAAGGCTTGATTACACAGCAGAACAGCTAGATCAAATCATTGATCGGCTCACAAATGATATTCAATCAGATGAATCAGGATTCTGACTTTCTTCAATCTCCTCAGGTGGTTTCATTGGATTGTCAGATAACCCAAGCATTTTACGCCAAGCCCTCTTTCCTCTCTCATCCAGGTCCTCAGTTATTGTCTGCATAATTGCTACAACTTTGAAAGCTGTTTCAAGCTCAGACTCATCATCCAACACCGGACACTCCTTGAGATAGATTAATGACAACCAACATTGAATATGTACATTTGTAGGACTTAGAGATTGTGTATTTATGCCAATGCATTCGTAGCTGGTAAAAATCAAGAGAGTCTAATTATGCCAAACGCTCCAGAAGGTTTACAGAGTACATTGATGAAACACAAGAACAGACTCAAGAGGTGGGATTTCAACCCATGTCAACAGAAGAAACAGAGATCCAGAATATCCATTTGCATAAGTTAGGTCCAGATGGACCCATACTGGACATTGGTGGCGGGGGTGAGGGTCTTGTATCCAGAATTGCAGGAGAACGAGTCTGTGCCGTGGATATTCGAATGAGTGAGATTCGAGAGGCTCAGATTCATGGCGCTCCAGCAAATTGGATTGTTGGAGACGGGAAACAACTCTCCTTTCAGGACAACTCATTCGACATAGTCACGCTTTGGTTTTCACTTGGATATATGAGGGATTGGGATATCAAAAGAAGGGTGCTAGAAGAGGTCCGGAGAGTTCTGAAGAAACAAGGCAAGGTGTCAATATTAGCTAGTAGGATAACTGGAATAACCAATCAATTCGTGTTCTGGGCACGTTTCACATTCCCTGATGGAACACAGTCTCAGACAGGATATGGTGTCAGAGGAAATCAAGGACAGACTTTGGAAAGAGTAATGGACTTGGTCAACCAATTGAATCTTGATATATTAAATTACGAGGACCACGGAGAGTGGTTCAGTATCACTGCGACTCATTCTTGACCAGCTTCTTTGTTCCAAAACCTTAAAGTGGGAACTCTTTTCTGAGCGGTCCAACACACGACAGGTGAAAACCAATGAGCCTTGCAGTATGGTGGAGACGCGGTAGCAAACCCGGACTTATCATGATATTCTTGGGAATCGCAGGTTTTGTCCAAATCCCAATTATTTGGCATGCACAAGTCTACGTATCAGTTCTGAGTGCTGAGCTACAGCTATTGGTTTCAATAGGAGTCATGGCTGTTCTTGGAGGTTCATACATACTGATGGCTGAAGCAATGTATCGCTGGGCCCATATCCTGTCGAAGAGAAAGACTCGTAGACGTCATAGAACTAAGGCAAACTGGATCACTAGGCTCTCTGAATTTGCACGTTCAACTACAGATATGCCAGCGTTTGTTGGTGTGGCTCTATTGACATGTGTATTCTTCTTGTTCTACTTCTTCCCATTTGGTATAGCAGATGCTGGAAGTCTTCCATCCTGGTTGGCCACAATTGCATTTCTGGATCCGCTTTACATTTACATTCTTGGAGTAAACGGAGCTGCAATTGGTACAGCTTTTGTGGCTAGCTACATGAACTACAAGATTAAGTGATTCTAGAGCCGCATTTCCTGCACTTTCGGTTACCCGCGTCATTTACAGTGCCGCATCGTATGCATCGGGTTTTTGGAGTGGAATCAAAATCATCCGATTCAGCAATT
This sequence comes from Candidatus Thorarchaeota archaeon, assembly GCA_016839345.1. The sequence goes on along the minus strand of JAEOUL010000138.1, from coordinate 3,509 downwards.
CTATGACGGGTAGCACGCACATAGTAAGTCCCCGACATTCTAGAACCAGCACCCTTGAGCGAAACATTTGAGCGCGGTTTCAATCGATTCACTCCATATTCAGATTCACTCACAATAGCGGGTTTCCTGCATTTTGGACAAATCATTGTCCCGGGTTCAAGTGTTCTTCGACACTTAGGACATCTCATTTGATTGACTCCTACGAATAACAGCAGCTCCTCCCTTGAGGTTTCGCTACGTTTATAAAACTTGGACTTTGACCCACTTAATGCATATGCCGCGGTAGATCAGCCAGGGAGATCGCACGGCTGAAGACCGTGTTGTCGCCGGTTCAAAACAAGTCATGAATTCCATGATTTGTGAATTTCCGGCCCGCGGCACCAACTCATTCTCTTGATTCATACTTGTAACTGCAAGCATTGTATTAACGGTTCTATATCAACACTAATTATGTTAGACTCGGTAGAGAGAGATGAGGCTATCATGCGCCGATTGGATCCAAGAAAACTCAGTGTCAGGTTTATCAGTCCTACTAATGAAGAAGGTCCTTTGTATCCACGAGCATATACGTTGACACATTCTGACAGAACTGGAAATCTCTTCTTAACCATTGGACCAGATTATGACAGAAAGCAAATACGTGGATGGTACACTCGTTTAATGCGAGATGAGGTCTTGGCAAATTGGACTAATGATCTAGATAACCCAAAACTGCATGTTCATTGTGAAATTGGGCGAGGGATTGGCTCCTCAAGTTTCAGGGAATCTATCTTTCGAAGAGAACTAGACTTGGTTTTGGAAGCGTTTCGTTATGGTGATAGAAAGATATTCGAAAAAGTGCCTGTCTTGGATGATGCGCAGATTCATGTTTATTTCAATGCTCGAAAAGAAGAAGATAGCAAGGTGGAATTTTGGGGGAAGATGAGGGATTATATTTGACAGTTCGCTAGAATTGCTCAAATCACACCCGCGACACCACTTTCTAATAGTATTCAATCTTGGTATTATGAATCAGAAAAAGACTCAGCCTACTAGGTTTCTCTCCGCTTCCATGCAATAATTGCGACCACAGATATACCTCCAACCAAAACTACACCTGTAGCGATCACGTAAATTAAGAAGTCCGGATTTGTTGTCGTTATAGGCACATACTCTGGTATCTCTGGAAAAATGTCAATCGAATATCCCGGGTTGGGTTTTGTTTCCGAGATAAGCAAGAGTCTTGTTCCATTAGCTACAACGTCAATATGAAATTCAAGTATGCTATTCTCTGATGTGAACTGACCCAATGATGCATCACTGTCAAGGGAATGCACCCAGTAGTTTCCATCAGGAAAACCAAATTGAGAAAGGTCTAGTGTGAAATCAAATGAACGAATCGTATTATTGAGATTGGAAATGCCTGCCAAGAGTAGTCCATCTCCAACTATGCCCTGGGTAATCAACATTTTTTCAGTTTCATTGGTGGAAATCGAGTTTGTGATGTTGAGGAAGTCTGCAAATGCTCGGATGAACTCTTTATACAAGTACCAGAGATATGGCTTCTTGTCTGAAGGAGGTGCTTCAGCTTCTTGAAAAGACCATTCCGCACCAACATACAATACCCAACCAGAGTTTGGTTCTGACTCATTGTGGTACAAAGTCAATGGGGAATTTTCAATGTCTATTAGAGTCGTATCTTCTACTGAATAGAAACCTTCAATGGTAGTATATCCAGTTGCACCTGATGAGATATTCAGGAACCTCGTGCTATGACTGGGGGCATCGTAGTTTAGTATCTCCAATTCAAGGATGTTGGGTCCTGTAATATTGATAAACACATGACCTGAGAATGATTCTTCCCTACATCCAGATTCGATGTTAAACCTAGAAGTTCTTGGGACCGGGTTTTCGGTGGAATTGATTCCTTCCAAGAATATGAGATTTCCCCCGTTTGATACAAAGTTGTTCAACTTGTCCACGGTTTCATCATAATACCAACCATCTGCAAGGAGCACTATGGAGTAATGGGACATGTCCACATCAGTTGTGGCAAAGCATCTCTGGTTGACAAGGTCGTACTCTGTAAACAGACCTAGCTCGGCCACATTTAGCATGGCCACTCCAGTCTGGTGTCCGTCTCCAACCACAAGCACCTCTGGACGTGGTTCAATTGTTGGCAGATTAGACAATTGCCCAGCTAAGTTATCGATGTACATCCAAAGCTTCTTGCCCATTTCATCCTCACGTTGATGCCCCCATGCCCAATTGAAACTGTCATTATATTGGGGAGCCCAGTCAAACCAACCTAAGACATCAACTCCTGAGAGATATGAGAGCCAGGTTTCTCTACGAATCTGTTCATAGCTTCCTTCTTTGTAATAGAGCCCATCACCTGCCTCATTAATGAAATCCCATATTGTACCCCAGATATCGAAGTGTAGTGTCTTACCAGGTAGAGAGGTCTTGTATCTTCTGACACTTTCATACAGAAGTAATGGAACCTCATTTGAATAGAAACAGTCTACTGCAAAGACGTCGCCATCGATTTCATACGTTGCACAGGTTTTGTCATTTAATCCCCAAGTTGGGGGCATTAAGATGTACTGGACTATCTTTGCATTAGGTGCCCATGATCGGATATAACTGGCAATATAGTTGAACACCCACACACTTCGTTCATTGAGCCATTCATTATATACAAAAGACTCCGTTGTATTTCGTTCATCATAGGGTTTCATCCAGTACCCTGTTTCAGCATAGTAAGTATAGTTGTATTTTACAATCTCAGGTGAAAGTTGCGCGCTGATGTACTGTTCATCGCTTAGTGTTACGCCCCAGACATAATCTGGATTGAATGCTTCCAGATTGAAATCAATAGCATCGTCCAAGTAGAACTGTACTGTTGAGTTATAGTAGACATCTATTGGATTGGTTATGTTCACTCCCCACCATTCTCCCCACCAGTGTACAATGAGTATCGTCTTGACTCCTGCGTCATATAGCATTTGCATATCCAAATTATCTTGGGGTGTTCCTTGGCCATTGAAGGTCCAGTATGTGATGTTACTATTTGATATCGTATCAACTGTACCAAATCCACCTCCGTGTCGGGTTTCAATTGCTCTCACATTACTTACACTATATAGAGGCACAAACAGAAGTAGGAGTGTGAGCAATACTCCTTTAACCACTTTTGTTGACAAGGATTACCCCCAATGTGATAGGACCAACTGTGCAAATAGTCTTTTGTGACACTGTTCTACTGGTTTAACAAGATCAATGAAGATACTCTACATGAAGGATAATGTTAGTCCAAATCACACCCGCGGCACCATCTTCTTCTTTCTTGAGATTGGGAACAGATAATAATGGGGATATATTTGCTTGATGGGAGTTGGTTTTCGTGGAAGGTTCGGAGAAACTAAGTCGTAAGAACCTGTGGGGTTATGCCTTCGGCGCAATTCCAACAGGATTGTTGGGTTTTGTATTCAGCTTTAAGTACATCGAATTCTTCTTTGATGATCTTG
>JAEOUL010000137.1 GCA_016839345.1 Candidatus Thorarchaeota archaeon | reverse complement strand
TACGCAAACCAGTATAATCCCTCCAGCTTTTACAGTGTTGGTGCAGAGGAGAGTATCAAATACTCTTATCCTATCTCACCCCCTAGACAAAACGCCACACTGCTCTTCACTTCCGATGCTCCATCTGTTGTCAGCATTCTTCCAAGGATGACTCTCAATATCACCACCCAAGAATCCACACTGGATAATGACATGATGCCAGGAACATCCTTCTCCGTTGCCAACGGGACAGATGTTACATGGACAGCCAATGTCTTGGCAAGCCCACCTTTGGGAGTCAAGGAGCTTGGACTCAATTTTAGTAAGCCAATTACTTGGACTCTAACAAATGTCACTGATGTTGTGGGGCAAGAGAGATTCTCTGAAGTTAATACAACGAGCACACAGGTTACTGTACCTTCATCGGTACTTGATGTCAAAGGCATCTGGACGTTCACATTTTCATCAAGCAACGAGGTTGTTGGACTAGATTGTGGAGTGTTCGGCGAATCATATGATACTACAGTGGTTCTACAAACTGGAGATTTAGCAAAGTTCAGGGGAACCGCGACTTCAATACTTGGTTCGGCAATGACACTTCACATTGTTGACCCAAGTGGTCAACTCTTCTATAGTGAAGAGGATTTGGTTCAAGCTGGCGGTGGTATATTCGAGTGGGCAGGGATTAGTGTCACTAGTGCGTGGCCAATTGGAATCTGGCATGTCTTTGTTGAATTTAATAACACTGCAGATTCCAGTCCAGAGAGGGTTGGCAGATATGATAGACAGTTCACTGTACAACATGATTCAGCACTGCAATTACTATCACCTACTGATGCAATCGGAGATGGAATTTCAGTTCGGACAGCAGGAGAACTTCTTGAGATTGCGGTTCAATTGACTGATACTGATTCTGTTCAAAATGTAGCAGGCTCTACGGTTATGATGAACTGGAGTGTAATGGGAATTGAAACACAGGTCCAGTTTGAAGACTATGGCAACGGTGTCTACGGAAAGACCCTCAATACTTCAGATCTTGGTCAACCAGGGAATTGGAGGCTCAATATTGTTTCAAGTCACCCATATCTTGTTGACGCAGCAACCTACTTTGATTTGGAGCTTTCGCACAACACAATTCTGACATACAGAACACCACAATCTACACCATATGGTGATGATTTCAGTGTCCTAGTAAACCTCCAGGATGCTATTACTGGAACATATTATGATGGAGCATCCTTCACGTCGAATGGTACTATCAGTGGTGTCACAGATTATAACAATGGCACATATCTTGTCAAAATTGAATCAACGGGTTTGAGTTTAGGAACGCATTGTTTCACGGTTAATGCTATTCCAGCACAAAACTTTGTTATTGAGAGCTCGGTAGATATAGTCTTTCGATATAGGGAAATCAATACCGACATTGTTCAAGTTGAAACCAATCCAGTCAGTGTGCCTTGGGGTCAGAATGCGACGGTCACACTAAGTTGGTTGGACATTGATCATGCCAGTGTTGGAATAACTGGAGGTGTTTTGAGTGGGGATGGAACATTTGAGTATGTAGACCTACTTGATGGCAGATACTCCATTCAGATTGATATCGATTCATACAGTGTTGGCATCTACATGTTCAATTTCACTATCACTCGGATGAATTATCAGACAAGCGAAATCACAGTTGCAGTGAGTATAAGACCTCATAGGACTCTTGTTGTAGCCACCTATGACGGGTCAATACCTATGGGGTCGAATGTCACCGTCAACCTTGTGTTGCTGGATCTTGATGCTGGGAATATTCCAATTTCAGGAAATCTCACTAGTGTCCTCGCTGAATGGTTAGGAGGATCTGAGGTTTACGGTTCACTTCAAATACTAATCAATTCCCAAGTTTGGGCGATTGGTGACTATACAATTGACATCACAGTTCAGACTAGTGTATCTCCAAGATACTACTATGATGGAACCACTGCGATAGTAGTGAGGATTCAGAAATTAACTACAGCTCTTTCATGGGATGACATAGGTGTCTTTCCAATAGGAGATGATTTCGAAATAACTACCTACGTTACAGTGAATGATTCAAGCTCGATTTACGACAACATACCAGTGAATGGCCTTCTTCAGAGCCATTTCAGTATCCGGGACAAGAATGGTACTCTCTACAACATCAAAACATTTTCAGCTCAAGGCGCAGGAACTTATGTGTTGACCCTTGACCAATCATACTTCCCCGGAGGCTCTTACGGTATTCGTATATTTCTTGTCTTTGGAGTTTTTGAGGACTATTCTAATACTCAAACACCCATCATTAGTTTTCAGTTCAATCAAGCTGAATGTGATCTGAGCTCTCCAGACTATCCACTTCTCACTATCTCTTGGAATACGGATGCTGTTGTTACGTTTGAGTTTGTCGATATTGATAGAGGACAAGGAATTGACACAGCTACTATCTATGTAACTGGAGCGTTGAAGATAGAGCAGCAGCTGATAAGCAGCGGCAGATATTGGGTAACGATTGATACTTCGACTTGGAGTATTGGTATCTATAATGTGAGCTTCACATCTTACGAACCAAACTATGAGAACAAGACCATATCGATTGACATTCAAATCAGACAAATCAGAACATATGCCATCGCCACAGTAAGTGATCTTGAAATACCAGTAGGAGACTCTCGAACTTTCTATGTTGATTACATTGACATGGACCATAACCTACCAATCTTTACTCTGAATCATCTTTGCAACTGGACTCCAGTGCACTATGACATCGTTTGGACTGGTAATCGCTATGCCATCACAATTAACACCTTTGACACCGACACCTTGAAGTCTTATCTTTTAGTCTTTGATTATTCATCTGGTTCTGAATATGAAGCGGCTACATTCAGTGTGACTGTAGTCATTCGATCCATTGAAACAGAGCTCCGCCTTTTGTCACCAGTGGAGGATAGCACATCATCTGGGCAAATCGAAATTTCCGTTTATTATGGTGACCGAGATCACTTACAGGGAATTGTTTCGTCCGATGTTCTCTGTACTGTCTGGAATACAACTGGTCAGTTGACAATTACATGGGATAATGACACCAGTGCAGGCAGTTACATAATAAGAATAGATGCATCTCAGTTCGGAGGTCTCGGTATTCAACAACTGACAGTATTCTTCAATTGGACAGGAAGCATTCAGAAGTATGAAAATAGATTCCTCTCAATCTCAGTCGAAATAATAGGAGAAGATACAGAACTTACCTTGATTGAAGCTGCACTTCCCTCTCCATGCCTCGACTACATGGTCTACACGTTTCTCTATTCTAGTGCGACTTTGGGAACAGGGATTTCAAATGATACATCTAATGTATTCATCAGCGTAGAATTTGTTGACGTCACAGTTGATTTGTCACAGGTAAATATCTGGGAGATAGACAGTACTAATAGACCTGGAGAGTATTCAATTGGTTTCAACAATTCCATACTTGGACGCACAGGCATAATCTCGATGAAGGTGTTCATAAACTGGTCAGCAGGTGTTTCTCCATTTTACACAAACAGGACTGATTTAATTTCTGTAAGAGTACTTCCAAGATCCGCATCGCTATCAGTCATTCCACCAACCAGTGTTCCATTTGGTGAGAACGCCACCTTTTCATTCACATATGAGGATACAACAGGCGGCTACTCAAGTCCTATTGCATACGACCCCTTGGCAATGATAGTATCCCTAAATGTGCCTGACTTCACATTGACATATGACGCCTTTGAGAACCTGTATACGATTTCATTCAACACGAGTCAGCTGGGGGCTCCATTAGGAGAGAGAACACTCATCCTGAATCTTACTTGGAGTGGACTACCATTCTATTCAAACGTCACAGGACGACTCATAGCGGTTACACTAATAGAACGTCAGACCATCTTGACTTATCCAACACCTCCTGTGACACCATATGGTAATATTGCCTCCTTTACTGTGACATATGTAGACATTGCTGGCTCAACTTCCACAGCTGTTCTTAGTGCAATTATTGAAGCATATGTGGGAATGACAAAAATTCCTTCCAGCTATGTTCAGATTACAGATCTAGGTTCTGGAGAATATCAAATTGACCTGAACACGTCCTATTTCAGTCAGCCCAGTATTTATTCACTCAGAATTGAGGCTTCATCTGACCAGTTTTACTATCAATTCAGAAGTGATACAAAATTCCTAACTGTCAATCTTCGTGCAACACTATTGACAGCTGAACCCATTGGATTCATCCCCTATGACACCTCTTTCAGTATTGTTTTACATTATCAGGATCTCGATACCCTCTTTCCAATAGGAAATGATACAGGAGTCATGACAAGTTTAGAGATTCTTAATGGAACCAATTGGCTATTCACCTGTTCATGGCGACCATCGCTGCAGAACTATCTTCTTACGGTTGAAACCTATAACCAAGAACTCGAGCTAGGACGTGTCTATCATCTCTGGTTGAATTTCAGCTCTGAATATACAGAACCATTCTATCAGTGGAACGATATATTGGTACCATTTGAAATAAGCGAGCGAGATACTAATCTGGATTTGATTTCATCACCGTCTCAAACTCACTATCAGGATTACGCAAACTTCACCATTTTGTTTAAGGATACAATAACATCAACTGGAATTTCTGGTGGTGCAATTTACCTCTATTTTGGTTTGGTCCTGCTTGAGTCTTCAATAGATTATGAAATTGTTGAAGTGAGTACTGGGCAATACACAATCTCAGTAGACACATCAGTTCTTGGACCACCAGGTATCAAAGCAATACTGGTGATAGCTAATTGGTCTGCTGGACCGCCACATTACCAAGAGTCTCAACGGACCATCAATATTCCAGTTACTGAGAGACCAACAAGTGTTGAAATAGTGTTTCCACCAGGTCAGACTTGGTATCTTGATAACGTGACATTGGATTTTGCTTTTGTAGATATATCAACAGGTCAGAGAGTGGTAGTATCTATCAGTGACATCAAAATATACAGTGAAGGAACAGCTCTTGTGTATGGAGAATATTTGGTTCAATCTATAGGTTCCATATTTAGACTCCAAATCAATTCTACTGTCATAAGTGCGAATCTGGTCAGCAGTTGGAACATTACAATTCAGATTGATTGGACTTCAGGAGCACCCTATTATGAAAATGATGCAACCTCTGTCTTTGTAGACACTGTGGGAAGAGTTGGGAATATCGAGCTGGGTCAAGTTGAAGAAACACCTTTTGGAGACATCATGAATATTACATTGATATATACAGATCAGAGAGAAGGAATAGGAATAGAGGGTGCAACTATAGTACTGACCTGTATTGAGGTTCCCGGTCTGATTGAAGGCACGCACTATTGGGTACAAACCGGGACTGGTATTGATTCAGGACAGTATAGAATTCTTATCAGCACTTCTTTATTAGGAAGCATTGGCATCTTTACCTTTGAAATCGAGATACAATGGAGCGCATTGGTAAGTCCATACTATGGGAATGTTTTTGCGCCAGAAATACAAGGAATTGTTCGCGAAATTCAAACATCTGTTTCAAGTGATTTACCATCACCGTCAGTTGTTGCATTCTATGAAGACATTGCGTTTGTGATTCTATTTGCAGATACTGACCATGGATTACCAATAGATGGGGCTGAGGAACAGATTTCTGTGAGGTACCAATCAACGGGACTGGAACCATCATCCTGGTCAGTTCAGGCACTGGGTGGAGGGCAATACAACATTACTTTGAGCATGATGGATTCTTTGGCTGTTGGTTTACAATCAGTCATTGTGACAGTCGATATTACACCTTATCAGACTGCTCAGACATCAGTAGTATTTGGACTACGGAATAGAGTTGCTGGACTTTCTGCTGTCATAGCACCAACAAACTATGCAGGTTACGCAACTTCCGTCATGATATACCTAGTTGATTACGATGCGAACGACAATCCCCTTTCAGGAGCTTCTTTGATTTTGACCTGGGGTGATTCTTCATCATATATTGATCTCGGAGATGGCAGCTATAATATTACGCTTCAGACTGGTAATTTGAATTTTGGATCTCAGATCTTGACAGTTCAGGCGAGTCTACTTCACTACGCAATTTCTTCACTGAATGTAGAAATTAACCTGATTGCAGTCCCATCTGAGCTCATAGTCACTTGGAGCGGACCAAGACTGACAAATGAAGTATATTGGGGTGAACCCCTTACAATATTTGCTGCAATTAACGACACTCTAAGGAATCAGATAGTTTCGGTAGCAACCATTACATATGATTGGGTTGGCGGAACTGGTTCATTTCTACCCACAGGTGTGCTTGGAAACTACACTACGATTCTTGACACTAGTTTGGGTACAATTTCTGACACACTAACCGTTAGGATTGAGGGTAGTGCACCAAACTATATTGATTCATCCTATCAGATAATTTTCAGACTTTTACCAAGACCGATGGATGTCATCCCTGAGGGGAATAGGTATGTCTTCACTGTTTCATATGGAGATACTGCAGAAGTAATCCTATACCTAGAAGATTCCATTGATGGTAGCCTTGTGACTGAAGCGAATCTCGTGGCAAAATGGGACTATGAAACCAATATTACACTGGTTGAGATACCAAGTAGACCAGGATACTACAAACTTTCAATATCCACAGGGACAACTGGTTTTGGAAGTTACCAGATTCATGTAGAAGCTTCAAAACACAACTACGGTAATGCATCAGCGACATTGATCATGGCAATTTCAAAGATCCAGATGGTGGTCTGGCTCGACGATGTCACTGCAACCTATGAATATACTTCGTTTTATTGGTCGGAAGTCGTAAGAATAGGAGTGTATGTTCTTGCTCCAGCCCTCAACACAACAGACCCATTCTCCACAGGATTGGATGGTCTGTTAGTTACATGGAACTCACCGGAACTTGGGTCAAATGGAACACTCTTGAATGGGATTTTGATAGGTGGTGCCGGGTATTATTACTATGACTTCGATACCAGCCTAGGTATTGCTGCTCTACATACATTCATTATATCAGCAAATCCACCCAACTCTGACTACGAGAGAGCAGATAATTCAACATCAATATTTGTGAGAAATCTTGAAGCAACCATTAAACCACCTGTTTCGCCAGACTTCACTTGGGGATGGACGGGTCTAGTAAATCTCACTTATTATGACGGCTTCCATGAACAAGGTGTGCAGGCGGACTCCTTTGTGTTTTCTTGGGCAGGAGGATCAGGCAATGGTGTCTATTTAGGCGATGGTGTCTATGGCATTCCAATTGACACAACGAAACTAAGACCTGGAACATATACAATCACAGTAGCATTTCAAAAGGCAAACTATGATGATGCAGAAATGACTATCAGAATTCATATTGCCTTGGTTCCTACGGAGATTGCGATTCTTCTCCCCGAACTGTATCGAATAGGTGACACATGGACAAATCTGCAGGTTCCATACGGAGATGTACTTACAGTTACTCTACTATACAATGATACATATAGTGCTAGAGGAATTCCAGATGCATTATTCAACAATTCATTCTATACAGGACCAGGAGTCTACGAAGATCCTCTTGTTTTAATGAATCATGGAAATGGCAACTACTCTTTTGTCTTCGATACGCATGTTTGGAGTCTCTATTCTACTATTTCATTTTATATTCGATTCATGCTTGAGAATTATACAACAGCTGAATTTGCTTTCGAGATTACGATCATCAAAATTCAGACTAGCCTAGAGATAATTGGACCTTCAGTAATGTCACTAAATTGGGGAATGAACACCACTTTTTGGGTTTATTATTCAGATGCATGGCCAGGACATTCTGGAGAAGGAATTACTGAAGCCACAGTTGCCATTGACAATCCTCAGGCATATTATGCGACAGTTGAATATCTTGGTCCTGATGAAAGTCGTCCAGGATACTATCAGTTTAGAGTCACAGCATTCGTAGCATCAGGTGTTGCAGAAATAACAATACTCCTCAACAAAACATACTACGAGGCTGAGGATGTGACCCTTTCTGTTTCAGTTAGTCCATCTCCAGAACAAATCGCAATTCAGACTGCAATTACTTATGGCAGTGCTTTTGTTATCTTCATTATTCTCTTCGCGATTGTGTGGGTACGCATACTAAGAGTGCCAAAAATGATTAGAATCATCAGTGGTCAGATTCGACAATTGCGCAGGGGTCGAGTTCCTAAACCCGCAAAGGGAGTTTCATCTAGACAAGCAATCCTCGCAGCATTGTTCAATGAATTACATGAAGAAATCGGAGTGAAAAGAAAATCAATCTTGATGCCAGAAGAGTCTATCATCATTGAAGTTCCTGAAATAGATGAACTCGTCATCGATCTATCAATACTCACAGAAATGACTCCTCAGGAGCTTGATGACTTTAAATCTGAAATATCAAAGATGAAAATGAGTCAACAAACAAGCTTTGTAAGAGAGGTAATTAGCCAAGAAGTCATAAGAGTTGCCCGAGTCCAAAACAAATCTGTTGAACAAGTGATTGAAGAAGTTGTAGAAGAGAGGAGAAAGAGGATTGGCAAAGCCGCACCTCCAACCAAACCCGACCTTTACGATGTTGTTGAGGAGGACATTGATGTTTCTGAGCCAGGCGAAGAAGAGGGAATCGATTTCGAAAAACAACTACGAGAATTAGAATTAAAGACAATGGCTGAACAACTTGAGAAACGTGGAATCCCATCCCATGAGATTGAGTCCTTTGTCAGTCAAGCTAGAGAACTACCAAAAGATATCGTCGAAATGCTTCTTCAAAGCTTTATGCCTAAAGAGGAACCAAAACCAGTCGAAGAAAAGATTGAACATCTCTCTGAAGAGGAACTTGAAAAGCTCCGGTTTGAACTAATCAAAAGAGATGCGAGTGATCGTGAAATCGAGTCAATCATTGATCAGGCCAGAAGTCTTCCCAGGGAACTTGCCCTTGAATTCTTTAAAGAACCTGAAAAACCATCTAAAAGGAAACGCCGAAAGAAAGTTGAGAAACTCTCTAAGAAAGAGCGTGAAGAGTTAAGAGCAAAACTGGTTCGGAAAAAAGTTCCAGAAAAAGAAATTGAAGCGATCATGAAAGAGGCTGAAACAGCACCTAAGGAAAGAATTGAGGAATTTGTTAAAACACTAGAAGATACTGAACTTGATATACCAATCCAAGAGATTGAGTTCGAGGATCGTCTCAGTGATTTCGAGATTGAGGATCTTCGGAATCAACTTGAGCAAAGAGGTCTACCTCGTGATGAGATTGAGTCAATTGTAAAACAGGCAAGAAGTCTTCCTAGTGCGCTAATTGATGACCTCTTGAAGAGCATTGATGCAGACTTGGATAAGAAGTAAGAAGAGAAAGCATAGCATTACTTCTTCAAAACTAGAATCCATTCACCCAGCATCCGTTCAGGACGAGGAATCCGGATAAAGTGACGAATTAATTTTGAGAAGAAGGATTTTTCTAATTCAAAGCCGACTTTCGAAACAGCCATCTCAGAAAGGATTAGGTCGGACCGTACTTCCACTCCTCGAATTTTGTTGCTACCAATTGAAATACAATAGCGGCTCCCAGGTTTCAGAACTCGATACATTTCACGTAGCTGTTTCTCCATATCTCTGAAGAATTTGAAAACAATAAATGACCTTCGAGGGTCTTTGTTGTATATACTTTTGAGCAGTGGATCTAGTGTTAGAAGTCCAGAAGTGTTCAATTGTTCATACTCTTCTTTGTAAACTGTTTCAGTTCCAATATATTTCCGCTTCATATGTGAAAGGGGGTTACTTTCTAGGAAACCAAGCCAATACATCTCGAGCTGATGAGTTCGAGGATAATCTACTGCATTTATGTAAGGAGGGGATGTCACTACCAAGTCAATCGAGTTGTCATCCAACCCTGTTTGGATTGCAGTTCCATCAACAAGAAAACTAGATCCAATTTTTTGGGTTTTTGTTATTCGTGTGAATTTTCTCATCGCTTCTTGCTGTTGTGAAAGTGCTAGTGCAAAACGAGATAATGTATCACCCTGCTTGATTTTCTTAACAACTTTCTTTCTAATTACAGTTCTCGTGCAATGGGGATCTGCATTCGACACATCACGGATGACAGAGGAGAGAATAAGTTTGAAGAAATCCGCAAGATCTTTCGATTGTGAGTCTATTGAAAATAGTGAGTCAATACTATCTCGAATGATAGCCAGTTCTCGCAGTACAAATGGTCTAAACCAAGTATCTCGGTAGTTGAAATTAGGGATTATTGGTTGGTATGTTTCAGATTTGGCATATTCTTGAATCTGGGAGTTCAATACAGCTATTGATGATTCGAGTGATTTAGAGTCGATTGGTGTTGTTTTGACCTTTGATATCAGACGTGCAATAGGGTCAATATCAATTCCAATCCCAATGCGGTCATTCAACATGGCCTCCAACAGTGTTGTACCACTTCCGCACATTGGATCAAGAACATAGTCCCCTTTCTCCGAGTACTTTTGAATAAGATAACGAGGAAGTTCCGGGAAGAACTTGGCTGGGAACTTGTGAATCCCATGAGTCAGATAGGACTGATTATTACTGATGATTAAGATGCTTCCACCATCTGGTATGTCAAAATTAGTGTCGAGATCTCCTTCAATTTCTATTGTGTCACTCATCGAATTTTGTATATCAAAAGTAATTGAAAAGTCCACCTCATCATGGTTTTCTTCGATTTTTTCTCATGTGCCTAATAAATTATATAGTAGTAGTTTCTTGGACTATGTAGCCCTTTCAGGGCAGGATGAGCGGAGAAGGAGAAAGATCCAAAATGTCGTCAGACCTGAAAAAGATCGGTGACCTATTGATTCTTCTTGGAGGTATAATTGGCCTTATCCAAGGGATTCTATTGGTTGCAGGAATGCCCTTCACCATCCTACCAGGACTTGGTGACTTTGGGCTTGGCCCCGTCATTTGGGGAATCTTAGCAATCTTGTTCTCATTGATTGCTTTGGTCAACAGTGGATTCTTGAAGATTAGCGCGCTTGAGTTTAGTAACAAGTGGTTAGTCGTGCTGATCATGGGTATTCTCATGTACCTGTTCAGCAGTGGCATTGGTGGCGTTCTCGTCATCATTGGTGCGATTCTACTGTTGCTGTAGTTTAGGATTGCTCAGCACGAGTTCATCTTAGACTGGCGCTGAGCAGTCCATTATCTTCTTTTTACATCACTTGGATTCGGAGATGGCCTTGTCAAGTCTATCAACAGCTTCATCCAATTCTTCCCTAGTTATGATGTAACTAGGAATGAATCTAATTACGTTTTGACCACAACCAAGTAACCAAAGATGTTGTTTCTGTACTGCATTCTTCTGAACTCTATCACGAAGTTTGGGTGCTTTCTCCTTGGACTTCTTATCTTTCACAAATTCTATACCGGCCATCAGACCTATTCCGCGGGCATCTCCAACAACCTCGTATTTGTCTTTTAACTCATTGAATCGCTTCAAGAGATATGCGCCTTTTTCTGCATTCTTCTTGAGATAATCACCGTCTTCCATATGCTTCAGAATCCACAGAGAGAGCAGGGACATCTTCGGTTCTGCTGAGAACGTTTCTGAATGTCGTGAACCTCCAGTAAACATTGGTGATGGACCAATTGATGCTCCCATAGGATAACCTCCTCCGAGAGCTTTACCCTTTGAGATGTAATCAGGAACAACACCATGGTTCTCAACAGCGCACCATTTGCCAGTTCGCCCCATACCTGCTTGAACCTCATCAGACATGAAGTAAGCACCGTATTCTTTGGTCAATTCATAAAATCCTTTTACAGCCTTTGCAGGTGGAACAAGAAGAC
>JAEOUL010000355.1 GCA_016839345.1 Candidatus Thorarchaeota archaeon | reverse complement strand
TACTGGCTATGATGCTCCTATTACAATGATGCTTAGTGGTGGTGGCGTACCCGGTCTGACAGGTGACAATACGCTGCTGTTAGTAGGTGCACTAGGAGGAGTCGCAATCATCGGAGTATCTGTATTAATTGTCATAAAGAAGAAACAGATTGCAGCTGTTTGAACGGCAATGAATCCTTCGACTCTAAGAAGATAAGTGGTGGACTGGACGTGATTTGAATACGTGACCACCGCACTGTCAATATGATGATTATTTGTGAATTCATTCATCTCTCCTGAAGAAACCTAGATGTGCATAGAACAAGTTTCGACAACCAGTCATGTAGCCTAGGGGAAAATAGTGAAGAAACAAATAATCAAAGAATGTTTAACATTTCCTAAATACTGTAAACGGTATACAAAGAGAATGGTAGGTCTCAACAGTTAACAGTCACTACCTTTGATAAAAAAAACCTCGCGACTAATAACCTCAGAGTGGATTCTACCATGCTCTCAGTATCTTATAAACAGTTGATAATCATCCATACGAGTCATCAGCTATTACAGGTATCTCAGGTGTCGAAAGGAGAATGTTCCTATTTTCCACTTTCAATCTACTTGCAACTCTGTAGAAATATTTCGCTATTCTTGTTCTCCCCAACTCGTACACGATGATGATTGGAAGAACAAAAGCTATCAACATGATTATGACATTAGTAATCATGAAGATTACCAAATGGATAGTTTGTAGAACCACATCAGGTCCAAATCGACTTATTGGATCGATGACGAATTGGCTAAGATATGCAATGGGGAAAGCAAAGATTGAGAAACCACTGAGAAGACCTGATACCCACTGACCCACTTTTTGTGGATCCGAATATTCCCCGGGCTCTGTTTTAGATTTGTATGATACTACCACGAAATCGTTCAGAAGCCAAGTCGAAATGATTATCGCCAGTGTTAATGGGAGTAAAAGCAGAGATAGATGGAGTGTCTTAACCGCAAAGAGGTCAAATCGAGCCTGAATGTTGACACTCCCTAGATTAGGTTGTTCGAAGATTCCTAATGGCCTCAAGTATGCTATTGCGAATTCCCCAATACTAAAACTGAACATGGCAGGAACAATTGCCCGTCTAATCATTCGAGAGAATGATAGACTAGGTTGTACTGCTTCAATTTTCAAGGTACGGCCTCTTTCCACATTTCTGTGAAGTACTATGAAGAAACCTGCAACACCTATACTGAAAAACAAAACAATGATTTGCCAGACGAGAGTGCCAAATAGCAAATAGAGATTATCAGCATCTGCCAATCCTGGGAAAAAAGCAAGTATATCCCAATCTGGATTAAACCTTTCAAAAACCGCAGATATGAATCCGGATGTAAACCACAATGCATAGATGAACCCATATAGCGTGATTAAGATTAGGGGAATGTATCGTTTTTCAAACTTCATCCTCAACTACTCTCCTTACTGCAATAAAAGAAACAAAACTAACTGATATGTGTGCCTATGTATAAAATCCACCTAAATTTTCTGTATCTTCACACTCTTAGAAGTCAATGGCTAGGTTGTTCAGATTTCCAAGGTTTCCAAGAGTCTCGTATATTCCTTCCTGAGTACTGCTCCTCATAGACCTTGTATTTCTTCGGAGTCAACGCAGATGCATTGTTTCGGGAGAACCTTGCCAGCATAGTCACATCTCCTGCCACAAGCTCGGCAAGAGTATCCAGATGTTTCCAGCTCAACACACCCGGCGCAGGCCGCACTGTCTTTCTATAGGGAACTGAATCTTAGTTTGAATCTTTCCGATGATAAGATCGCAAACTGCAGGAAATACATGATAATCAATACACGCAGATCTGGTATCAAGAGATAAATTTGCGCGAATGTTGATTCATGTATAACTCCAATACAAAGAGAAACAACTGTTAGATGATATCCCCACTCTCTTCCAAGAATGAGTCCTACCAAACATATGAAATCTACGATAAGAAAAACTGCTGCATTTTGAGCATAGGTTGCTGACCATTCGGTATTGAGAGAATATACCGATATTGTTCCATATGACACCAACATCAAGCGAATTGCCTGAACTGCTAATACGAGCAAGAAACTCACACTCTCAGAAGAGAGATTAGTAAAAACAAGTTTTGATTTCATTCGGGTGCCGGTCCTCACCCTGAAGGGGAAATTGAACCAGAGGATAGCAAGCATCATTGCCTCTAATATTCCTATAATCAAGAAGAACAATTGAGCAATATCAGAAAAGGGAGTTAATACGCTTACAACCAATGGATACGAAACCACTAGGCTAAGACCAAGAGATAGACCTAGTGCTTCCTCTCGATGTTTCAATAAACCTACTAACGAAATTACTTCTATGAATACATAGAATCCGATAAATATGATTGAAACTAGTTCGATGAAATACAAATGCGAAAGTGCAATGATTATTCTGGTACCATGAAAAAGAGCAACCATCAAAAATGCTAGAATTGCCACGATAGATAGTTCATCATCATTTATCGTCACGAACTCTCTCCCCAAGTCCATCATTGGACAGCACTCAACTAGATAAAAATGTGGCTACCGAAGTATCTGGAAAATGAACTAAATGGAAATGGTGGGCCGGACGTGATTTGAACACGTGACCACCGCACTGTCAATGCGGTATCATAGCCGGGCTAGACCACCGGCCCAAACAAATCAGTCACGATGAATGTCGATTAAAAACATTGCGACAAGGCTTATTCGATTCATTATCCTTCCCCACCATATTAGGTATTTAATACAAACCTCAACTGTACATTTCTGGAGGAATAGTAATGCGGAAGGGTCAAAGATTCCCAATTTCAATTCTTATTGTACTATTCATAGCACTGGGCTGTTCTCCATCGGTTGCAGCTTACACACATATGCAGGAGGAAATCAAAGTCTTCGTGGACATGGATGCAGCTCCTGACGACTTCAGTGCTCTCATGTATCTTCTGAGTCATTCATCGGTCACAGTTATCGGAATTGGTGTATCATGTGGTGTATCTTACGTTGACCATGGTGTTAGCAACACACTAAGAATCCTAGAATATTTGGGAATCAGTAATATCCCGGTTGCTGCTGGAAAATACACTCCTCTTGTAGTTGACCACGCATTTCCAACTCCATGGAGGGAAGCAAGTAACAACTCCTATGGACTTGATCTTCCTTCAACCAGTCAGACACCATCTGAAATGAATGCTACTGAACTCATGATATCTTTGATTGATGGTGCACAAGAAAATGTGACCATTGTGTCTCTTGGTCCACTCACGAATGTAGCTAGCGCACTTGAAGCTCAACCATCAATCAAATCTAAAATTGACAAGATCCAAATCATGGGTGGAGCAGTTGAGGTTGCTGGCAATGTTGGTTCTGAATCAGGTGGAGCAATCCCGAACTACGTTGCAGAGTGGAATATGTGGGTCGACCCTCACGCTGCTGACATTGTTTTCCAGTCCGGCGTTCCTATTACAATGGTTACACTCGATGCCACAAATCATGTCCCGGTGACAGACGATTTCAAGACTCGATTAGAGAGTGTCATGGTCACTCCAGAGGCACTACTTGTTTACGGCGCTACCAGTGTTGGCTTGTATTTCTGGGATCAACTTGCAGTTGTTTCTTTAACAAATCCTGAGGTCGTGACTTTTGAAGAACACCATATAGAGATTGTAGTTGACCTACTGAATCATGAAGGTCAGACAAACTCAACTGGAGCTGGTAGTACGAATGCAATAGTTGCTGTGAACGCAGATGCAGACGCCTTTGAAGACCTGTTCATCGGATACATCAATGGTGATTTACCCATTACTCCCATATCAAATGGAATTCCAATAGACCAAATGCTGATCTACGCTGTTATGGGTGTGATTGTAGTTATGGCCATAGGCGCAGTTGTATTTATGCGGAGAAAATAGCAGATTGCACTATTTTCCTGTACTACCGAATCCGCCTTCTCCTCGCTCGGTGTCTGATAGTTCATCCACTTCGATGAACTCGACTTCAGGTACTGGTCGAATAGCCAGTTGGCTGATACGCATCCCCTTTGTGATCTTGAACGCTTCTCCATTGTGGTTTATCATTATGGTCTTTACCTCTCCGCGATACCCACTGTCTATTGTTCCTGGAGTGTTGAGGACCGTGATACCCTCCTTCAACGCAAGCCCGCTCCTCGGTCGAACCTGTCCCTCATATCCGGGTGGTATCTCCAAGGCAATCCCTGTGGGGATCGCAAACCGTTCTCCGGGTCTAAGTTCATAGTCTACGTTGGAATATAGATCAAAAGCAACATCGCCCGATTTTGCAGCCTTGGGCATCTTAGCGTCAGGAGAGAGTCGTTTGACACGTACTTTCACAGTCACTTTAGAATCCTCTGATTCCAACGCATCTCTCTGTCAGATATAGATGTGGGTGATATTACAGCCTAGTTGATAACATTTATATACAAATCATGTATAGTACTATATATCGTACAGTACATTGTTACACACAATGACTATAGAACAATAATAAAAAAGAGGTAAACTAGGTGTCAATGTCAAAGAAGACACAGGAAGAACTGGACCGATGGTCCAAAGAAGTGAAGCGAGGCGCTGTGACGCTAGCTATCTTGGCACTTCTGAGTAAGAGAAGGGCGTACGGATACGAGGCTGTCAAGCTACTCGATGAGAAAATGTCTTTCCTGGCACTTGAACAGGGCACAGTCTATCCTTTGCTGAGAAGACTAGAGAAGCGCGAGCTCCTCAAGTCCGAATGGGACTATGAGGACCCAACCAAACCCAAGAAATACTATGCAGTATCTGAAGAGGGTTTGAGGGCTCTGGGAGCAATGACGCAGACTTGGTCTGTTCTCTCGCGTGAAATGCGCGATGTCATAATGGAGGTTGAATAATAATGAGTAGCAATAATCCTTTGGAACTTATAGATCAATATCTTGAACGTGTTAGAGTGTATCTTCCTCTAGACAGCGAAGATGCCATCGTCGAACTTCAGACTCACCTTATTGAGGAGGCTGAGAGAATCGGCGGAGGTACAATGACTGCTGGCTCTGCTATGATGGCCATTGAGAGAATGGGCGACCCCAAGAGTGTCGCGAACGAATACGCAGGTTCTGGGGAGAGGGTTGGACCTGTTCCAGCCGAGTATGTGAATCCACTCACCCGGATGTTAGTTGTATTGGTTGGAGTTGCAGCGGCAATAATAGTAGGTGCTTTCACTATTGGAGGTATATTTGCTGAAGTTTCGGGTCTAGAAATTCAGAACTGGCCTTTCAGCATCCCGGTAATGATAATCATTAACCTGGCTATTGCCTTCACGATAATTGGTATAATCACCATTCTTGATCGTGATAAGCCAATGACTGAGAAGACCATATTAGAGAGAATCTTTGGGATTGGTGTGGAAGGTTTCAAACCCAAGGGTAAGTGGGAATCTTTTGGAGATGTGGTAATGGGCATCTTCTGGGGACTTGTACTCATGATCCCCGGTATAGTGCTACTCTTCACATCAGCTTTTCAGGAAGTCTATATGACCGTCGTCGTCTTTCTGTTCCTGGGAGCAGTTAGAGGTTTTCTCTTCTATGTGCGTGGTGAGAACAACTTCAATCTAATCGTAGAAGTTGTCCTGAGTGTCGTTTGGATCGGAATCGCTGTAATCCTCATCAACGTTGGCTGGCCAATCCAATATGTCTACAACTATGATGGAGTTTCTTGGAACCTGTTTGATCTCGTAACATTCTTCGAAACCAACAGCATTCCATTCATCAGCTTCGATTGGATATGGGCTTTCATAATGTTCGTGACAGTTGCCATTGCCATCTGGCGAGTAATTGTCAACAGCATGAAGATCACCATGCACCTTCGAGCTGGTAGAGGAATTTGGTGGCAGGGTAACTGGGGTGAAAGGCGTCGTCTGCGAAGACCCTTATGGAAAAGGGTCTTGGGTGATCAGAACTCCACAGATTACCAATCGACATACCATGATGGATACCACGAACCTGATGAGTCACAATAGATAATGAATTCGTGAGGGTGAAACTCCCTCACATCTCTCTTTTTTTTGAGTCAACTGATTATTTTTCTGTTTCAATTCTTTCACACTATAGAGAATGACAAAGATAATGACAAATGTACGCTAAAATGTCTGCGTGAATAGAAACTTCTATTGTATAGCCTAATGAGCCAAAGAGGGGTTGGTATTCCATGAGAGATATTGAACTAGAGATATTCGAAAGCGGTTGCACGAAGCATAAGGTGGGTGACAAGTTCAGCTATCCCAAAGACAAAGGTAAGATGTGCAACTGGTTAATAGACAGTGCAAGTCACATGATTCGTGTGCTCCAGTATGATGGGAAACTGGGCTGGTCTTACAAAGGAACTCCCTATGAGAAAATAATCAACAAAGATGGAGTCACAACTGAATTCGTTCGATGTCCTGACCCGACATCTTCTGGAGTCGTTCTCAAAATAACTGCTACAAAGAGAACTCGCACGAAGCAGGAGTAGTAGGAACTGTCGTATTCGAACCTCCCACCTTTCAGGCACGCATCACAAGATTATTAACAATAGTTAATGAATTCTACCATGAACTCTGATGATTATTTCTCCGACTATCATTTCATTAAGAGAAGGCATTGAAGCCGCTTTAGTAATCGCAATCATGCTGTCCTATCTAAGAAAGACCAACCAGATGAGCCTCAGGAAGTATGTCGTCTATGGTGCAATAACTGCGATTCTGTCAAGTGTGGGTGTTGCAGTTGTCGTTGGGCTACTCTGGGGAATCTTTGAAGGTCCCATGCTGAATATATTCGAGGGTACGGTAGTCCTCATTGCAGCTTTTCTCCTCACAACAATGATAGTCTGGATGTGGAATGCTGGTGCGAGGGTGGCTCAAGAAATAGAGGAATCCATGCAGATCTCGGTAGTTCAACAGAGTGGAATTGGTTTGGCTCTGCTGAGTTTTTCACTTGTCATGAGAGAGGGAGTAGAACTGTCACTCTTCAGCATGGCTCTGGTCATCCAAGAGGGACTGGTTAACTACGTTGGAATCGCTCTTGGTCTGCTGCTTGCAGTGATTCTTGGAATAGGAATCTATAAGGGATCTCTCCGTATCAGCATGAGAGTGCTCTTCAAGTGGACATCAATCTTTCTCATCTTGTTTGCTGCGGGAATGATTGCATACGGAATTCATGAGCTACAAGAGGCTGGATTGCTTCTGATTGGACCAATTGAGGTCTGGAACATTAACCCGCCTCTTTTGCCTGATGGTAGTTTCCCGCTTCTTCATGAGAAGGGTCTGATTGGTGGAATGGCAAAGGCACTGTTTGGCTATAATGGAAATCCATCAGCCCTTGAGGTGGTTGCGTATGCTGCCTATTTGGGTATTGCATTCGCATATTTCTGGAAAAGACAAAAGGGGACAAATATAGCACCATCTGAGAAGCCTAAAGAAACTGCATTTGCTTCTGTCACGACTCCATAGCTCATTGTTTTCAGAAGCATCTAAAGTACCTCCTCCAAATATGTAAGAAAAGAAATGAGTTCTGGACAATCCAACTCTAGTAGTTCCTGAAGTCTTTGGCAGCCTCAAACATGGCCATGATATTCTCAGGAGGAACCTCTGCAGTGATGTTGTGGATATTTGAAGCAATATAACCACCATCAGGCATCAAACAAGCCATGTTATATCGTACCTCCTCTCTAATCTCCTTAGGTGTGCCAAAAGGCAATGTGCTTTGAGTATTGCAAAGACCCCCCCAAAACGTGATCATTTTACCAAAACGTGTCTTGAGACTACATGGGTCCATATCAAAGGCACCTACTTGAACTGGATTTACAGCATCATAGCCTATCTCAGCAAAATGAGGAATGAACTGAGGTACTGAGCCGCAACAATGATAGTTAATCTTCACATCCGCCATTTGATGTAAGCTTTTTGAGAATCTCTTCTCTATTGGTTTTATCAAAGGTTCATAGATTCTTTTTGGACTCATTATTGGACCTGCCTGTTGTCCGAGATCTCCGTTATTTGCAACAATGTCAACATAGAACTCATCACCAAATCTAACCTCGTTCAGAAATGTTCTGGCATAATCTGTCCAGTACTTTTCCAACTCTTCCATTGTTGCAACAATGAGATCTGGTCGCTTTTGTAAGTGCTTCATTGCTGTTGTGAATCCAAAGAGGAAAGTTGTATACTCGTATATACACCCTAATGGAGGTGTAGCAATTGCATAATCAGTAGTTTCTCTCAGTTTCTTTGCTTGCTCTCTCAGTCCCCTCAGAGATGATCGATCAGAACCATCAGGCCAATCATATTCTCTTATCTCTTGAACCGAACTCATTTCACTTAGAGGATGAATCACTGGATCATAGTATAGAATCTCTCTAAGGTTTTTATCCACACTATTTCCCCAGAACACCCCAAACTGATCCCAGATCCCCTGAAACTTGCCCTCTACCTCTGGGGCAAAGTTTTCTGGAATAATTGCGGAAGGAGGATGCAACCATCTGACATCTATCTCTAGACGTTGAAGTAACTCCTCACAGGGCTTTGCAGATTGTTGTACGAAATCACTATAGCTGATGCTCTTGTCATCTATATTGAGGAAATCAAGAAGATTCTTGTAAGCAACTATATGGATACCTGACTGATTGCCTCCAAGGTCTAGGGGAACCATATCTGGTTCTTCATGGTCTAAAGCCGCCATCACCCGTTCTCGTGATCTCATGTTAGTAACTCCCTAGCTTTTCTACTATTGATCTAGCTTTTCTGAGATTTCGTTTCACAAGATCTAGAGGCATCCAAGGCCACTCACACCCACCAGAATACATGAACCTTCCTCCAGGCCTGCCATCTTTAACAACCTGTTCGATGCTCCTCTCTATCTCTTCTTGAGTAAATGTTGGGCTCCCTAGAAGTGCTGTGTCCGTATTCCCACGCAAACAAATCTTCTTGCCCAATTTCCTTTTCGCTAGTTTCATGTCAACTTGATAATCTATATCGAGAATGGATGCACCAGAACTTGCAATGAGTTCGAGCATATCCCTACCCTCTCCATCAATAACAGAACTGTTTCCACAGACATGATAGAGTACAGGTACATGCGTTGAGATATTTTTGAAGAGATCTTGTGTATGGACGAGACAAGCCGTTTCATAGCGTTTTGGACCAATCTGGGACACCGCAGAGTCTCCTGCGCCAATGATATCCGCTCCGGCTTCAATCTGCATCTTGGCAAATTCAAGCTGAATTGGTAGGATACGATCAATCAGCGCACTGACACGATTACTCCAATCTGCATAGCGTGCCATCTTCAATACATCCATCAACCCGAAGAGGCAGCAGATCTCAGCAAAAGGGGCTTCAATCCATCCCACCACGCACTGGTCCTTTCCAATTTGCTCACTTAACAATTCCACGGCGTCTATGCGATTTTGAACCCTTGTTGATGAATTGAGGTCTGGTTCTTCAGTAGAATCGAAATCACTGAGGGACAAGTAGGTCTTTGCCACCGGTGTGTGTCCCGTGAAGTCCATCTCGACCCCCCATGCACTAGCCTCTCTATATGCATCGGTCGAAACATGCACATGGTCGATACCAAACACGTTTGCGAGTTTTATCTGAGAACGCGCAAGCACTTGAGCATCTTGGCAATAGACATTCGAGTAGTCAATATCATCAACAGCTGCAGCTAAGTGCATGATGAAGGGATTGAATGGGACTCTCTCTGGAACACCATCGATGGCAGAAAGAGTGAGGTCCCTCGAGTTCATACCAATCCCTTTTCTCAGTACTCGATTCTCCATATGAGTGGTTCTTCAGGAGAACTATCTCCTTTGATAACAAGTCTGTCATCCTCTCGGACCAATTCAGATTCCTTATCATTCACGAACAATCTTGAAATCTTGTCAAGCTCGTTATCCTTGAACCTTATTTTCACAGTCCATGACCCTGATGTAGATGGAGCGTATCGACCTGAATACCCGTTCTTGTACTTCTCCAGCTCAAGTAGTGGCGACGTGAATCTATATGTGTCAAAAGGCAAAGCCAGATTGAAATCTACACCTATAGTAGTGAACTCAATTCCCAATAGCTTTGCAGTCGAATAGATAGGCCATGCGTGTGGATGCATGTTCATCACAGGGAAGTCTGTCCATCCCACTCCCATGAATCCCTGCTCCTCCTCTTCCTCCTGCTCCTCCTCAAGAGCATCTCTTACTCCTCCTCTCGCCTCCACAACAATTGTCTGCCCAGGCCTGTCTGAAAACTCCGAATTATATACATCTGGTCCACTCCAAATTCCATACCATACATCAGGATACTCTTCGGCATGCATCGCTAGAGAATTTCGTTTCCACTCTTCCCAAGCTAAATCAGGGTTAATCAACGCCAAAGCCCAGATCAGGGTGCCATTGATTGAAGGCCAGACCCCTGCGTTTGTGCCTATGCCTGGATCTCCTGCCATCTTCTCTAGTGGTTCAGAGAGAATGACTGCACCATGTTTTGAAAAACTCCTTGCGCCTTCGTTAATGGACTTCAATAGGATTTTTTCTTGATCTTTGTCTACTGCCCCGCCAATGATTGCCCAAGGTTGTGGTTCAAGCCACATGACATCAGTACCTACCCACCCAATCTCATCACTCAACCATGCACGTTTGAACCATTTCCCATTCCACTGCTGATTGACTGCTTCTTGTTGTTTCTTAACAAAATCGAGAGACTCCTTTGCAAGATCAGCTTCTCCAATGTATGTAAGTAGCTGTGAGTATAGATTCAGCACATAGGTAGCCATACTGGCATTCAACATGCTTTCACCCACCTCTGTGACTTCATCTCTCTTCTCTTGCGGAACATACCCATGTACAAC
>JAEOUL010000014.1 GCA_016839345.1 Candidatus Thorarchaeota archaeon | reverse complement strand
TGGTCGGACGGATCTATGTAGTGGAAGGAGCGAATAATGCCAGACCCACTTGTTTCATGCCCGTCTTGTGGTCTTGAAGTCCCAAAAGGGAAGTATTGCAAACTTTGTGGCGAACCTCTCATTGAGAATGAGGAAGAATCAATTCGAGATATTGCTGGTGAGCACGAAGAAGAAGTCAATGTTTCAGAAGTGATTCAAGATATTGCACCTCCTTCGCTACCGCATTTTGAGGTTGCAATCGATGATATGCCATATGAAGCAGCTGCAATATTGCTAGCACATGCTGAACTCGTTGTGATCGATGAAGAACTAGACAGATTGATTGAGAAAATTAAAGCAACAAGACAAGCCCTTCAATTGAAACAAGCAGATAAAGCGGTTCTCACTACTCGAGCTGAGACCCTTCGATCTGAGTTCGAAAAGACAAAGATTCGAAGGCGAGAACTCACTTCTGTGAAGGAGAAACTCGTTCTAGAACAGATTCTTGAGGCACTTGACAAACATGAACAACGGTTAGAAAAACTCGAAGAGATTTCAGGTACTGTCGATAAGGATGTGTACAAAGAGCAACGAGTAGAGATTCTTCAAGCTATCAAAGACTTGCGTTCTAATTTGAAGGATGCAATTAGAACGGGGAAGAAATGGTCAAAGGGCATCACTAAGACTTTGAAAAAGTTAGACAAAGAGATGAACCGTCTGAATGCCAAGTTCAAGATTGGAGATGTCTCACGACCTAAGTTTGAAGAATCAAAAGCGAAGCTCGAACGAGCAATCCAAGTAGTAACTGGAGGACAAAAGAGGTTAGATGAATTACTAAAGATGGCTGGGAAGAGGTGAAAAAAAAAACAAGAACATGATCTAGGAGCGAGATGCAATGGCAACTGGTTATGTGGAATGCAAAGCAACCTGCAAGAGTTTCAAATGCGACAAACAACCTCCTGCAATAAAATACAGGAAGAAAGGAGACAAAAAAGAGATCTGGTGCACATGGATTGATGAAGAATGTGACGGACCATGGTGTAAATTCGGTAAATGCTTGGAAAGAAGAATGACCGATGACGGAAGATGCAAGCCAGCAACAAAGCGATTCGATACTGCAACAACGCTACCAAAATCAATTGATTATCCAGATGCAATACCAAAGGATATTGCCAAGAAGCTAGGACGACGTGATTAAATGGGATTGCCTACGCATTTGTAGGTCCCAAAATGTCTATAAGTAACACGAAGTCAATCGCAGGTGTGCGAAGGTGAACTAAAGTGTTAGAAGAGATTCGTCCTGAAATGAGAGCTCTCATCTACTTTATGGTAGGATTGACTTTTCTTGGTCTTGGCTTACTGTTGAATCAGGCTGCATTCGCTATTGGTTTCTTGAATGGACCTTAGATTCCTAGAGTCATCATCTGGGTGATCCTCGTTGACTCGCCTCGACGACATTCTCAAACTTCTACTTAGTTTTGATGGAATATCGCGCAAATTTGTACTTCCTTCCATTATAGACAAACTAAGATTGAGTTCATACAGAGGAGATACTCCTCATGGACTTGGTGAAGACTCAGCAGCGATTGGGACAGAGTCGGATGAATTGATACTGTTAACAACTGATGCAATAGTTGAAGATTTGTGCCTTATGCATCCTCATGCCGCAGGATTCAATGCAGTTTTGGCTAATGTGATGGACATTTATGCTGCAGGAGGAATTCCTACATCATTCGCAGTGGCTTTATCATATTCAAAACCGGAGATAGGAGAAGCAATTCTAGATGGATTAATCAAAGGTTCGCACACATTCCGCGTTCCCATTGTTCGAGGGCATACGAATCCAAACTCCACATCGACATATGTGGTTGGATCTGCAACAGGAACAGTTCAGAAAGGAAATATTCTAACTGCAGGTGGTGCAGATGATGGAGATATTCTTGTCATCCTTTTTGATCGTACTGGTCAAAGAGGTGCACATTACCAATTAGGTTGGGACTCTGTTACAGATCGAACATCTAGAAATGTTGTAAAAAGACTGACAGTGATGAACGATATTGCAGAGAGAAAACTTGTCACTGCATCAAAAGATGTTTCTGTAGCTGGAATAGTAGGAACAGCATGTATGATGCTTGAATACTCCGGGAAGGGAGGAATTATAGATCTAGATGCAATAAATCGAGCAAGACCTGAAGATATTGCTCTAGAGGACTGGTTACGCATGTATATTTCTTTAGGATTCTTAGTAGCTACTAAGGAAGAGAGTCTTGAAGATTTGAAAAAGGTAGCAAGAGAACATGAGCTATCAGCATGCAGAATAGGAGTTGTTGATGATACGCGAGTAGTGAAACTCTCAATGAAAGACGAATGTAAAATCATATTCGACTTCACCAAAGGACCAGCATTGACACCTCGAACTGGACATGATTAGACCATATACGCTAACGTTATAATGTCAAAACACTGCTACACACTCGAAGTGTCACAAGTGTCGTCCGAAAAAGAATGCAGTATTGTTGGCTGTCGAAAACCATCAAAGAGGTCCTTTGCCACAGTGAGAATAATGCCTAGTGTTACTTCCTCAGGTCTTAATGTGAAGGATGCTAGAGCACGAAAGACATACCTATGTGCAGATCATTGGAAAATTGTAAAGAAGGCTTTCAAGAAAGACACGAAAGGCGAAAGACTACGATGGGGCCATTAGAAGACATTTCAATCAACACCAATAATCTCAGAGATTAACGGGGGTAGCATTAATGTCTAAGAGGGAGAAACATAAAGACAATTTACATCCAAATTACAAATTATGGTTTGAAAAAGATGGGGAGTATATCTTTGGTCCAGGGGCATGTGCGATTTTAAAAGCAATCCATGAAGAGGGAACGATAACTAAAGGAGCAGAGAAACTCGGTATGTCCTATCGTTATACTTGGGGAGTAATTAAGAAGATTGAGAAGAAATTAGGTAAGTCTATTGTTGAAACCTTCAAAGGAGGCACCGTAGGGGGAGGCGGAGCTAGAGTGACTGATTTAGGTTTGCAACTTGTTGAATCCTTTACACTACTTAATGGCAAATTTAGTGAGTTAATCGATAGATCAAATTTGATTGAACTATGAGAATCTCAATACAATTGCATTGTTAGGACAGTGACTCTTACACTCCATGCACATTATACAATCAGGACTATGCATATGTTGGTATGGATATCGCCTGATGCGAATATTCATCGGACAGACTACTTCACAGACATTGCAAGTATCAGGAGTACATCGCGCGGGATTTCTTCCTATCCCAACCAGTGATTCTCTTCCGAAGATGCTGTAGAGCCAACCAGCAGGACACAACCATCTACAGAACCATCGAGGTACCCAGAAGGAGATTACAAAGATTACAATTACAAATGATAACTGTACTAAGGCAAAGCCCCACTCACTGAAATACCATAATGTAGTCAAACTGACAGGCCAGCGAACATCCTCCAGAAGTACTTTGAACAAGATGTAAGCAGGATTGAGTGGTGAAAAAGCATCATTGGCAAAGCCGGCAAGTGCTGCTTCTAGCGATGCCGCAGTTCCAGTAATTCTTGCTATGCCTAACCAGACTGCAAGACCAGCGACTATGACAAAAATGTAAATCTTAACTTTCCGTAACTCTTTTTCAGTTCCTGGAGAGGGACGGACCTTCTTTCTCTTTGGCAGAGTGATAAAGTCCTGGATTGTTCCAATTGGACACATCCATCCGCAAGGAGCACGGCCAATGAAGATTAGAATAATTATCATCGCGCCTATAGTGAAAAATGGAAATAGTCCAGTAGAAAATGATCTTTGGATCGTATCAAAGGAACCAGCAATAACACCAAACGGACCTTCCAATGGAGCAATTATTGGAAGAGTGGGTAAGAGGTGCCTGATACTATCAAAGAAACTGAAGATAACAGGGTGGCCCGTAGCTGCAAAAATGTACGCATTGATTGCGATGAAGAACCCGATTTGAATAAATCTTCGAAGCATTCTAAGATTGAAAATGATACCAAGCGGATTCGCTCTGGGCTTCTTTTCTTTCTTCTCTTTCACTTTCTTCTCTTCAACCAGTTCTTCGACTACTTCTTCTGGCTCAGAGATTTCTTCTTCCTCAGCAATGTCGTCAAGCCTTTCGGCATCTTCAGTCATAGGTATATTCCTCGCCTAGAGCGCTGCTATCGGCGAGAACCTGCGGCCAGATTAAAAACGTTATGCTGGAG
>JAEOUL010000136.1 GCA_016839345.1 Candidatus Thorarchaeota archaeon | reverse complement strand
ATGGTATTGACTTCAAATCTGCAGATGCAGCGATTGCCATCTCCACAAAGGTGCGATGGGTCGATGATAACATTGTTGATGGTTTTGCGGAGGGAATCTCTACTCAGAGTGTTCATGCCTCTGAGATTGGCCTCTCAGAAACCCAAACAGGCAAGGTCAATGATTACATCAGTGTCGTGATATTTGGAATTGGAATTCTGGTCATCCTTGCGTTGATTTCACTAGGAGTGATATAAAATGCAAATGAACTTCGCTATTAACATACTCAATGCATTACCCTTTGGACCACTTGCATTCATGCTCATCCTTCCATTAGTGGCGGCGATCATTGCTTATTTTGCTGGAGGGAAAGGAGCAAGAGCGATTACACTTCTAGTGACATTTCTAGAACTCGTACTGTCCTTGGTTCTGATTCTAGGTGTTGATGTTGGAAATATCATCGTTGGTACAGGTATGCAATATCTTGCTGATTTCATAATAGCATCAATTCCTATTGGTACAGGTGACACTATTTTCCAGTTCTCTTTGGGAGTTGATGGGCTCTCTGTTATCATGATTCTTCTCTCGAATCTCGTGGTTTTCATTGCAGCTCTCAGCTCAAATCACATCCACAAATCAGAAGGACTGTATTATTCCCTATTCCTGCTTCTTCAGACAGGTCTCATGGGAGTATTCATGTCACTTGATCTGATTGGATTCTTCATATTCTGGGAACTTGTCTTGATTCCAATGTTCTTCATGATTGGACGCTGGGGAGAGGAAGGATGTCAACATGCAGCTGTCAAGTTCTTCATCTATACACATCTTGGATCCGCAGTAATGTTGGTGGCATTCTTCATGATTTATCTTGTCGCAGGTGATGCCACTGGTACTTACACCTTCAGCATGATTGCACTGAGAGAATCTATTCCCACACTTGCACCGATGATTCAGATTGGATTTGCATTAGCGATATTCATGGGTGCAGGAGTGAAGCTTCCAGTCTTTCCTTTGCATAACTGGCTGCCATGGGCCCATGTAAAGGCCCCAACACCTGGCTCCGTTATCCTTGCAGGTATTCTGTTGAAGATGGGCGGTTACACATTCATTCGTCTTGGACTGTGGCTTATTCCATCTGCATTCGCACGGCTGAGTATTCCATTTGCAGCTCTTGCCATATTCACATGTATCTATGCAGCATTCACTGCAATGGCCCAGACTGATTTGAAGAGCCTTGTCGCGTATACATCAATTAATCACATGTCATGGGTACTCCTTGGAGTAGCAGTTGGTTCAGTGGGTATCGGACTAGATCCTGTTCTTTATCCTGAGATAGTAGCTGCATCAACCCTCGCCATCCAAGGATCAATCTTCATGATGTTCAGTCACGGAACGATAATCTCAGTGATGTTTATCATGGCTGGACAATTGAAGTACACTGCAGGCACTCGAGAGTTGCCTGATGTCAAAGGGCTAATGACCAAAGCTCCCCGACTATCTGCAATCTTGATACTTGCATCATTCGCAGCCTTTGGCCTACCTGGCTTTAGCGGATTCATCGCAGAAGCCCTTGTTATTTTTGGGTCAGTGGTGGTCTACATCTGGGCTGGTATCATTACATTTGGCATCTTTGTCACAGTTGGTTATATGCTATGGATGCTGAACCGTATCGTGTTCAGTGATCCAGATCCAGAGAAGGAGGTTTCAGAGGCCCCATGGGTCGATCTAATTGCTCCAATCTTAATGATGATTCCAGTCATCCTTTTGGGTGTCTGGCCTGACTTAGTTCTTGATTTCACACAAACTGTCGTTGACTTCATCCTTGGAGGTGTTATTCCATAATGCTACAACTTGGTCCAATCGCAGATTTCATTCGAGCAATCTTCAGTCCAATTACTAACTTTCTAGGAACATTACCACTCTCAGATAGTATAGTGATGTCTTTGCCATCTATCACGCTCATTGTGTTCGCGTTTCTTGCCCTTGTTGTAGGTCTCAGATACAACCCACTAGGTATTAGTTTCATCGGGCTAATTCTTGCTGCAGTTGAAATGGTAGCACTCGATCCATTGGTGGAGGCTGTTGATTCCTCGACCCTCCAATTTGTCCGAGACCCAATGGCTGACTTCTTTATCTACATCATCATACTTGTAGGTTTCTTGGTTCTAATGTCGTCCACACTTTATGGTGGTGATAAAGGACCTTACAATTTTCTACTTTTGATTTCCTTTGCTGGTGCGATGTGGGTGGTTATGGCTGTAGACCTGGTTGGACTATTTGTCGCGTGGGAGGTCATGTCCACACCAACCTATATCCTCGTTGCCCTTGGACCTAGACGGGAGGCTGTTGATGGTGCAACCAAATACTTCATCATGGGTCTTCTTGCGACCATGCTAATGATCTTCGGAATCGCACTTGTCTATGGAGTCACAGGGACCACATCAATTGCTGGAGTTGCACAGGCTGTAAATGGAATTTGGGCCACAGCCTCAACGATGCCAAATGCTGCTTATACTATGATTCTTGCAGTTATCTTGTTCATAGCTTCATTTGGTTTTAAGGTGGGAGTTTTCCCTGGATGGCAATGGGTACCAGATGCATATGCCAGTGCTGATGGAAGTGTTACAGCCTACTTAGCCGGAGGTTCTAAGAAGACTGGTGTTGGTGCATTGATGAGAATCTTGGTCATAGGTTTTGTAGTTGCCCAGACTGAGTGGATGCCACTGATTGTAGGTGTATCAATCCTAACGATGATAATTGGTAATGTACTAGCACTCGCTCAGAAAGACATTATGAGAATGCTAGCCTACTCATCAATTGCAATGATGGGTTATCTCTTCATCGGGATTAGTTCTGCAATGGATCCATCTGTCTCTGCTATTGCCTATGAGCTGGGAGTGGGTGCTGCCTTATTCCATGCATTTACACATGCATTGATGAAGACTGCTGCATTCATTCTTGTGTGGGCTCTCTCAATCACACTTGCGAAGAGAATCACGTATGATGATCTTGCAGGACTCAGCAAGCGTGCACCGATTGCTGCTGCACTATTTGCAATTTTGATGCTCTCCCTGGCTGGTATGCCACTCACTGTTGGTTTCTGGTCAAAGCTTATTCTCTTCCAAAGTGCAGTAGTAGCAGGTCTCTGGTGGCTTGCGTTGATTGGTCTATTAAATTCGGTATTCTCTCTTGGTTACTACCTACGAGTATTGAGATACACGTACATGGTTGATGCCATAGATGAAACCACAATCAGGTTGCCCACCACTCCAATGGTTGCAGTTACCCTTTGTGCGATCGCGGTACTTGTCCTGTTCATATTCCCTGGAATTATCATGGATTATGCATTCGCAGCAGTTCCATAAAAACAATTGATCTAATCACAATTTAGAGAATACGACCTTGTCGTTCTTCTTCCTGTTGGATTGCTTTCTCTACACATTTAGTGAACATCATCTCGACATTCTCTCCAGTCTTAGCGGAGGTTTCAATCCACTCTATGTCCAACCAACGGCTAACCATGTCACCTGCCTCTGAAGGGACTACTTTGTCTTCACGGTCTACTTTGTTTGCCACCAGTATTACTACTGCATCAGGACAAACAGTCATGAACGTATTGTACCAATCTGCCACATTCAAGAAAGTAGAAGGTCTCGTGACATCATAGACAAGAAATGCAATAGATGATCCAACCATGTATCTTGATCTAAGATCCCTGTATGTGGGCTGACCTGCAAGATCCCATAGTACTATCTGAGCAGTACATGATTCTCCTCTGACCTCAATTTCTATGTTCTTCACAGCTATGTTGGTCCCTATCGTGGCTTTGTAATTCTCACCAAAACTGTTCTCTGTGTAACGCATGATACAACTGGTTTTGCCTACAGCCCCGTCTCCAAGTGCAACCATCTTAAGCACATACCTGGGACCTTCATCTTCCAAAATTTTCCCTTCCTATTAGTGGCACGAACTATCATTCAGGAATTTAACCGTTCTGGGAATGTGATAATCAATTCAAATATGATGCTTTCTAGCATTAACATCCATTTGGAAGCATTATTACAACTCTAGCACCCTTCGTGTAGTTCCCTTTCACGCGATCTTCAATCCATACCTTGCCATTGTATTGGTCTATTATCTGCTTAACCAAAGTCAAACCAACTCCAGAAACCCTTCTGACTCTCTCATCAATCCCGGTCAAAATGCAGTTCTTGAGTCTATCATCAATACCAGTTCCCCAGTCTTCAAAGTCAAGTCTGAGATATTCCCCTTCATCTGTTAGTGATGATTTTACCCTGATCTTTATGTCATCTGATTCTGTGAATTTCACAGCATTATGAAGTAAGTTAAAGAATACATCCTGTAGAAAGTCATTTGCCATTATACAATAGATGCCAGATGCAAGATTTGTTTCGATATCGATTTTCTGATTAGGAAAAGTTTGATGCACGATTTGAATTGCAGCAGTCAATGATTCAGCTGGATCAGTCTTATCTAGAATGAGATCCTCTTGATTCACTCTCGAGAATTTCTTCACGTTGCTGATGAGTGATACACTTCGATTTACCTGCTTCAATGCACTCTCAGTTATTGTTCGAAGATGTTTGGGTAATTTGTCGTCCGATAAAATAAGTTCGAGACTGGACATGATTCCTTGATGCATGTTGTTTAAATCGTGAGCCATCAGGTCGTTGAAAAACTCAGCTCTTGCCTTGGCTTCTTCATGCTGTTGTTGAGCTTCCACTTGTTCAGTGATATCGATTGAGAACCCCCCAATAAGCGGAGGTTTACCCTCTCTAATGATTGGGAATTTATGAGTATGAAATGTTCTGACTCTTCCATCACGCATTGTCTGCTGAGTACGATCTAGAGGACCCTCCCTAAGAACTAGCTGGTCTTCTTCAGTTATCTCCTCAGCTCGATCAATTCGGAAAAGGTCTATGTTACTTTTGCCCTCCCAGGTCTCACGTGAAGGCATAGGCGATACTTCTCGCATATAACGATTGATGAAAAGAACTCTTGATTTGTCATCTTTGATGTACACGGGACCCGGCATATTATCAGCAAAAGCTATGAACCTCTCCTCGCTATCTCGCAATTCCTGCTCAGCATTTCGTCTCTCAAGAATTGTTGAAAACATACCCGCGATTGTCGCGAAAACAGACCTGTCTTCTTGATTCAGTGCTTTGAGATTTTTTGCAGCTATGTT
This sequence comes from Candidatus Thorarchaeota archaeon, assembly GCA_016839345.1. The sequence continues at coordinate 14,501 of JAEOUL010000136.1, read as the reverse complement.
AATTACTCCTAATAGGTTGTTTTCAGATCCTATAATCGGCCAAAAAATTAGAGACCGTATATTCAATTCTTTGGCTCGAGTCATCCGATCTTGACTTTCAGGTGATTGCAAAATATCTGAAGTAAAGAGAGGTGACATTGTTCGCGCTGTACGAGCAACAAGATAATTGGGGTCATTCTTATGAATAGATATTGGAGTTTCTCCTTCTTTGATTCCTACAGATGCAATTAAGTGCAGCATCTCATCTTTCTCATTATAGAGGCGAATTGTACCAATATCAAAACCCAGAGTACTGACAAGACCTGTGAGGATTCTTTCACAAAGATTCTCTATACTCTCCGTACTCAGTGCAGCCTCTGTAATAATACTGAATGCTTTTCGTTCTCTTGTTAATGCATCCCTTGATATCTGTTCATCATCCACTTTATTCACCATGAATTCGATTTACATCTAATATGGTGTGGCTTATCTGCATCCGGTGATGTTTCCTTCAAAAAACATTTGGTAGATACATAAACGAATTCGATGTACATTTTGGTACAATTAGGTACATTTATGCACAATCCTTATAAGAGAACCTTGTACAACGACGGTAATCGTTTCTGAGTGTGAAAACATGACACGAGCGTGCCTTGGCCAATGGCTTTTGGGTCCATCGGGGCCCGTCTAGTCAGTTCGTCAAGAACTACGTTCTGTGTTTTTGTGACTTTTTCTCCAAGAGCAATCCATACAAAATCACTCATTGATTCTTCTCTCCACATAGCTCGTTCGTCGATTATTCAGAAGAGACACCACTTCCCAGAAGCGAACAATATCACGGTGAATATGTTATGAAAAGAGAAACAACTAGAATACAATTAGATGATGAGGAAACTCCCAAAAACTATCTCAATATTCTGCCACACCTGAAGAAACCTCTTCCGCCGCCACTTAATCCCGCTACTGGGGAACCGGTAAGTCCTGAAGCATTGCTAACATTGTTCCCAGGTGAATGTGTCAAACAAGAGGTTTCCATGGATAAGACCATTCCAATCCCATCGGAGGTTCGGCGTATCCTGATGAGATCTGGACGTCCAACACCACTACAGAGAGCAATCGGTTTTGAAAGTGCTCTAAAGACACCTTGTCATATTTATTTCAAACGAGAGGATGTGTCACCTACAGGTAGCCATAAGCTGAATACTGCAGCGGCTCAAGCCTACTATGCCCAGAAGGAGGGCATTGAACGATTGGCTACTGAAACTGGTGCAGGGCAGTGGGGAAGTGCTGTAGCTTTGGCTTGTGCATATTTTGGACTTGAGGCTATGATCTACATGGTGAGAATCAGCTATCAACAGAAAGCATATCGTGGTATACTAATGAGGACATATGGGGCACAGATTGTTCACAGTCCTTCAGATAAGACTGAATTTGGTCGAAAGATCAACACCGAGAATCCCGAGCATCCTGGAACCTTAGGGATTGCCATTAGTGAAGCGTTGGAAGATACAATCAAAAATGACAACACAAAGTACACGCTTGGGTCAGTACTCAATTTTGTCATGTTGCATCAGAGTGTAATTGGACAAGAAACAATCTCTCAATTAGACAGTATCGAAGAAACTCCTGACTATATTATTGGTTGTGTTGGCGGTGGTAGCAATTTCGCTGGTCTTGCATATCCATTCATGGCCGATAATCGATTCAAAGATTGTGAGTTCATAGCTGCTGAACCGACAGCTTGTCCATCTCTTACAAGAGGTGAATATCGCTATGACTTTGGAGACACTGCAGGAATGACACCAAAATTGAAAATGCATTCTCTTGGAGCAGATTTCACACCGCCCAAGATTCATGCAGGAGGTTTGAGATATCACGGAGTAGCTCCAACAATCAGCGCTCTGTTTTTAGAAGGTCGAATAAAGGCTCAGGCTTTTAATCAGGTTGATGTGCTGAATGCTGGGGTTCTATTTGCTAGATCTGAAGGTATTGTACCTGCACCAGAGTCTGCCCACGCAATCAAGGCAGCTGTCGACATAGCTTTGGAAGCAAAGAAAACGAACGAGGCTCATGTTATAGTCTTCAACCTCTCAGGTCATGGACATTTCGATATGTCCGCATATGCAGCCCTAATAGAGGGAACTCTGAATGGTGATGTCCCTCAAGGGCTTCCGCAAATCCCTGATCTCCTCACAATTCAGGGTAAGTGATTTCAAGAGCCGCTGTTTCAAACAGCGGCTCCTCTTTTTTTGATTAACTTCTCTTTGAAATTTTCAGCATATTTGAGAGAGCTTGAGCTGCTCTTTGCGGACTAGAAAAGAATGGAATACCTGCTGCTTCTAGAATATCATGACCTGGTGGTTTCCGGCTATCGGGTGAAGTCAGAACACTAACTACAGGTTTACGAGTTTGCCTTGCAGTTTTAATAAGAGCATCGATGGGAACACCTCCTCCAATATCCTCCTGATAGTTTGGAGAGAATATTATCATTGATGCATCATATTGTTCCTCATTTAGAACTAGATTAAAGGCATCCGCAAAGATTTTCGGATTTGCCCATCCTTGAGCAAGAAGATCTATTGGATTTTTGATAGGGACTTCTACTGGCATCATCAACATGTCTTGAATTATTTTTGCAGTCTTTTCAGATGGTAGCGGCAACTGAACACCATTCAGCTCAAGTGTTTGTGCCGCAATGAGTGCGATACCTAGCGTATGTGTGACAATTGCCACCCGGTTGTTCTTTGGTCTGAACTTACAAATACTCAGTAATCGAGCTGTATCCATCATCTCTTCTACACCAGTAACTTCGATTGCACCTGATTGCTTGAGTGCAGCAGAATAAAGCTCGATATTTCCTGCCAAGCTACCTGTATGACTTAAAGCAGCCTCACGTGACGCTGGAGTCCTTCCGACTTTAAAGGCAATAACAGGTTTTTCTTTTGTTGTTTCAGTTATTTCGTCAGTCATTTCTCGAGCATATTCAGTACCCTCTATGAAAAGACAGATTACTTCTGTTTCAGAATCCTGCCTAAGATATCTTAGAAGATCGTGAAAATCAATATTGACCCTATTACCTACGCTAGCATATTTTGAAATCCCCAACTCGGCATCTGCAGCACGATAGACCATCAAACCAGTGACCCCCCCACTTTGGCTAACGATGGCAACTGAACCTCCTTTCACTGGTTTTGGATGAGGGAAGAAAGTAGCGTTCAAATCTATGTTACAGTTGCCAGCACCTAGACAGTTCGGACCTATGACCGCAATCTTTCCTGAGTCTGCTACTTCTCTCACCTTTAGTTGATATTCTTCTCCTATTCCTCCTAGTTCTTTGAATCCTCCAGCGAATATGATGGCTCCCTTCACTCCATTTGAAGCACAATCGCGCATCGCGTCTACAACGTATTGTGGTCCAACAGCTATCATAGCTAGATCAATAGGTGAATCAATATCTCTAAGGTTGGAGTAGCACCTCATACCATTGATGGATTCAAGACGAGGATTCACAGGGTATATTTCTCTCTTAAAATCTCGAAGAGCTATCAGAGCAAGAGCACCCAGCTTATCTGGTTTGTCTGAGGCTCCAATAACAGCAATTGACTTCGGATTGAACAGCTTGTCCAGAGATTCAGTCTTCCAGCTCATTGCATTGATGCTCCTTCAACAAGTTTCCTGATAGATTCGACAATGACATTGTAAATTGATTGTGTCGCATCTTCAAAACTATTCATCTCAATTACAGGAACTTTCGAGTTTTGAGCAAGAGTCATCATGTATTCTTGAATTATTCTTGTTTCCTCATACTCTCTTTTGCGAGTTTCGATATCCTTCGAAACAGTTCTCAATTTTTCAGCACTGTGCTTGCTTGTGAACATAGCCTTGTGTATCTCATCGTTTGGATGGATTAAAACTTCAATCACTCCTGTACTGAGTTGGCGTAACTGTCCAGGAAGAATGTGAACTCCTTCAACAACACCTATTGCACCCTCATTCAGAATCCTCTCTGTCATCATCCTAATTCGAGGTGCAATAATGTCAACCTGAGCTAGATACCCCCTCACTACAGGGTGCAAATTTGCAGGTCCAGATTGTTTGTGAAGATGTGCTTGGTAGGTGTGACAATATAATTCCGGACAGTCATCTTCACTTAAAGTACTGCGTAGGACTTGGCGTACAGTATCCGTACTTATGAATCTCGTCGCAACAAGGTCATGCACTAACTCCACTGCGATGACTGATTTTCCAGTTGCTGATGCCCCTTCAAGTATGATTGCGATTGAAGGTATCTCACGTGATTTCTCTCTCAATTTATCGTAATCGATGAGGGTTTCAAAGTTCTCTCGAATAGAATTATCAAATGAGTCTAATGAAATTCGAACTTGATTGAGAAGAGTATATTCAGTCAGATTCTTGGTAGATTTGAATTCATTAACCAAAGAGTGCAAGATATCACATGTCTGCTTATCAGAAAGTCCACTAAGTTTTAGTTTTCCCCTCATTACTGATAATGGGTATGGAGCATTTGTGCCTTGAAATCTCATACAACCTGCTTCCGTCTAGAAGTACCATGTTCATACCACCTCAAAAGGACTTCCTTGCAGGGTACCCCCTTGATTCTCTACCAGCTGTACCGCTGAATGTACGACCTGTTGGAGATCTCTCTTTCCTTCGTCTCTTTGGTCTTCCCATGAAAGGTCTACTCATGTCAGTATCAAAATTAATCTTCACAATGTCCATGTTTGATTGTCTGAATTCTCCCAAACGTCCTCTTCCAAGATTCATACATTCCTCATAGAGACTGACATGTCCTTTCACAAGTTCGTATGTGTTGGAAACCTCGAAATATTCAATATCCTCATCCCAGAGTGTTAGTGTGATGATAGCACTTTCATCACCTACAACACACTTGCACACAAGATGAGACTTACCAGTACTTCGAGCCGCCACTCTCTGAGGCTCTTCTTTCTCAAGTATCTTGAATTTTACATTGACCATCCTCGAATCCACTGTTAGTTCTGATATTGAGGTCCATTTCATTTCTTTCTCATGAGGCGACCTATTGCCATGTTGCAATATAATACACGCATCCAATGATGCATCCTCTTTTCCACTAAAGAACTCCACAGTCTAAACTAAGGATGAATTTCTCTCAGAAATGAGCTACCTAAAGCAATTACACTATTTATCCAGAATAAATAGATTCGCGAATACACACATCTAAATCTCACCTGAACGCACCATTGATAAGGTTCTAAGAGGCTATCGTCTACAAAATCAATGTGAGGATACATAGATGACGTTTCGGATACTTGTCGTGGATGATGAACCAGCTATTCACGAAGTTATGCTTGTATATCTGAAACGTTTTCTTGATGATTTTGAGTTGATTGCGGCTACCTCTGGAGAAGAAGCCCTAACAAAAACATCCGAGGTTCTTGAAAAAGGTCAGCCTCCTGACATAGTACTCATGGACTTGAAGATGCCCAATATGAGCGGACTTGAGTGCACTAAAAAACTCGCAAGCATGGGCGTGAAGAACATTCATCTACTTACTGCATATTTTGATCCTGAAGCAGCAAAAGAAGCTGCTGAAGCAGGAGCAAAAGGGGTCATTCGGAAGAGTGAAGGGTTCAAGTCCGTAGCGAAAAAAGTTGCAGACATGATTCGTGGAACAAGAGAACCTAACACCTCAGTAGCATGATATAACCCAACAAAATCCTTTAAGACCAAGAAATCCTTCTTCAAATCTAAGCCTATTAGTCGGAGATGGATGTTAATGCGACGCTCACCCTCACGCCTACTATTTGTCGGATTCATGACATTGTTTCTCGTCATGATGGTTGCTGGAAACACAGTTACCGTTGATGCTCAATTCCCAGATACTCTCTGGATTAATGATCCCCAAGATCGTTTACATGTGTTTATCGAACTTGGTGGAGAGAATCTCAAGCAACATGACTTGAATAATCCGATCACAATCGATATGGAGAATCCAATGCCTCTCCATATGCAACTTAATGCTACAGGTACACAGACACTAAACATGAGTGGATCGATTACATTCTGGTATCAAGGAATTGCCATATTTCCAATTCAGATTGTAGATCCTGTGACAATGGGAACTTGGGTCTTGATAGATCCCTACGCAGAAACCCTACCAATTGATGCAGAGATAGATTTCTCCCAAATGATGTCTATTGGTCCTCTTGACTTAACAACAGGAGTCTTTGAAGCAACCGTTGACTTCAGGTACTTTGTTGAGGGGAATACAACAGTAAATCTCGCTACACATCAGTTTTCATTTCTAATTCCAGCTGATGCATATAGTGTGATAACTTCAGTTACTGGAATTTCCGCAGCTGTAGCTACTGTTGGAGCAGCATTTGGATTGGGACAAAGCTTCTTGGCTTTGTGGGATGGACTAAAGACTGCTTACAAACTTAGGGGCATTCAGAAGAAAGCGGCAGAAATCCGCTCACTTCCCAATCTCACAACATTAGGTGCATTACCTCTTCTCTTCTCCATGCTAGATGGTATGAAGAAGTCAAAAAAGGATGGGCGAGAAGATAGTGGGGTCAGTGAATATATAGTCCGACAACGACTCCGGGAAGTGGCTCCTGCTGCATGGCAGGCTGATAAATGTCCAAAATGCAAACGCAATTGGAACAAGAAGCTCGATGCTTGCAAGAAGTGTGGATTAAATAATGATGACGCTCGTACTGAATATGCAAATCTTCTTGCATCAAGGGTTCCAGCTGCACTCAGGTGGATGGGTAAGAAGAAATCATCTGACGTGAAGACTCTCGCCAAGAAGACCAAATCAACTCAATATAATGCAGGAGTGATTGCTGCTGCAATGGTTGACACCAATGTAACTGAAATCACAAAGGTGGGGACTCCTTTACGAAGTTTTGTGATGAACATGGCTGGTCTAGCATTTCTCGTTATTACTTGGCAACAACTACTTGGAGATAGTTCAAGTCAGTGGCTGACAACTCTCACCCTCGTTGGTGCAGCTATGTCTTTGGCAGTAATCATTGCCCTTTACATAAATAGAAGGACTCAAATTGCTAAATTTGTCGCTGACCAAGAAGCGGGTAGGAAGATGCTACCAACTCTGGAAGAAGCTGCGGCTGAGGCAGAGGCCGAGACTGAAGCACCAGAGGTCGAAGCTGAACCAGAAGTTGAGGCGTTCGAGCCTGAATCTGAACCAGATAAAGAATCAACAGTTCTTCAGGAAGATGCTGCTGAGGAAGAATCCTTTGAGGAAAAACCTGCAGAGATTTTTGAAGATGATGTTGAAGAGTATTCTGAGGAAGACACCTCAGAAGATGAGTAAATTCTTTCTATTCTATCTAGAATGCACAGCGGCCCAATCTTGGGCCGCTTAACGACTTCTTTATTCAAATCAAGCTTCTACTGGTGATGATTGAGCTTTCCCTTTTTACGTCCTACTGAATAGTTAGATAATCTTGGAGGATATGAAAGATATCACTACCACGTACACAACCGAAAGGAGGGTTCTAATTCCAAGCTCAGAACTCCAGGTAGGATGAACATAAAAGGAAACACCGAAACTGCTCTCAATCTAACAATATACTTTGCATCAGATTCCATTCTCTTTTATTCTAGGCGAGTTCCTCACCGATAGTCTAAAGTTTAGGATTTTCACAAGCAAAACTAGGATTTGGGAGATCTTCAAGATGGTCGATAATATTGCTGTAATCGGAGTTGGTGCAGCAGGGGCAACTGCTGCAATGCAAGCTCGTAAGTTCAATAGAAACGTCACAATTACAATGTTTAACACTGAGCCTTATTCACAATACTCTCGTTGTGGACTTCCATATACAATATCAGGAAAGGTCAGAGAGTTTGATGATCTAATACTCATGCCACCATCGAATTGGGAGACCATTAAGGTTGACGCCAAGCTAAACACAACTGTTACAGAAATAGATCACAAAAATCAGACACTGAAATTCAGTGGGGCTCAAGAAGGTGAGCTGATGTATGATGCACTCATCTTCGCAACTGGTGCTGAAAATGTTGATCCCCCAATCAAGGGGCTCGATAAAAAGCGTGTCTATGGCCTGCGGACTTTAGATGATGCAAAGAATTTAGCAAAGGAGGCTGAGAAATCTAAAAAGGCTCTAGTCATTGGCGGAGGGCTTGTTGGGATGGAGGCTGCTGAAGCTTTTCATGAACGAGGTCTGGAAGTGACAGTGGTCGAGTTTTTACCTCATTGTCTTCTTGCTATGGTTGATTCTGATATGGCTCAGATTGTGGAAGATCATTGTAGAGACCATGGATTGAAAATCCTTACAAACACTGCTGCTCAAGAGATTCTGGGTGACGAAACACCTACTTCCGTTTTAGTCAAAAATCGAGAAACCGAAGAAGTCACTGAAATCCCGACTGATTTTGTTGTCGTGGCAACGGGTGTGAGAGCAATCACAGACTTGGCAGAAACGATTGGAGTTGAGATTGGCTCGACTCACGGCATCAAGACAAATGAAAGAATGATGACGAACCTTGAGAATGTCTTTGCCTGCGGCGACTGCGCTGAGAATGTAGAGTTTATCACACGAAAACCAATGGCTGGAGGTCTAGGGACAGTTGCAGTGAGACAGGCTCGAGTCGCTGGAATCAATGCTGCGGGTGGGGATGCTATATTTCCAGGAATTGTTGGAGCTAAAGTCACTAAACTCTTTGACTTAGAGATTGCTAGCACAGGATTCACAGAGGATATGGCCAAACGGTTTGAGATTCCCATAGTGAAAGGCTCTATCAAAGGAAGTACAAAGCCTCCCTACTATGTAGGTGGCAAAGATCTCAAAGTGAAGACTTTCTATAATAAAGAAACTGGAAAACTTGTAGGAGGTCAATTGATCGGACTAGAAGATGCAGCAATGCGTCTGAATGTACTGACCATCGGTATTCAACATGATATTGATGCAGTAGAGCTGTTCGACTTTGAGAACTGTTATGCTCCTGCAATTTGTGATACATGGGATCCCCTTGTAACATCTGCTGATGCCGCTAGAAAGAGACTTAAGATGTGATGTTACTCAATGGTTGCTTTCGGGGAGAATTGTAGCAATATTATTCAGTGCAAATTGAAATGAACTCAATTGGATTGGAGAACTTGCGACAAGCAACACTCTGCTCACCTTACTCTCATTTTTGGAGTGATCATGGACCGCCTTGACTATCTCTTCAGCTACTTCCCAACTTGGCACCCGACCAAGTTCAAGTCCTGTTGTAAAGAATCCGACCTGTTTGGCACCAACCTTTTCAGCTGTTTCCAAAGCATTCTTTGTTGTGTCATAGATTGCTTGTCTACGATCTGGATTCCTTATTGTGAGTCCAGGCCAGTGTAGGACTTCATTTGCGTTACTCCTTTCCTTCACAGAAACTCCAGACTTCTCAAGCCCAATTGGGATGTCCTGAGCTTTCACAACTAAGTCCATGTCTGAATCGTCATCATGTCCCATTTCAACATATATGCTGAGTTTACCTAGTAGCCATCCATCCAAGTTTTTTTACTCCCTACATTCTTCAATAGCCTTACTGAAGCAATCGCATACATATTTGTTCAGTCCAACAAGTGTTATTTCCTTTACTGAACCTGGTGTTCTCACATAATGATTAATTCCTTCTGCTATTGCTCTTGCTGACATTTCTTCAGTTAATCCTCCCACACCTGCCCCAATTGCTGGAAATGCAATGGACCTCAGATTATTGTTTGAAGCGATATTCAATGCGGCTTGAACAGATGACAAGACTTTCCAATATGTCGCTTTTCCGCCGGGTGGCATACCGGCACAATGCACTACATATTTTGAAGGAAGAGATCCCGCAGTTGTCATAACTGCTTCACCTGGCCGTATTGGACCCATTGATATTGCTTCACTCTCTATCTCTTCACCCCCCTTTTTCTTGATGGCACCAGCAACTCCTGATCCCATCCAAAGATCCGAATTAGCTGCATTAGCTATGACATCCACTGCTAACTCAGTGATGTCGCCCATGTAGGTTTTGACAATAACCTCCCCTAGTCTTTTTTCCAATGCTTTCTCCTCCTTACAATATACTTGGGAAAATTTTCGTAAAAGGTTGTCGTCCCACAATGTTTATGCATCTGAGTTCAAGGGTATGAGTGGCGAGTCTACTGAACGATATAAACGAAAGCGAATTGGATGCTCTTATCGCTGAATATGGTACTCCAAAAGAATTTCATTTCAAAGCCAACTTTCTCGATTTCGAGTGCAACCTTGTGAAGCGAACCGAATCAAAAGGACGATTACATGATATCACGTGCTTCATTCAACAAGACGATGGATATGTTGTAATTCAAAAGCACCAATATGCAAGATCAGGAATCTATCGCGCCCCATCTGGAGGCGCTAATACAGGAGAGTCTCTTAGAGAAGCTGCTACTCGTGAGATGTATGAGGAAACCGGCTTGATTATCGAGCTTGAACGGTTTGTACTTGACCTACATCTTGATGTTATCTGCAATGACCGTACAATTCCATGGCGTACATTTGTGTTCTTAGCTTCTTCAACGGGTGGTGAAATGAAACCAATCGACACACATGAGATATTTGATATCAAGGTTCTGACACGTGACTATATACTGGGACCGATCAATCAATTAATGGAAGACTCTGGTTGGGGTGGATTCAAGTATCGCGCATTTCTGACTCGTGAGTTCTTCAAATGTCTTGATGAATTTAATATCTGACCCTGTGTTACTCGAATCCATATCTGTGAATATTAAAGAAAATGTAGAGCAGAGGCATTCCGACAGATTGAGTTTTCCTCAAGACTTCAATAAACTCAACACTCAAACTTATTACCCCACAATTCCTGGCGGCGCTCTCTGCTCGTATTCATATTTACTATGTTAGAAAGAGTATTATCTCAGTCAATCGTGGCTCTCGTTTGGTGAAGCTTAGGTGCGTGACCTTACAGATTTTGCATTGGACACATGTAGAAATCTAGGTGCTTCTTATGCTGATATACGAATTGTAACCATCAAAGATGAAGACATCTCAGTAAAACAAGGTAATATCGCAGTTATGGAGCTACGGAAAGAAATTGGATTTGGTATTAGATGCCTTGCAGATGGAGGATGGGGATTTGCAGGTTCTTACGACCTATCCAAGAAAGAAATGCAAAGGGTTGCTGAGCTTGCAGTAAAGATAGCAAAAGCATCCGGCTCAACGAGAAATAAACCTGTTGAACTTGTTGAGGTGAAAGCCGAAATTGGATCTTACTCGACACCAATCAAGAAAGATCCTTTCAAAATGCCAACGGAACAAAAAGTCGAAGAACTTATCGAGATTGATAGGAGACTCAAAGAGTATAATCCTGAGATTATCAAGTTAACACAAGCTGACTACAGAGGCCATATGGAAGACAAGACTTTCAGTAGTACTGATGGTGCATTTATAACCCAGAATATTGTCTTTTGTGGTGGCGGTTTTTCCTGTACAGCAGTTTCTTCGGGATTGCAACCACAAAAGAGATCTTTTCCAGGATCCTTTAGAGGTGATTATTCCACAAGTGGATACGAATTCTTCGAGTCAAGACAACTACTTGAGCATGTAGAAAGAACTGCAGAAGAAGCAATTGCACTAACGAAGGCGAAACAGTGTCCCAGTGAGAAGACTACTCTGATTCTGGATGGGCATCAACTCATGCTTCAAATCCATGAGAGTTGTGGACATCCAACTGAACTTGACCGTGTCCTTGGTACAGAGGCTGCTTATGCTGGGACTAGTTTTATGACAGTGGACAAGCTGAACTCCTTGAAATATGGCAGTGAGCATGTTACCATGAGTTCTGATTCAACTTTACCTGGAGGACTGGGTACATTTGGCTATGATGACGAAGGAGTCAAAGCAAAACGAGTCGAACTTGTTAAAGATGGGCTATTTGTAGGTTATCAGTCCTCAAGAGAAACAGCCGCATTAATTGGACTAAAAGAAAGCTCGGGTGGAATGAGAGCTGACAGTCCTCAGAGACTTCCCCTTATCAGAATGGTTAACATCAATCTGGAACCGTCTGGATGGATTCGTAAAGACATCATTGAAGATACAAAACAAGGAATCCTAATGGAAACCAACAAGAGCTGGAGTATCGACGATAAACGCCTTAACTTCCAATTTGGAACCGAGATTGCATGGGAGATTGTTGATGGAGAGATTGGACAGATGTTCAAGAATCCTACATACACTGGAATCACTCCTGAGTTCTGGGGTAGTATGGATGCTTCATCAAAAGATGACTGGAGAGTCTGGGGTACACCCAATTGTGGAAAGGGTCAGCCATCTCAAGTGATGTATGTTGGGCATGGGTGTGGAACTGCGAGGTTCCACAATGTTCGCATAGGTATAATGGAGGGGAAGTGAAATGGAGAGAAATAAGGAATTCCTACAAGACAAAGCTCAGTTGATTCTCAAAGAAGCTGAAGCTCTTGGAGCTACTCAAGCTCAAGCGACAGTCACTTTGACAAGTAGTGCACTTACAAGAGTGGCAAATAGCATTATTGACCAGAATGTGGCTGAAAAACATGCAAAAGTTCGAGTTCTTGTCTACTTAGGTCAGAAGAGTGGTTCTATTGAGTTTGAAGTGATTGATGATAAAGAGATCAAGCATGCTGTTGAACAAGCTGTTACTCTTGCTCGAATTTCTCCTGAGAATAAGGATTTCAATTCCTTACCATCTCCAAAAGCATATGCCATTGATTTTGATGTTGCTAAGCAGGTGTATGAAACCACTCACAACACTACTCCAGAGAAAAGGGCTGAATTGGCTAAACTCGCTATAGATACTGCCCATGATGTTGATAATAGAATATTTGCCGTTGCTGGTTATGTACGAAATATAACGGTGGAGAAGACTATTGCTAACTCACTTGGAATAGATGCGTATGAAATGCGAACCTATTGTAGAACTGGAATGACTGTACTTGCCAAGGATGACAAAGAAGAAACTGCAGGATGGGCTACAGATGCAAGACGGGATTTGAATGACCTCAAGGTTGAAAATGTAGCAAGAATTGCAGCTGAGAAAGCCGCTAATGGTTTTGGTTTGAAATACTTGGATCCTGGTGAGTATGAGGTTGTCCTTGAACCAGCAGCTGCCGCAAACTTGGTTTTCTATACAACCTATGTCGGATTTGGTGCAAGGCGCTATCAGGAATACATGAGCTATCTCCGAGATCGAATTGGTGAACAAATGTTCTCGGAGAATCTTGATGCCTGGGATGACCCGCTTGATCTACGACTTGTTGGTGCATCGTTATTTGATGATGAGGGTGTTCCTCACCAGAAGGTCAACCTCATTGAAAAAGGCGTTGTCAAGAATCTAGTTTACGACAATTTCACTGCAACAAAAGATGGAGTTGAAAGCACAGGAAATAATGCTAAGTGGTGGGGCCCTCCAGAACCATTGGCAAGACACGTCATTGTTGGAGCGGGTAATTCATCCATCGAGGAAATGATATCGGACACAAAGAAGGGAGTACTTGTTACTCACTTCCACTACATGAACACGGTCAGTCCCACAGAAGGGATACTCACAGCTCTAACTCGAGATGGAACTTGGTTTATCGAGAATGGTGAAGTAAAATTCCCTTTGCACACACTGCGATTCACAGACGCAATTCCTCGATTCTTGAAAGAGATTGATATGATTGGTAGACATCCTGATTTCTTGGAAATACCACCTGTTGGTATGGTGCCTGCGATGAAACTTCCCTCATTCAAGTTCTCAGGTTCCAGTAGGGAATGATCTGTCATTCAATAAAATGCAGAATTATATTCAGTGGTGATGTAAGTATAACTTCAGTATTTGCATCAAATATGACAAGTACTCTGGTGAGAATTTGAGCTTGGAGCAGACTACTGGTATCATAACCATCATTCTATCATTCTCATACTCAAGAACTAGGAGTATCAGCTTGTATTGTAGGATCGCAAAATCGGTAGGTAATGCTTTTGCGGTTATCGAAAACTAACCATTGGCAAGATTTGTGACTAACTAATAACATATCTGCTCGAAAATCAACCCGACTCTATCCTGTATCTCTTCTGAACCATATAGAGAAGCTAGCAATTTTAGTAGCGCCAAATTGTGAAGTATTGAAACACTAAAATCGTTCTTAGAATAGAAATCAGAAATGCGTTCATCAACGATAGCTTCTGCGTCAACTGTGTTTCGACGGAGAATCGCCCTTCTTCTAACATCATACATGCAAGTATCAAATTCTTGAGTCTGAAGAGCTGACCTTATGGGACCAATCAAGAAGTTAGCTGACAATTCATCAGTGAGATTGTGACTACCAATTTCACAGACACTATCGTTGAACTCAAGTATAACGGATTCCACATCATATGGAACTGATTGTGCAACTTCTTCCAGAAACCTACGAAATTCCTTTCTTCTGATTAGATGAATGCGACTTCGGAATTCTTCTTCAAAAGCAGTGATGACAGGTCCAATTCCAT
>JAEOUL010000091.1 GCA_016839345.1 Candidatus Thorarchaeota archaeon | reverse complement strand
TAGCGCATTCATCTACCTATCCATGGGAGCTTGGTTCGAGGATCAAAACCTCACAGGTATGGCCCACTGGATGGAGATTCAATATCAAGAGGAATTTGCGCATGCGATGAGATTCTATAGACATCTCACTGAGCGTGGTGCTAGAGTTGTAATGAAGCAGATTGATGCTCCAAAGACTGAATGGAAATCAGCCCAAGAAGTCTTTGCAGATGCTTATCATCATGAAACAATTGTCACTGAGAGAATCTACAAGATTGGTGACATCGCCGACAGATTGGGTGATAGATCAACTCAGTCAATGCTCACATGGTTTTACAACGAGCAGACTGAGGAAGAAGCCAATACAATGGAAATTCGTGATAAACTCAAGCTCATTGGAGACTCAATTCCTGCCCTTCTTCAGCTTGACGCTGAACTTGGTGCCAGACCACCAGCAGCTCCAATACCAGCTGATTCAACCGCTCCATAGACTCCGAAATACACGCTTCCAAAACACGACCGGAGGATGAGAACTCTCCTCCGGTGACTGTTTTATGACATCTGTGTAACAATTCGCACAAGGCGCAGACTACTTATGTGAGATTATCATCCGAATTTTCCACTGTGAGAGGATTTTATGCTACCAGAGGACATCGTAAAAGCTGTGACCAACAACATTTCTGGAATCAGTGCAAAAGATTATGCTGCCGCAATCTCAACATTCCATAGAATTCAGGCAAGTCCAGGTTTCTCTGAAGCTGTTGAGTATCTAAAGAAAGCTGTTGCTTCAATATCAGATGCAAAGGTGAAGGTGTTTGAATACGCTGCAGATGGTAAGGTTGAAGTTAGTAATTGGCAAAATCCATTCGGATGGGAAGGCAAGGAAGGGAAACTCGAGCTACTTGAGCCTGAAGAGATGACACTTGCAGACTTCAGTGCTGAACCAATCTCATTAGTTGCACATTCAACACAAACAGAGATTGAGTCAGAAGTAGTATATATTGGAAAAGGTGTCAGTCCATCAGATTATGAAGGAAAAGATGTGAGAGGAAAAATAGTTCTTACTGAGAACTTGGCTAAACATGTCCATAAGATAGCCTGTATTGAACATGGTGCAGCGGGTCTACTGACATTTGTACCTCCCAAGGGAATAGATGAACTTGCAGAACTTAGACGTTATGATGCCATCTGGCCAAGCAGTGAAGAAAAGGATAAGACAAAGTTCGGTTTTGCCCTAAAACAGGGTGACGCCGTAAGGATAAAGCAATGGCTTTTTGAGGGAAAAACAGTTCGCGTCAAAGCAAAGGTAGAAGCTACACTTGGTTCTGGTAAGCTTCAGGTTCTATCAGCGCTTATCCCCGGAGAAAACAAGAACAAGGAAATCTGGGTAGCCGCACATGTTTGTCACCCGCATCCTGGAGCAAACGATAATGCCTCAGGAAGTGGTGTCCTCTTAGAGGTTCTCCGGGTGTTAACTCAACTTTTCAAAGAGGAGAAGATTCCAAAACCCACCTTTTCAATCAGATTCTTGTGGATTCCAGAGTGGTCTGGTACAATACAATTCATTCACCACGAACAGGACCTTCTCAAACGTTGTCAAGCAATGATAAATTTGGATATGGTAGGTGCGGATCCAACAAAGTCTGGCTCGGTGCTTCACCTCTTTAGGACACCTTTCTCATTGCCAAGCACAGTGAACAATGTTGTACGCTTTTGGCTAAAGAAAGAAGCAAAGGTCGAGGATAAGAGACGTGAAGGTGGAATGGTCGCTCCACTACCATACCAATATAGTAGATACTCTGCGGGAAGTGATCACTTCATGTTGACTGATAGCACGGTGGGAATTCCAGCAGTTATGCTCAATCAATTTCCTGACAGGTTCTATCATACTTCAACTGACACCGCTGATAAATTGGATACAAGACAATTGAGTTATGCGTCTCGAATTGCAGCACTTTCAACTCTTTCACTTGTACTTCCAAAACATGTCTATGAGGAAACTATACTCACCGAGTGCAGAAACGAATTTGTTGAACTAATGCAAGAAGTGAGTCTTCGCGGTGTGACTGAACTATCACGGTGTCTTGGAGACCCTGAGAAAATATATCCGAGAGTTCTGCGTTGGCTGGGTTTGGCTCATGACCTCGGTCAAGAAACCCTTGACAAGGCAACTGAAGAATGGTCTTTAATCGAAGAGCAGGAAGCTCTTCGACAGTCACTAAAGACGAGCTTACAGATGGTCTACACTACAGAGATGGTCGTGGCTAGAAAAGCGTATGAAGGAGCATGTGCAGAAGTTGGACTAGAAGCCATGCAAGAAGACCAAATTTCTCTTGACACAGTGAGCTTCGGAATTGAGGTCAAGAGAATCTACGACCATGCAATGAACCCTGATCATGTGATTACAAATCTTGGTGACAAAGGCGAGGAATATAGGAAGATGAGCGAAAATCAAGAAAGGATATTCGCGACTATTGATGAGATGCTCAATATGTCTAGAGAATGGACTTCTCTTGATGTCATCTGGGATATGATCTGTTTCCAGTTCAAAGAGATAGATTCAAGTAAAATGATAAAGATTGTAAAAGACCTAACGGAAGCAGGAATCATAGAGTCTAGGAGTGTGTGATTACTGCCATTGAATGGCTCGCAATACAACAAAGTGGTATTTGCTGGCACATTTGACCACCTGCATGAAGGTCACAAACATATAATCCGAACAGCATTCAGACTAAGCAAGACAGTGGCACTTGGGCTGACAACAGATCAAATGCTTGCTTACAAAAGTGATAGAAAACTAATTCAATCATATAATGAGCGTTATACAGAACTAGAGAAATTCATTCGGTCTGAGTTTGAG
>JAEOUL010000354.1 GCA_016839345.1 Candidatus Thorarchaeota archaeon | reverse complement strand
GTCCTTTAATCTTTAGACCATGTTCTTGAATCATGTCAACATGATTTTGACGCGCAAAAAGAAGAACATCATGACCTGCTCTATGAAGAGTAGCACCTAGAATACTTACTACGGCTCCAGCTCCATACACTACGGCTTTCACTATTCAACCTCCCACAACCTTAGAAGTGGGAAAAGTGTGGATTATACTTTGATAAAAATGAATTGCTGCATTGAAGTCATGCAGAATAATGAATGGTGCGGGGGGCGAGATTTGATATTGAAGTAGAACGGATGCAGTTATTTGATGACATCAATAGAGAGCATGTTCGAAAGACCTTGTCAGATAAACATTATATCTTTTGAGACAAAGATGAACTAGGTGAGGGAATTTTGGACAATGATAAGCGAGTTGAGGTCAATTCTAACAAGGCGGCCAGATGTGGATGGTGTGGGTCATACGAAAGTGAGAAGTGGTGGCATGACTATTATCGGACAAGTATCTGGTGCTCTCAATCGTGCTTTTTTGCCGGACATTTTTGGGACTTTATCTTCTTCACAGTTGTGTTTCTTATCATTGATTTTACCCTTATCAGTGTCCAGCTCATATCCTCTCTTCCTCTCACCCTCAATACAGTAGTCTTGTTCAGTGTTTTGATTAGTCTTACAAGTCTACTTGCGATTGCTAGTTACGCGGGTTACTTTCATAGAAGCAAAATATCACAACGAGTATATTAGAACAAAGATGGTGCGGAGGGCGAGATTCGAACTCGCGATTCGGATACTGAGTGGAAATCGCTCCGTAAACTCCTACGAGACAGGGATCTGAACCCTGCGCCTTTAACCTGGCTTGGCAACCTCCGCATGTAGTTGAGCAATCGGAGAGAAATTAGTGTTAAGGTTTTCTGTATTTAGGAAAGAAGTCAAATCAAATTTGCTCGATACGAGTAAATCTGTTCCTTTAGCAGAACCCAGTCACCGATATTCTCTATGACCTCTTTTTGATTCATAGCTTCATTGGTGGGACCATCGTAAATAATCCGACCATCCTTGATTACTGCAACAGAATCAGACCAATTCTCAATGAAGAATCTATTATGGGTGGTGAAGAGGATACTGATACCATCCTGTCGAAGCTTCTGGATAATCTCAATCATTGTCTGAACCATCCTGAAGTCAAGACCAGTGAAAGGCTCATCTAGGATCAGAATACTAGGTCGCATTGCGATGATACCTGCAAGTGCTACTCTCTTTGCCTGTCCATGACTCATCTGATTCACAGGCCTTTCGACAAACTTTGACATCCCAACTCTCTCAAGGGCCCACTCCACTCTTTCATTCACTTCTTCCTCAGAAAGCCCAAGATTTCGAGGACCATAAGCGACATCCTCCCAGACTGTTGGAGCAAAGAGTTGATCATCTGGATTTTGGAACAGAAAGCCAACATTCTGTCGTATTTCCCAGAGGGTGTCCCGGGATAGTTTTTGGTCGAATACGAATATTTCTCCAGAGTCAGGTTCAAGGAGACCAAGTATCAGCTTGAATAGTGTCGTCTTACCAGATCCATTCAAACCAACTAATGCCTTCTGTTCTCCAATATGGAGCTGAAGATTGATATCCTCCATCTTGAAATCTGGATATCTGAAGAATACATGATTGATGTCGATTGCACAGGTCATACTATTAGGACCTCCATTATTTTTGAAACCAGAAATGGTAAACCTAGAACAAAAACAAGCAAGAGAAGAGGGAGAAGAGCATCAGAGCGTTTGAACCCACTTCCAGAAACCATGGTTCCTTTTCCAAAACCACGAAGACTCATAGCTTCATAGACTGTTGCACTCCTATCAAATGAACGATTGATGGTTGTTCCAACAAGGTAACCCAATGATTTGATTCGTTCAAACCTTTTACCACGACTATATCCGCGTAATTGTTGAGCGTCTTGCATTCGTTTCCTCTCAGTCATAAAGAGTGGAATATATCGAAGCATTATCAACAGAGAGCCCAGAATGACTGTTGGAACTCGTAGGGTACGTAATGCGCCTATGAACTCGGTTAATGACATGTGTGACAAAACAGTGATGAAGAGTATTACCATTGTCATCATTCTAAAGCCAATTAAAATTCCAAAGGTGAAACCTTCCTGATAGGCATTCAAAGACCCCCAAGGCAAACCTATTGAAAGAATCACAGTGTTTCCGTAAATGAAAGGAATGAGGAACATCCAGAATAAGATGAGGAGTTCAAAGCGCGCAGCAAGAGAGAGTACAACTCTCCACCGTGTTTTTGCGACAAAACCACCTAGGAATATCATCACAAGGATCGAGAGAACTACAATAGGATTTGATTGTATAGCAACGAATACACCAAGACCTAAAGCAAATAGCAAAACAGCTGTAGGCGAAAACCTTTGCAGATTTGCTCTGCCTTCATTGAAAGGCAGTAGGAATGTAGCCATTATTCATGTTCTCCGACTTTTCAATTGTTGCGAATTAGATTGATTGTTCCGGTTTACGAGCGGCAATTTTGAAGAAAAGGTATGCAACCACTAATATGACAGCAATACCTATTCCTCCTGTTACTACATCAACAATAGGACCTTCCCCAAGAAATGAGAATATTCCTGCAAAACCACCTTCAGGTTCTGCAATTCCAGCCCATTCGAAGAGGGACCACTCAAACCCATCTGGATTCTCAGAAGCAAACCCTGTCAAAATCAGGAGGGATATGATAGCAAATAGTACGATTAGAGCTGGAATTATGACTCGCACAACAGTGTTTCTATCCATCATTTACCCTCCTCAACAGTCGATGTGACTTCCAATGTTCTTCTACTTAGAGCTTTTCCGGTATCGCTATCTTTCAGGAATGAAATCATCTTTGGTGCGGCTTTGACAAAGTAGAGGAGAATGACAAATGTAAGAATAGCTTCTCCCAGAGCGATGAGTACATGAATACCGGTGATGATGTAAACAAAGTCAAAACTTAATCCAGGAATTGTCATAAGCTCAAGACCCAACGCAAAGGCAGTTACCAATGTTGTAACAAATGCAGCAATTGCTGTTGAAATAAGAACAGAACTTTTCGCATCTTGGAACCTAGTGAGTCCTTTGAATAAGATGATCGCAATTCCCCATCCTAATATTGAACCCAAGACGCCCATATTGAAGAAATTAAGACCAAAGGCAAGTAACCCGCCATCGCCATATAATGCCTGAACAAACAAGACTAGTGCCATTATCACCATTGCAGCCCAGGGTCCTAGCATCACAGCAAGCAGTGTAGTACCAACAAGATGTCCACTTGAAGGAGGAACTGGGAAGTTTACGAACTGCGCAGCGAATATTACTGCAGCCAATACACCCATGTATGGAGTTAATCGTTCATCGAACCGTCTATTGATTTTATACACTGCAAATCCAAGTATTGGTAGACTGATTATTAAGAAGAGGACATAGACCCAGAAAGGCAAAACACCATCAGGAACATGCATATTTCATTCACTAACCATTTATCTAATGCAAAAAGAATTACTTAAGTGTGTTACTTCTAGTGAAATCGTGTTACTATTACTGGTGGTTCGTGTTATGGCTTTGAAAAGATTTGGTGTGTCAATTCCTGAGGATCTGCTAGACGATTTTGATAGACTGGTTGAGAAAAGAGGATATGTTGGTAGGTCTGAAGCAATACGTGATGCCATGCGGGAGTATATCTTGCAGTCAAATTGGAGTTCCGATTCAGATCAAGAAAACACAATTGCTACTCTGAACGTAGTCTATCAGCATACACCAAGATTAATGACGGATCTCACAAGAGTGCAACATACAGCACATGCTCAAGTGGTTTCAACAATTCACATTCACGCCACTCATAATCACTGTTTAGAGGTGATTACTTTGAAGGGAAACCGAAAAGCAATCGAAGAACTTGCAAACAGAGTATCGGGTTTCAAAGGTATTGAATATGTTAGGCTTTTCAAGTTCTCCCTTCCAGATGATATTGGACACGATCATAATCATTGAGGAAACCATATGATAATCGTAGTAAGTGACTTGCATTTAGGGAGTAATTTATCAAACAAGTCAGGATTCACCGAATTCATCCACGATTTCTTAGAACCAAATCAAGATGATATATCTGGGATTGTGTTGCTGGGAGACATTCTCGACCTTTGGAGAAATTCGAACTCAAAAGTACTGTTACAGAATCTGGATATACTTGGACAATTGAGCCGTTTGGACACAAAGAAAAATTACCTTGTTGGAAATCACGATTATGCTATCTTCAGCTTGTTGAATCAGAGCTCAGTCCCAACTGACTCGACGGGGGTACTAGACCAAGTGTCAGAAACGCTCGAGCTAGCACATGACAGACAGAAACTGAAGTTCATACATGGTCACCAAGTCGATTACTGGTCATCACTCCGGTTCTATGAGACCTTCAGTAAGGCAATGTGTTTTGTTGACATAAATGAAGAAGAACTCTCAGATGTCTGGGTCATCATCAATAAATTCGCTGAAAACTTACCCGAGAGTACTCGAGGTCAGTTGGACTCTCTCTCTCGTGAAACACAGATTGCACTTGAGCAGAAACTGGCTGGACCACTTAACGGCAACATTGAGGGAGAGAAGACAGGACTCAGTTATGAATGGGAGTTGCTCAGCAGGATCAGCGACTTTGAAGATGTTTCGAACAGAAGTGGAAAACCATTGCAGGTGATAGAGCAGTTTGCTGATGAATGGAAGAGAGTTCTCAAAGCTCTTGACACGTATGGAGGTTTCCCGATTCCACCACCACATATTGCAAATGATGTTCATGAGTCGAGAAGAGTTGCTGCAGACCTGTCTGTGGGTCTCAGTGACGACCAGTTTCTGATAAGAGGGCATGGTCACACCCCCTATGTCCATCAGGAGTCGATGGTAGCTGATGCAGGGTGCTGGATTGGCAAGAAGGCCTCGTATCTTGTCATCAATGAAGGAGAAGTGGTTGTACATCGTTGGCTTCAATACCAAAATCCACTGTCCGATAACTTATTCTAGGGCGAGTATGCCACACGAGTTTGGAAGGAGTGTCGAATAATGCGAATAGGAATTGAATTCGTACCAGACAAGCCTATTGAGAAGATACTCAAATGGACAAAACTTGCTGAAGAAGCTGGTTTTGACAATGTCTGGATAACTGATCACTATAACAATCGAAATGTTTGGGCTACACTCACTGCACTTGCTTTGAACACCGATAAGATCATGATGGGACCAGGAGTGACTAACCCGTTCCATATCAGTCCTGCTCTGACGGCTTCAGCCGCGGTTACTATCAATGAGTTGAGTAACGGGAGAGCTGTGATTGGAATAGGCGCTGGTGACAAGGTCACACTGAGTGCTCTTGGAATCAAATGGGACAAACCAGTTTCAGCAGTTGTCGAGTCTATCAAGTATATGCAGGCGCTGACAGCAGGTGACAAGTTCAAGCACGATGGCAAGGTCTTCAAGGTGAAGAAGGCTAAACTTGCTATTGTGAAGAAGCAAGAAGTCTTGGATGAGAAAGGCAAGCCAGTAATGAAAGGTGACAAACCACTCAAGGTAGCTCCAAAGATACCAATCTATGCGGGGGCTCAAGGACCAATGATGTTGAAGGAAACTGCAATGGTTGCAGATGGTATTCTCATCAATGCGAGTCATCCCAAGGACTTTGATTTAGCAATGGAAAAGATCAAGGAAGGTGTCGAGGAGGCCGACAGGAACATCAAGGATATTGATGTGACAGCGTATGCCTCATTCAGCATTGGAAAAACAAGAGAGGAGGCTCTGGAGGGTGATGCGAAGATTGTAGTGGCATTCATTGTTGCAGGTTCTCCGGATGTCGTTCTAGAACGACACAACCTGAACATGGATGATTGCAACAAGGTTCGTGCACTACTGGGTGAGGGTAACTTCAAGGATTTGCCTGACGCAATCACCGACGAGATGATTGATGCCTTTGCTGTTGTTGGCAACAAAGAACAATGTATCAAACGTATCGAGGAACTTGGAAAGGTAGGTGTTACTCAGTTTGTAGTGGGTTCACCAATCGGTCCAAAGAAGAGTGATGCAATAAAGCAGATTGGCAATGAGATCATTCCTCACTTCAAGAAGTAGTCCATCTGGATGAAAAGTGCAAATGTCACCTGATACAGGTGGCTATGCACTCTCCAGTTTATTTGTTATACGAGAGCTTGAAGTGCACGTCCTGCAAGAAACCAACTGATATCCCCGAGTTGTTCGTGAGGCATATAGTATATAGAATTCTTGTCGTAAAGCAATCTCACACTTGAGGGAAACTCTTCATCAGCATCTTCAAAGACTAGCAGTACTTTCACCATGGGTAAGAATGAGATTTCAAATCCTGCATCACCGTAGTCAACTTGTTTTGCACCAAGACGTTCAAGCGCGGCGAACAGTTTCTCTTTGTGTTCTTCGTAAGCCTTTGTAAGCCGTCCAATATCTTCCTCATCAAATGCATATCTACACGCCCAAGAACCTCTGAGTGAATTGAACTTAACCCACTCGCCTGCTACACCCTCGTCCTTTGCTTTACTGTGATAATAGAGATGAGGCACAACTCGACTTGTATAGGTCTTCTTGTTTGCAATCGTGTCATAGGTTTCTCCGGTTTGAAAATCTACGTGGAGCCCAAGAATATCGACATATTTTTCACCGATTCCGAATCTGTTTCGGAGTGTTCGTATATCTTCACCAAAGTTGTCCCAGCTCCACCAAGCAGAACTTTTTGTTACCTCTGTAGCGTTGAATCTTGCTGCTAGCTCACGAGAGAGACTCGACCAGTACTCAAGAATGTCATCAGGCACCATTATCACTCTTCATGAGAGAATTTACAGGTTTCAAGTCCAACTGCATCACAGACTGCGTATCTTGCTGTATAGCCTGCGAGATGGAGAAGTGCATCTCCATACTCTCTATCTTTCGCCATTGATGCTGTGCAAGGATATGAATGATGTGCTTTTGAAATTTCGTCAAACAAAGCGTCAGTATCTTTTATCGACTTGCCTCGAATCTTTTGGCTAACGTACCATGTACATCCGCAAGGCGAACTTCTGAGAGGTCCAATCTCCTTAATCATATCACCACTCATGTCTACATAGTGAATCGGTTTCCCAACTCGATACCTTTCGATGAATTCATCGATTAACTTACCTTCTCCAGGTTCAAGCGTGCAGAAGGGTTTTGGAAATGCATTATCAATTCCAATGTTATCAAGAGTTTCCTTAACTTGGACTCTGAGACCTGGGGGCACCCATGTTGGATCTTCAATAGGGACTATCACTGCTTTTGCGCCAGTTTCCCTCACTAGGATATCTACAGCTGCAAGGATATCATGGTGGATAGCAACGATAAGGAGGAGATCACATTTAGTCAGATTGAGATTTTTGATGAAATGCTCAGGATCCTCAATCATCGTAGGCATAGGAGAATCAGTTGGATGAATTCCAACAATGTCACCCACGTGGGAGCCATAACCGCTCCGACATTCTGAACAGACAGGTTCGCAACCCTCACAGAACGTCTTGAAATTAATCAGATTACCTATCACCCGTTCAGCAAAAACATCTCCGTATATTGTCCCTATTCTCAAAGATACCACCTATGAATTGGTAACTTAGCAAAATAATTGTAAAAAAGGGTGGTGTTTGCGGCCCAGACTCCCTGCAGTGATATCAGAAACATAATATGTGATATGAATCACAACAAATCTGGATGTCTGGAACATGGCACTGGGCGATTTCCTATTTCCTCATGCAGATTTGAAACTTATAGTAGCAAGATCATTTGAAACTGATATTGAATCTGTCAAAGGCAAGTTCTCAACTGAATATCAGGAAAATGCGGCGCTTGTAAGGATGAACAAGGGGGATCTGCAGAGACTGGGTTTGAAGGATGGTAGTACAGCTAGAGTGAAAGCCAAAGCTGGAAGTATCGTTGTCAGGACTATAGGTGATGAAAAAGTTCCAGAGGGATCGGCAGTCGTACCGTACGGACCATGGGCACTGGCTCTTGTATCAGTTCCAGAAAATGGGTCACCCCCTCAATTGCATGGTGTGTCTATCACTGTAACACGTACAGATGAGAAGGTAACATCTATCGACGAACTTCTTGAGAACCCTTGATTTTTTCGACTACCTTGTCAGTTCGTCCTCGCTCGAATTGGAGGTGTACTCGTGAGTCTTTTTTGAAGAGGTCTTTGATTTTTCGTGCAGCCTTCATTGCACTCTTTCGTTCTCCATCAGTCGATTCCCATTCTTTCT
>JAEOUL010000353.1 GCA_016839345.1 Candidatus Thorarchaeota archaeon | reverse complement strand
GCAGGTTTGTGCATTTTGAGATATGCTGCACCTCGCGAATTCTCTGAGAGATGTTCCTGGAGTCTACGTGCGACATCATTAGTCATACCAGTGTAGTAAGTTCCATCCTCTGTTTCGATGATGTACACAAAATACACTTAGTCAACCCGTAAGCAGTTGGGGATATCTATGATAAAGGCCTTTGCAGTACATGAAACTCAGGAAAAAGGTTAACAAGAAATCGCATGCTTGCTTTCTCTGATTATGACAGAAAGGGTGGTTGTTACTGGAGCTGCAGGTTTTATTGGAAGTCATCTTGTTGACTTGCTAATTGAACAAGGATATAGTGTGATAGGTATAGACAACATGAGAACAGGTTCAATGAAGAATCTTGAGGATGCTAGGGAGTCTGGCAACTTCGAATTCTTTGAAGAGGATGTATGTAATCCTGGCCTAAAAAACGAAATCCAAGATGAAGTCGATCTAATCTTTCATCTAGCTGCAATATCATCAGTCAAATTTTCAATTGAAGACCCATTCACAGTGAATGATGTTAATGTCGATGGTACACTCAACATGCTAGATTTTGCATTCGAAAAGGGTGTAAAGCGATTTGTGTACACCTCAAGTGCAGCAGTCTATGGCAGTCCATCAAAATTACCCGTTTCTGAAGACTCATCAGTTTACCCTTTGAGTCCATATGCTGCATCAAAATTGTCGGCTGAGATGTACTGTTTGGCATTTGGTGAAACCCACGGAGTAGTCCCTACGATTCTTCGATACTTCAATGTCTATGGTCCTCGTCAAGAATACTCGGAATATAGTGGAGTCATACCAATCTTCATCAACCAAGCGTATGATGGAGTTTCCATAACAGTGGATGGAGATGGCACACAGACCCGGAGTTTCATTCACGTTGATGATGTTGTAAGAGCAACATTGCTTGCTGGTCAAGTTTCGAATGCAGAATTTCAGATTATGAATGTTTCAGGAACCGAAACAACGAGTATTCTAGATTTAGCTCAGCTTGTCAAAACATACATTCCCGAGTCACAATCCGAGATAATCCATGTTCCTCAGAGGAGGGGAGATGTGAGAGATAGTATGGGAAGTATCGATAAACTCTCTGATATCCTAGGTTTCACTCCTAGTGTGCCTTTTGAAACAGGGCTTGAGCGCACTATTTCATGGTACAAACTCAACAGGTCTAAGTGACTGTCAAGAGCAAATTGATTTGGTCTACGACTCCATCCTCAGTACGCAAGATGATTTGCACCAGATACTGTGCTAATACAATCCCAGTCGGCAGATAGACTGTGACCATTGGTGACGTGCCATAGAGATCACCAGTACCAACATCTCCAATGTCCAGCGTGAATGTACTATTAGAAGGACTGACCAAGGGAGTGACTTCAGATCCATGCCAGTTGATTGAGAAGTTACCTGCTACAGTGACAATGTCAATGTACATGTGGTGGGTCATATTGTCATTATTACGCATCAGAGTAACAAGATTTGAAAAGTCTCCAGACTCGATTGTCAATGGACTGAAAGTGACACTCTCAAATCCGATTTCTCCTTCTTCAACAACAGTTTGATTCAGAAGGCCGAACATTTTGTAGTATGCTTCAACGACACTTTCACCAAGCTCCACTCGATCTCCGGTTTCAACATCGACCAGTCCAACACCACCGAGCTTCTGGATGACTCGGTTGACTGAGCTTTCCACTTCAAGAAAGACCGGAATCACAAAGAACAGGTCTCCACCGAGATGATAGAGGAGCCGGTTCCCGTATCGATGTTCACCCCATAGTTGAAGCTGTGTTCGCACCACATCATTTGTTTCAAAAGCTTGGATGGCAGCATTTGGCCCAAGCCAATCTGAGAACCCAGCCTCACCTGCTTTATAGAATGTAAACCGACCAAAGTCTGTGTCACCACAGCCCATGATATAGATACCAGCAAGATTGTGCGCCTCTGCTAGGCGAAATTCCGCATTATGATAGGCCACAAACCTCTCTTCACCTTCGATATTCATTATCACATACCTAGTATCAGAATCGCTTGGGTCCTGATGGAAATCAACTCCAGTGCTCCATTGTTCACCATCTTTAACATGGAAGAGGTATGCAACCTGAAGTTGACGTTCGTAGAGGTCTTCAGGCCATTTCAATTGAGATTGCAACCAATCAGGAGTTTCTAACCAGTTGTAATAGCTCTTGTAGGTATTGTCTAAGAAGAGTCCCTCGCCAGTGGTTGGAGATTCATAGAACTCAATATCTCCGTTTTCTATATCAACTAGAGCCACACCCATGAATCGCATATAATTCTCATGAGCATAGCCTGTGGCTAGATGATAGTCAATGAAGATTGAAACTGCATAGTAGATGTTTCCAACTGGATCCACTACAATATAGGGGTCATTATCAACATTGAGACCTTGAAGGAGAATTGATTTTACACGGGAAACAACATCGCGTTCAACTAGCATGTCCATATCTCTACCAAGATACGACCATGCATCTGGGCCCATAGTGAGAATATAGAAGAATGACTCAAAACCAGTTAGGGTGTAATCTGGCGTACCATCAAAAGATGTGTTTCCAACCTCCTGAAAGTTTGGTACGTTCACGAATACAATGTCGTTAAATCCAGCACCTTCACCATAGTAGAAATTAATGTCCTCCGTGCGGTTGAATAGAGAAATCAGGGCATCATTCTCAACTAACTCACCACTAAACGCATCAAGCACAACAAGGCCCTCTGTGTGTGTGTAAAGGATACGCTGATTGATGAAACTGGTCCAAGTAGCTCCAATATCGAAGGTCAAGGGAGCTATCCAATATTCATGACCTTTCAAGTACACAATATCCGAGTCAGCCAACTGCATCCAATTCGTTCCTATCTGATTCCGCATTCGTAAGTAACTTGCAGTCTGATCCCACTGTCGTACAGTGGAAAGCGATTCCACTTCACTCTCAGGCGTGGCATTGACAGTCAATTCCTCAAGTTGTTTTACCTCGAAGTCACTGAGTCCAGCCGCCCAGTTTGTGATTTCTATTTCCTTGTTTGTTTCCAAGTTGAATTTCCAGTCGATATAATGGTCACCTTCCATCTGTATTCCATAATATAAACCTTGGATAACCGGAAGGGCCACTACTAAAACAATCAGGAAACCAGCAATCAGAGCGAACGATTTCTGGGAACCACCTAGTGGTAATAATCGCTCGAGCTTTAATCTTCGAAGTTCGTTGGCTATATTCACACGGTCCTCCATCAACAGATTGACTCGTTTTCGATAGTCCTCTGCAGAGATCGCACCAGTTTCATACTCCTGGCGAAGGGAGAGTAGTTCGCCTTGTAAACGTGCAAGGTCCCCTTCCAGAGAAGCAATCTTACTTCTTAGGCGTTGACGTTCATCACCTGACCGGACTCTCACAACCATGAATGCAATTGAGCCAACTATACTTGCACCTAATCCAATGAGCAATGCAAGATAGCTCATCCAAGTTCCAGCATTGACAGTCCACATCGGCACAGTGAGAATCTCAAGGCCTAGTGCAAGAGCGACCACCAAAAGACCCTTTGAGATGACTACAAAGATATCACGTCGCTGAAGCATCAGGTCTGTGATGATGCTCAAAACCAATCGAGCTGCAGTTGCTACCAGCACTGTTGAGATCAGGCCAACATACAGTTGATACGCCTCCATTGCGGGGATAAGACTCTGAATAGATGCAGCAGAGGTACCTGGAGCAAATGGTAATGAAAACATAATCCCTACTTCACTCGGAGAGATGGATATTGATCCGTCACCCATCAGCATCATCAAGAATGCAACATTCTGACCAGTGATAGAATAACCTCCAGTTGATATGTAGTACAGGAAGAAAGCTCCAATCTCAAAGATTCTCCACGCCACACCAGACTTCATGTCGAGTGTCTTTAGTTGAGATCCAGTCTGAGAGAGAGCAGAAATGAAGGACAAGAATGTTGAACGTGTCCATAGTGTGAATACGCTACTCAGTAGCGCGAGTAATAGTGATGCTGTGAATATATTGTTGTTGAGGGTCCATGTGGCCCAAAAGTTCACATCCGACTTCAATTGATATGCGGATATGTAGATTGTCTGCCCCAAAACCCATCCATAAATTGTAGCCGCACTCAAGGTTCCAACGACAGCTATAATGATTAGAATAATTATGAGTCGTAGATATCTCATCGACTATTTCCTCTCTGAGCGAGTATATGCCACAATTAATTGAAACGCATAAAGGGTTGGTGTTTTGGAGATGCAAATTCCAAAACTTGGTCTATAACAGATGTTTCTGATTTTTTAAAGCAAAGGATTTTCCATCGATGGCTCTCATCACTGACAGTATACCATCCAGATGATCATGCTCGTGTTGGAGTAATTCAGATAGATCATCTTCAAGTTCCATTGAGTGTAAATTCCAGTCTGTATCTCTGTATACTATGGTGCAATGCTTGTGTCGTTGAACCCTAACAAGAAGGCCCGGAAAGCTCATACAATCATCCCAGAGTTCAATCATCTCTTTGCTCATATTCTTCAATACAGGGTTTAGAAATACTATTGGAGAATCAATGTGCATGTATACAACGCGTTTCATGACTCCAATCTGAGGAGCTGCAATGGCTCTTCCAGCTCCATGTTCTTTTCTAAAATGCATCATAGTATCATGGAGATCCTGAATCACATCTTGAAGATACTCCAAGTCGGATGCCGCTACTTCTTCAGACACCTCGAATAATTGTGGATTTCCAAGCATGAGAATATCTCTAACCGTCATTGTTTTGACTTTGATAGTTATTAGATATGAAGCTGTGGTTTCGATAGGAATATCAGAGGTAATGCAATTTCATTTATTATGGCACGACCAATGTGGTTCGTCAGACTACTAAAGAAAACCTTCCCAAATGTAAACCTCATTGCGAAAGCAACCAACATTCCACTCTTGGGACGAATTGTAGACAAGATGCTCTTTGAAGGCGATGACATCATATAT
This sequence comes from Candidatus Thorarchaeota archaeon, assembly GCA_016839345.1. The sequence continues at coordinate 6,082 of JAEOUL010000353.1, read as the reverse complement.
CTGCCAAAAGATAATGTTGTACAAAAAACCATTCAGATCAATAGACAGCTTGAACGACCTGAAGAGATCCCCCTACCCTCAGAGATTGTTCATCACTTCATTGAGAAATCAAATCACCATTGGATCATGGATTTCTGCATCTGTCGTGATTCTTTGAAGTGTGAGGACTACCCCATAAAATATGGGTGCTTGTTTCTTGGTGAGGCAGTTGAAGGAATCAACCCAAAACTTGGGCGTCGGGTCACAAAAGAGGAAGCACACCAGCATGCACGAAACTGTCGTGATGCAGGACTCATTCACCTCATTGGACGCAATAAGCTTGACGCACAATGGTTGGGCGTATCACCTGGTGAAAAACTACTGACCGTCTGTAATTGCTGTCCATGTTGTTGCCTTTGGAAGATTCTACCTGATGTAAATCCAGAAATTGGCAGAAAGGTCACCAAGATGCAGGGTGTTCATGTCAGGGTCACAGATGCCTGTGTTGGTTGTGGCACCTGCACTCAAGATGTATGCTTTGTTGACGCCATACATCTTGTTGATAGTCATGCTGTTATCAACGAGCATTGCAGAGGATGTGGTCGCTGCGTTGAGGTATGCCCTGAGAACGCCATTGAGATGAGGATTGATAATAACCAGTTCGTGGAGGACTCTATTGCAAGAGTTACTTCTGCAGTTGATGTAGAGTAGAAGGCTGTCAGAACTCTTTTTATGACTACTGTGGGGTTTCCTGACATCAATTCGAGATTGTGCGAGTCATGGTTGTTATAATTACAGTGATTGGAATGGGTTATGTTGGCATTCCATGTGCAGCACTTTTGGCAGATGTTCCAGGCTTTCTTGTGACAGGTCTTCAGCGAAGATCGAAGAGGTCAGGATGGAAGATTGAACATCTCAATGCAGGAAAATCACCATTTGAGGGAGAAGAGCCAGATCTTGACGAGCTGATTGCCAAAGTTGTTGAGGCAAAATCCTTCAAAGTCACTGATGATGTTGAAGTATTGAAGGAGTCCGATATCATTCTGATTGATGTTCAAACACCCACCGATGAAAACCATGTCCCTCAGTATGATTCGTTAAGAGAAGTCAGCCAACAAATAGGCAAGCGTATCAAAAAGGGGGTTCTCGTTATTGTTGAGTCCACAGTTGCTCCGGGAACAACCCAGAACATTGTACAGAAAATAATCGAAGAACATTCAGGCATGAAGGGAGGAGAAGACTTTGACCTCGCTTTCGCCTATGAGAGAGTCATGCCCGGGAAGTTGATCAGGAATATAGTGCATCTCCCACGGATTGTAGGGGGAATAACCCCAGAGAGCGCAGAGCGGGCTGTTGAGATGTACTCAAAGATTGTCAAAGCAGCAGTCCATAAGACTGATGTTCTTACTGCTGAGGTTTCCAAGACCATTGAGAATGCATATCGTGATGTGAACATAGCATTCGCCAATGAGATGGCGTTAGCCTGCGAAAGTCTTGGTGTCAATGTCTATGAAATAATTGACTTGGTGAATGAGCTACCCAGTAGAATGATGCACATTCCAGGGGCCGGGGTAGGAGGTCATTGTCTACCAAAAGATACGTGGTTATTGCGTTACGGACTCAACGAATATGGTTCAAAGAAGGTAGAGGCTAGATTCATTGCTCTTGCACGAGAGATTAACAATCACATGCCGATCCACATGAGTTTCCTCATAGAAGATGCTCTCAAGAAAAAGGGAGTAAAACTGAAGGATGCCACAGTGACAGTACTAGGTGCCGCATATCTAGAAAATGCCGATGATACGAGAAACACTCCGGCTTTACCATTAATCAGAAAACTGGAAAAAAGTGGTGCCAAGGTTATTCTTCACGACCCCTACGTTCGAGAGTGGGATCTTGGTCCGCATCAGATAGAGAGGGATCTACAAACTGCAGCGAAGAACTCCGACTGTCTCGCGTTGGTTACCAAACACAGTGATTACTATGATCTCGACTTTGCAAAGATTGGAGAATTGATGAGAACTCGTACTCTTGTAGATGGTCGAAATGTCTATGATGAGCAGAACGTCATTTCACATGATTTCGAATACAGGGCAATAGGAAAAGTTGGACCAAGTCAGTAACTAATCTACTACGCACCAAACTTCTCTATGTATCCAGCATATCCAAGAAGAAGGGGTAGAACATCTATTCCTCTAATTGTGTGTAGCGCACCCTTTGCAGCATCAGTTTCGGAGAATTTCTTTACAGAGTCAGGTCGGATGAAGTTTGACCAAAACACAATTGGCACAGGATCGCAAGAATGCTCCCCCGTGCTTACTGGAGTGGAATGATCCCCGGTAACTGCAAGGACAATTTTGTCACCGACCGCATCCACGATCTTTCCGACCATTGCATCTGTTCGTTCTATCGCTAGAATCTTCTCTTTTGCGTTCCCATCATGACTAGCATTGTCTGGAGCCTTGATATGAACAAACAAATAGTTGAAATCTGATTCAATAGTTTCTATGGCCTTCTTTGCAATGTTGTCAAAGTTTGTGTCGATAGTACCAGTCTGGCCTTGAACGGGAATGTGCTGCATTCCAACATACTTTGCTGTTCCAATGTACAAAGCTCCGCCAGCAATCACAGCAGCCTTGATTCCATATCTTTCTGGCAAAGATGGAACATCATTGTGTCGACCCGGACCTCTGAGAAGTAGTGCATTAGCAAGTGGATGTCCCTTCTTTGCTCGTTCTTTGTTGATTTTGAGATCTTTCATCCGCTGATACGCAACAAGCATTAATTCATTGACAACTTGGGCAGTTTTCTCAGCCTCAGGTTTCAGTGCACGGACAGTCAATATCTTCTTTCCAGTTTCATGCGGGTCTACATCACTAATGTCAGCATAGAGACCTTCACCTTCCAGAATAAGTGCGCCTCTGTGTTCCACAGTAGTTATGAATCGTACCTTGACATCACCAATCTCGATACCATCAAGAGCTGCTTGCAGTTCTGCCTGTTCTTCTGGAGTGAAGGTTCTACCAGCTCTTCTGTCCAAAACAACCATATTTTCGTCTACAGTTGCAAAGTTAGACCTGAAAGCAACGTCTCCGGGCTTTGTTTCAAGACCAGCGCCAAAGGACTCCAAAGGACCTCTCCCAGGATATTCTGCCAATGGATCATATCCAAAGAGTGCCAAGTGTGCTGTGTCAGAACCGGGTGTTATGCCAGGTCCAATCACATTCATCAGAGCGCTTTGTCCCTGTTCGGCCAGTCTATCAAAGGTAGGAGTTTTTGCAGCTTCAAGAGGTGTCTTACCCTCCAGCTCTTTTAGAGGTCTATCACCGACTCCATCCATCACAACAAAGACTGCAATTCTCCTGTCACTCATCGCTCAATAGTTCCTCCAAGCAGTTCTGAACTCAGAACCGGGATAGCCGCACTTGCCATCAAGAACATCATAGATCTCGAGAAGCCGGTTATATTTCTCCACGCGGTCGCTTCGTGCTGGACCTCCTGTCTTGAGCTGTCCAGTACCCAAGGCGACACAGAGATCAGATATGAAGGTGTCACCCGTTTCTCCACTCCTGTGGCTCACGACGACACTCCAGTCAGCCTCAAAGGCAATGGTGGCAGCCTCTATGGCCTCAGTTACAGATCCGATTTGATTCACCTTGAGGAGAAGTGCATTACCAGCTCTATCCTTGATGGCTCTTCGAACTATCTCTGGGTTTGATACTGTGAGGTCATCTGTGACAACTTGGATTTTCGTTTTCTTCATATACTCTGCAAAATCGTTAAACGCCTCTTCCTCGAATGGGTCTTCAACGGTTTGAAGTGGGAATGTCTTCTCTAGGTCAAGATAAAATTCAAGCAGTTCAGATGCATCCATTTTCTTGCCATCGATGTCATATTTTCCCTCTTTGAAGAAACCACTTGCAGCCGCGTCAATACCGAGTACAACATCCTTCTTGGGAGTATACCCAGCCTCTTCGATCGCACCCATAATCTCCTCAAAAGCATCATTTGTTCCCTTCAACCCAAAACCACAGAATCCGCCCTCATCTCCAACATGTTTTGCCATTCTGCCGTGATGTTTTATCATTCTCTTCCCGAGATGATGATACACTTCGCTTACGCATCTCAAACCAGCAGGATATGTTTTGGCACCAATTGGGAGAATCATGAACTCTTGGATAGCGAGTTCATTGCCTGCATGAGCCCCTCCGTTTATGACATTGGACATAGGTACGGGGAGTTGATATTTCGCATCCTTTCCAATAACATTCTTTCTGAGATACTCAAAGAGTTCCAACTTGAGATGCGATGCAGCAGCTACTGCTGTTGCCATGGATACTGAGAGAATGGCGTTCGCTCCAAGCTTTCCCTTTCCCTTACTTGGGTCAGTCTTAAGGAGGGTTTCATCAACAGCCTTCTGTGAGAGTGGATCAACAGAATCCATTGCATCAGCAAGTACTGTATTGACGTTATTCACTGCTTGTGAGACTCCCTTACCCAAGTATCGGGCTCCACCATCTCTTAGTTCAACAGCCTCAAGGATTCCTGTTGATGCTCCACTTGGTACTTTGGCCACACCTATTGTTCCATCAGATAGAGTGACTTTAGTCATCAATGTAGGGTTTCCACGGGAGTCAAGAATCTCTAGTGCACGAATCTTTGAAATTTTCAATCAATATCACCCGAACGATTAGTCTTACTTCTTTCAAGATGAGATGCTACTAGGATTTATGTCAATCCATTGAATATGTGGGATATTTAGTCAGGACAAGTTCTATTACATCGCATGTAATTCTGTAATGCGAGAGTGATTAGGTGGTCTTCCTCGAAACAAAATCAAAAATTGTCTGCACAATTGGTCCTGCTTCAAAATCCAAGGACATTCTAGAAAAGATGGTTGCAGCTGGAATGGATGTGGCTCGACTAAATCTATCTCATGAGGACCACAAGAGTGCAAGGAAGACTTTCGATACTCTCCGCTCGGTTGATGACACACTTCCGATTATGTTTGACCTTCAGGGACCTAAGATTCGGATAGGAGAACTCGCAAGTCCGGTAGAGTTGTTGACTGGCAATGACTTTGTACTCTCAACAGATGAATTCGTTGGCGATGAAAGTAGGGTTTCAATCTCCCATAAGGAACTACCTCAAGATGTTAAGAAAGGGACAATCATTGCACTGAATGACGGAATTGTCAGATTGAAAGTAAAGAAGATTCAGAATACTGAAGTAACAACAACGGTCTTGCATGGTGGTCCTATCTCAAGCAGAAAAGGGGTCAATATTCCAGGGATCAAACTTTCATGTACAATACCCACTGAAGAAGATCTTAATGATTTAGAATTAGCAGCTGAATTGGAACCTGACTTGATTGCACTCTCTTTTGTTACAGATAGTGAAGATGTTCGAAAACTGAGGAGCATCACAGATGCAAACGGTCCAAGTGACGTTTGGATAATAAGCAAGATTGAACACACATTAGCAATCAAGAATTTCATTGAGATTCTCAAAGAATCAGATGGTGTTATGATCGCTCGAGGTGACCTTGGAATCGAAGTGCCTTTGGAGGATGTTCCAATCCTTCAGAAAGAACTTGTTAGGACTGCCAATATTTGGGCAAAACCAGCCATTGTTGCCACACATATGTTAGAATCAATGACTGAAGAAATGATACCAACTCGTGCAGAGGTGAGTGATGTGGCTCATGCAATTATGGAACGAGCTGATGCAGTGATGCTCAGTGGTGAAACTGCTGTGGGTCACGACCCTGTACGAGCTGTAGAGATGATGGAGAGAATTGTCAAAAGAACAGAGAAAACAATTCTTGGAGAAGACCCGCTTGACATCACCTCACCGCGAAGAATGATTGTTGAGATAATTGGGAATATGACATATAATGCAGTTACACTGCTTTCTGAGAATATAGATGGAATAATCACAGCAACACGTACAGGATACACGGCGAGATGGATTTCCAAATTCAGACCTCCTACTCATATATTTGCGGTCACACCGAATGAGAGAGTTTCGCGAAGACTCAGATTATTGTGGGGAGTATGTCCAATAAAACACGAGCAACACTTAGACAGTGTTGACGACATTG
>JAEOUL010000066.1 GCA_016839345.1 Candidatus Thorarchaeota archaeon | reverse complement strand
TATACTGTAGCAATCAACCAGACATTTGTACTTCAACTGAGGTTCTTGGATGAGAGCTTGAATCCTATCGATGGTGCAACTGTTACAATACTCAGTCCACCAGTTGGACTAACTGTTAGTCCTGTTGTACCAGCAGGAAATGGCTATTACAATATCACATTGGAATCTTCTCTAATCCAGACTTTTGATTTACTATTTAGAGCTTCAATGAATAATTATCAGAGCTCAAGCGCAGGATTCACATTTGTTGTAACTGAGATTCAGACATCCTTGAGATTTGGAGGAGATGTTTCATCAGTAGTTGTCGAATTTGCTGATCCATATGAGCTAATTGTATACTACGAACGAACGAATCCGAGTCAAGCAGTTCAGGGAGCAAACATCACAGTGCTTCCAGATATACCAGAGCTCGAAATTCAGGTGTCAGAGTACGTAGGATATTATATCATTTCAATCAAAGGGATTGGAATTGGTTCATGGGTGCTAAGTATTGTTGCAGATAAGACAAACTATCGCTTCGCTACAAAATCATTCTTCATTGAGGTTGAAGAGATTGATACATCTATCCAGGGCTCAAGTCCACTCGAGACCCTCTATATTGGTCGATCCTATACTTTCACATTCGATTTCATATTTGAATCAAATAGTAGCAATATCTTTGGTGCGACGATATCTCCATCTGGAGGTGGTGCTGATTGGGTCACCTATATTGAATTAGGTTCAGGTCAATATGCAGTCAATCTTACACCACTAGAACTTGGTGAACATAGCGTAACTCTGACATTTGAAAAACTGGGATTTGATTCAGCAGTATATAGAATTACATTTGAAGTAGGTAGAATACCAATATCTGTCGAAGTATTGCAGGGCTTGAATGGTCCTGAGAATTCTGAATCAATAGTCACTGTTCGAATAACTGAGTCAGATACAGGACATCCAGTTTCTGGCTTAGAGGTATTTTGTTATATTGTGGATCCAAATGGAGCGCCAAGTAGTTCCTATGCACTTATTGAAACTGAAACTCTTGGTGACTATAGTGGAGTGATCCCAATGCCCGTAGCAGAAGGTGAATACCATCTCTTGATAGAGTGTGAAGGCGAGAATTACATTATGACTTCCGAATTTACAGCAGACTTGAGTCCCGCAAGAAACGTCGTCACAATGCTATGGATTACAACAACACGATACTATCCAATTCTGATTGGGCTCTTTGCTCTCTGTGCAGGATTAGTCTATAGAAGATCCGCAAGAAGAAGGCGAATTCGAGAGAATAAAGAAGCACTATCAATCAAGAGAAGATTCGATGATGTCAGAAGTCTTCTGGGTGTGATTGTCCTTCACAAAGACAGTGGTCTTCCGGTTTATTCAAAGATTCTAAGAGAAGGTCTTGAGGAAACTGTAATCTCAGCCTTCATCACCGCAATAACCAGCTTCCGAGGCGAGTTCGATATTGAAACTTCTTCTGAAGAATGGGGATTGATTCCAATCTCCGACATCGTTCGGGTAATCTCATCCAACAAATTGGTCTGTGCATTCATAACCACAGGAAATCCATCTCCCGAACAACGGGAGAGGATGATCCAGTTCGCTAAAACGGTAGGATTCATCTTTGATGAAACAATGGAAGATGTACCAGTAGTTGTTCTCGACCGACATACGACTTCACAGTTTGATGCACTATTTGAGGACATACTCGATGGCCAATTACTGAGGACATTCAAGTTGGACGAAACAAAGAAATTCCCAACAACAAGCTGTGCAAATGAACGAATAGCAAGAAAGCATGGCGAAGAATTCAAACTTGAAGAGCTCGCATCAGAGATTGCAGCTTGTGGTCTTGAAGAGGGACGAGTCTACAAAGCAATCATGATAGCTCTGGAAAATCACTTCCTAGTTAAAACGGATGATTCACCTTTCGCCACTGAACTACTCAGAGCTTCTGATGTAATAGAAGAAGAAGGATAAAAAATGAGTGGGTGAGAGATTCAATCTCTCACCATTCAACTCTTAATTTCTGACAAGATAATAGTCTACTAGATTCTTTCTCTTAACGAGTGGAACAATAATGATAGCAATCAGTGTAACTATTGCAACAATCAAAGCAGTCCAGTAGATGAGTGGAATCACCTCAAGGGTCGTCCACTTCACATAGATACCAATTGCAGCCCAAACAATTACTAGAGCATACGCAATGTCCTTTCTCATGACAAGCATGATGATGGCCAGCAAGAGAGCAACAACAAGAACCAAAGAGGTCCAGAGATACTGCACGTCAATAGGAATTGTGAGAAATGTGTTAAGGACAGATGCGGTATTTGCAATTGTAGCAACTGAAACCCAACCGATAAAGACGCTAATTGGTAAGTGAACTGCTAGTTTCACATTACGAGGTACTTCTTTAACGCCTATCTCTAACTTAACATAAGTGTAGAGAAGAGAGACCAATAGTCCTAGAATCAGTGGTTCAGTCACGAGGAGTAGAATTGGTGTACTTACTGCATAATGAAATGCAAGCAACCATGTGACGTTGAAGATACCTGCAATCAGGTAGAAATAGCCGAGTTTTCCAAGATATTCTGCTTCAACTTGATTTGATCTTATTTGATAAATTATGAAGACAAACTGGAGAGCGTAGATAATTCCCCAGATTGAAAAGACGTATCCGGCAGGAGTAAAGTAGCTGAAGAATGTATCAGCAGCATCACCTGTAGTCACTCCGCCAAAGCGAATGATATTCGCTAGGGAGTTCATTGCTATTGTTACGATGATAGCTAATGCGTTTATGATTTGGAATTTTCTGTAGTTATTAGTCATAAAATTAGACCCCACACCCAGATTTATGTTAACAATCGTTAATAAATCTATTGTTGGATGTGGATTGTCTAGAGTTTAACACTTAACACTATCAGGAAACTCGTCGTTTTGCAACATACCCAACAACAAGGGCGATTGCAATGACACCAATATAGAACAGTGTTGTAGTATCCAATAGATTCAGGATGTTTCCATCTGAGGTGGTCCCAGTACCTGATGTCGTTCCTGTAGTTGATGTGCCCGTAGATGTTGTTGTCGATGCGGTGATTGTGGGAGCGTTCCAACCAGCTAGCATAGATACCATCCACCAGAATGCACGACCTGTCTGCTCGCAGCTTGTATATGTTGTGTGTCCTGCTTCATCTCCATTGAAGTCTGGATGCTCTGAAGGAACCTGAACAACTCCATCACCAGGATTGTAGGAGTAGGTATGATGAACACCATTACTCCAGCAGTCGAGGTCTGCAAAATCAAACAATATCTTATCATTCTCTAGACAGTATTGACGAATCATCTCATTGTTTTGCCATCGTTGATATCCACTACTATCTTCAGCCTGTGCATTACCTGTCAAATAGATGAAGGTGATTCCAGGATTTGCTGTTTCTAGTGCGCTCATGGCATCAAGGTATTCTTGAACTCCATTGGTGTCGTAATAGTCCACCTGAGTGCACCAAGACCAGAGGGATACTGTGAAGGCAGGATTGTCATCTATAACAGCCTGAGTGATTGCTCTTGCACTCTCGCCCTGCCAATAAAGATCAGGTGTGATGTAGGTATGTGGACTGTTACCATCATACATACATAGTGCTCCACTATCAGTAGGAAGGGATAGGCTTGCTATCGACACATCAAATGCAGCATTAGCAGTCTCAAGTCTGGTCAATCCAGTGGTAATCTGACCACCATGACTTGTATGAGCGTAATGTATCTTGACATTGGTTTGAGCTGCATCAATGTACTGTGAAGGAATCGCATCCAAATCGATACAGGTATGATCGATTATCAATCCACCAGACCAAGATGAAGTTGTAGACTCTCCGATCATTGGTTTAGTGTTATAACCCGATGTAATCGGTGTTAACAAGAAAACACATACTAAGAATGTTAGTAGAATTGCGCGGCGTGACACAAATTTC